>CAYSPM010000042.1:0-17946 GCA_964432925.1 uncultured Pirellulales bacterium | reverse complement strand
GCTGGGCGTTGCTATGCTGCGAAGGCAAGATAGCTAAACACGAAAAAGCATGGCGGAGCTTGAAGAGAAGCCTAACAATCTCGATGAGATCACTCACCTCGGCAACTCGTCTCTGTGAAGCGCTTCGCCGATGCATGAAGGCTCGCTGAGTTGCTCGCCTTCGCGTAGCTATAGCAAAGCGAATTAGCTGGATTGGGCAGATTAAAGGGACGAATGAAGAAATCACTGATATTAGCACTGAAGGACCTTTGTATATTGAGGCGAGATAAATTTGCTTTGTTTATGGCGTTTTGTTTTCCTGCAATTATCTCCTTCTTCTTCGGAGCTATAACTTCAAATGGCGACAAAGGACCTTCCGGAATGAAAGTCGCTTTGGTGGACGAGGACCAATCTGAATTCTCTCAACTTTACGTATCGCGTTTGGAGTGCTACGAGGCCCTTAGCTTGACTCACCGTAGCAGGGATGAGGCTTTCGATCAGGTGAGGACTGGAAAGCAGGTTGCGGCTATCTGCATAAAGGAAGGATTTGGAGATGGTTTTGAAGCAATTTTCGATAGTAACAACCCAAAGCTTGAGATAGCCGTGGATCCAGCACGACGTATGGAAAGCGGCTACTTGGAGGGACTCCTGGTTAAGGCGCAGTTTGAGGCTTTCGGTGAAAAGGTTCGTGATCGCGATTGGATGCGCGGCCAGGTTGACGTCTGGCGCAATGACATACAACAGATAACGAAACTGACCGCGATAGAGATCGGATTACTTCTCAATCTCATTGACTCATTCGACAAGTTGCTGCGTGACTTTAACGACTCCCATTATATGTCAGGCTTTGATGGAGACATGCTCAATGTGTCCAAGGTGGATGTCAGAAGGGAAAGTGAGGGACCTAAATCGTCATTTCAGATTACGTTTGCTCCGGCGACAATATGGGGTCTTATAGCCTGTGCGGCAACGTTTGCCGCTTCAATAGTGAACGAACGCAGAGTAGGGACATTCCAGCGTTTACTAATAGCTCCGCTGTCACATGTTAATATTCTTGGGGGGAAGACTCTGGCGTGCTTATTCGCATGCACAGCCGTGGTTTGTCTTCAGTGTGCCGGCGCGAAGGTTATCTTTAAAATGCCTATTAGCGAGCCAATGCTTTTTGTGCCGGCAGCAACCTGTGTAGTGTTCTGCTTTGTGGGACTCATGATGATCGCCAGTACACTCGGTAGGACAGAACAGGGCGTGGCCGGCTTAACGTGGGCAATATTTATGGTCATGGCAATGCTTGGCGGAGGTATGTTTTTTCCATTGAGCGCAATGCCTCAATGGCTGCGCAGCATCAGTCATATCAGTCCCATCAAATGGAGCATACTCGCGATGGAGGGTGCTATTTGGCGTGACTTCACGCTGATGGAAATGATCACGCCGTGCGGCATAGTATTGAGCATAGGTACCGTTTCTTTCCTTCTCGGCGTAATGATACTACGAAGAACGGAGCAATAACAGACAAAGGTGCAATTGGTAATACACTGCGCAATGATAACATTGTTACAATATCGAGACCCATGAGGGCTGTTTTCGGCCATTGGATGTTTGCCCAAAGATATTTGCATTCTATTTGCATTTTCGGACGTGGGCTTGGGCGTGAATTTTCATCTGGATTCATATTTGCCTCCCATTAATAAACTGACGGTGAGCAGTCTGAAGATTCCGATCCTAATCGACAGTAAAATCTGAGCAGTCAGTTGGGATACGATGTTCCTTGGACATCCCAAAGTGTATAGACGATAAACTTGACAATGCAGATATAGGCTGGTAAAAGAATTTAGATCTTGTCAATAGGATGGGCTAATAAGTTAAAGATCGCTCTCGCATTGGGTGGGGTGAGAGCTATTTTGGGAGGTCGATCATGCTTGCAACACTTGGAGCCAGAACGGTAGAAGATGTAAGCAATGCGGGGCGATTCGGCCGCTTCATCTGGCGGTCGATTGCTATCTCGATCCATAGCTGCGCAAGTAGTCAGACATACCCTTTGATTTGGACCCAGATGAACATAATTGGGGTGCGAAGCGTGCCGGTCGTAATGATAACGGGTGCATTTGTAGGTATGACTCTGGCCGTGCAGGCGTACGATCAACTGGCAGGAATGGGCCTTGAGGAGCATCTTGGTGTGCTAATTAATATCTCGGTGGTGAAGGAATTGGGCCCGGTACTTGCCGCTGTAATGTTAGCAGGGCGTGTCGGAGGGGCCTTGACCGCAGAGCTTGGCACCATGAATGTGACCGAACAGATAGATGCGATAAGGAGCATGGGTACCGACCCGATTCGACATCTGGTTGCGCCCCGAGTATTGGCGTGTCTGTTGCTCACGCCGTTTCTAATAATCTATGCTGATCTTTTAGGTGTCCTCGGAGGAGCGTTGGTTAGCTTCGTCCAACTGGACATTAATAGCCAGGCGTACTGGAGCTACAGTTCGTACGGCGTGGAATTATGGGATTTGTCCATCGGGGTCGTAAAGGGGTTCTTTTTCGGTGGGGCAATCGCTCTTATTAGCTGTTACAAGGGCTTCAACTGTAAGGAGGGGGCGCATGGCGTTGGCCAAGCCTGCACGGAGGCTTTCGTAGCCAGTTTCATCTCGATACTGGCGCTGGATTTTGCGCTGGCGGTCGTATTCAAATCGATTTATCTTACTTTTTGGCCACTCAAAAGCATTGTGGCTTAATAGTGTGAGATTGGCAAAAAAAGGATCGGATAACAGCAGTGAATGAAGCAGAACCATACAACGTCAGCAACAAGATCAAGCCGACGGTCGACAGCAGTAACTCAGCTATTCTCACGATTAAGAACTTGACGAAGAGATTCGGTAGCAATCTTGTGCTTGACAGTGTCTCGCTGGCTATTAAAAAGAGTAAAACAACAGTCGTAATTGGTCCGAGCGGCTGCGGCAAGACGGTTTTAATAAAGCATTTCATAGTCTTATTAAGACCTACCTCAGGAGAGGTATTTTTCAACGATCGCCGAATCGACAATCTGAGCGAAGACGAGTTAAGCACAATTCGCACCCATTATGGTTTTCTCTTCCAGGAAGGGGCGCTGTTTGACAGTCTTAGCGTTGCTGAGAACATAATGTTCCCAATAAGACAGCACTTCATGAAAACTAATTGGCGGGAAGTTGATGAAGTGGTCAAAGCCAAACTGGCAATGGTTGGCCTTGATGGCTTTCAAAACTATTATCCTGCTAATCTTTCAGGTGGACAACGTAAAAGGGTAGCCTTAGCCCGTGCTATCGCGCTCAATCCCGAGGTAATTCTTTACGATGAGCCCACGACTGGACTCGATCCCATTCGCGCAGATATAATCAATGAGATCATTTTGAAACTGCAGCGAGAACTTGGAGTGACAACTGTGGTTGTTACACATGATATGAAAAGCGCTTACAAGGTCGCTGATCGGATAATCATGTTGCACCACGGTAAAATCGTTGCCGATGGTGACGCTGATTACATACGCAGTCATCCCCATCCTATTGTTCAGCAGTTCATCGAGGGCAAAGTCAGTGAGGATGACCTTGCGGTTCTGCGCTTGAGTGGGGCACTTGCCAAAGCACAGTTCCTGCCCAGTGATTTCGAGGGTTAGCGAACAATCACTTAGCTCTTTACAGCACACTAAGAACGATGAATCCAACCGCATCCACAATTGCAGACGATCTGACTAAGATTGTACGGGGTGATGTTTTTACTGATATGCTCCACAGGGCAGCATACAGCACCGATGCGAGCATTTATAGAATTGTTCCGCAGTGCGTTGTTGCACCACATGAAGAGTCAGATGTGGCTGCGGTAGTCAAATATGCTGCTACCAAAGGTATACCGGTGGCTGCCCGGGGAGCCGGCAGTGGAGTAGCTGGTGAGGCGCTATGTAGCGGTATTGTTTTTGATATGACGCGATATATGAACAGGATAGTCAGCGTCAGTAAAGATGGATATAGAGTGACATGTGAGCCGGGCGTTGTGCTTGATGATGTAAATAAGTGCTTAGCTGAGTATAGCAGAAAAATCGGACCCGATCCGTCAAGCGCCAACCGAGCGACAGTAGGAGGCTGTGTTGCTAATAATGCCACTGGGATTCATTCCCTTCAATACGGGTATATCGGAGAGTATGTGGAAAGCATTGAGGCTGTCCTGGCGGATGGAAGCCTGGTGAAGTTCAAGAATGACTTTGACCCCAAACAGTCTGAAGACGTAAAAGTCGAGTCGATTGCAAACGAATGTCTCTCTATTATCACCCAAAATGAGGCTGTTATTACCAAGGCTTTGCCCAAATCCAGGCGTAATCGGAGCGGCTACAACATAGCAGGCATTTGTCATGATGGCAGAATAGATTTGGCTCGCATGTTAGCAGGCTCTGAAGGCACGCTTGCTATTTTCACAAAAATCACACTTAGAACCGTGCCCTTACCTGCCGCCATGGGTTTGTTACAGCTTAAGTTCGATTCTCTCGAAAAGATGGCAAAAGCCGTGCCGATTATTGTGCAGAGCGGAGCCTCAGCATGTGAACTAATGGACAAAACTCTAATTGACCTGGCACGTGAGGCATTGCCTGAATATCACGACATATTACCTGCTGCTGCAGCAGCGGTGCTTTTAGTTGAGCATGTTGGTGATGCAGAAGACGAAGTCCAAAAGAAACTCGAAGATACTGATTTCGCGGTTGGAGAATTAGCTGGCGGCCGTGCTATTGTTCAGGACCCACAGGAGCAAGCTCGCCTATGGAAGTCACGCGATGATGCCGGACCATTGCTTTACAGAAAACGCAGCAGAAAACACCCTGCTGAATTTATGGAGGATATCTCGGTCAAACATACAAGGCTGGGTGAGTATATTAAGGGTATTCAAGAGATCAGCAAAAAGTACGACATTTCCATGTCCTTCTTTGGACACGCTGGCGATGGCGAGTTACATTTGCGGCCTTATTTAGATCTTGGCGATCCGGCAGACGTAGAAAAAATGCAGGCGATTGCCAAAGACGTTTTTGATCTGGCTTGGTCGCTGGGAGGCTCAATCAGCGGTGAGCACGCAGACGGATTAGTTAGGACAGCCTTTGTCAGGCAACAGTATGGTGATAAGTTTTACCGGATCCTGTGCAAAATCAAGAATATGTTTGACCCTGAAGGCATAATGAATCCCGGTAAAATCATCAATGATGATCCGGATGTTATGGTTAGGGATCTAAGAAGAACGCGCAGGATTTTGCCGGAGCGAGCTAAGACTGATTTGCTCTTTAATCTCGATGAGCTTGAGCTGGAGCTTGAGCAGTGCTATGGCTGCGGCCTGTGTCTCAGCCGAGAACCCGATTTACGGATGTGCCCGGTATTTCGTGCCCTTGGCGAGGAAATGGCAAGCCCGCGAGCAAAGACCAACATACTGAATTTCTGGGCGAGCGGACAGTTGGATGAGAAGGATTTTGAATCGTCGGCCTTTAGACAGTTTCTGGATTTGTGCATCAACTGCAAGGCGTGCCTATTGCAGTGCCCATCCGGTGTTGACGTCTCGAAGCTAATGGCTACCGCACGAGCTCAGTATGTCAAGCGCAAAGGCCTGCGTCGTACAGAGTGGTTGCTCGGCCATAATCGTTATCTCAGTGCCGTGGGCAGCACGTTTGGTCCTCTTTCTAATTTCTTTATGAGGCTGCCTGGCTTAAAATTGCTCTTGGAAAAGACAACCGGCCTTGACCGGCGAAGAAGTATACCCTCTTTTGCACGTGGATCGTTCCTCAAGGCTGGACGCCGATACCTCAACAAATGCAAGCCGTTAGAAAAGCCTATCGATAAAGTGGCATATTTTGTAGATACTTACGCAAACTACAACGACCATGAGCTTGGCTTTGCGGTACTTAATGTTCTGCGCTGCAATAATATTGAGGTCATTCTGCCGAAGCAACGCCCTGCGCCGCTACCTGCTATTGTATACGGTGATGCGGCAACAGCCAGGCGGGATTTATTATACAGCGTTAAGCATCTGGCTGAGGCGGTACGTAATGGCTATAAGATAGTCTGTTCCGAGCCGAGCGCGGCTTTGTGTTTGAAAGAAGAGCTTCGGCATTTTGTCGAAGGTGACGATGCCAGACTTGTCTCTGAAAATACTTATGAGCTGATGAATTATTTATATGGCCTTTTTAAGAATGGCAAATTAAAACGACGGCGGGTGGCAGCGTCAAGCGCAGCTTGGCGATGGCAGTACGTTTACCATTTGCCGTGCCATTTAGCTGCTGTAGGTGACACGCAGGCAAGCGCGAAGCTCCTGCGTGAGCTTTGTGGCGTCGAAGTCACCGATCTTAAAGCTGGCTGCTGCGGCTTAGCCGGCACATTCGGCATGCAAAAGAAAAACTACGAACTCTCCTCGCAGATAGCTGTGAGCTTAAAAGAGGCGCTGAAAAAGTCGCCTACCAAATATGTCCTAACCGAATGCGCCGCTTGCAAAATGCAAATCGAGCATATAAGTGATTGCGTTGTAAGGCATCCGGTTAAGATTTTAGCAGATGCCTATTCGATTGATTGTTGACTATTTACTATTGATGATCGAATGGATGCTTGATACTCGATTCTTGATGCTCGTTTTTTTGTAGCCACAGAGGCCACAGAGGAAAAAATTAAATCGCTTTTCAAAAAATTTTCTTTAACCTCCTCCCAATTCACGGCTGCCTAAGTGGAACTAGGGCTTTCATTAGAGGCACGGGGTTGAACCTCACTTGCTAACCAATGGTCTCACTTTTCGGAAATAGTGGGACGTACTTTTTGTCCTGGTTCTTCAGTGAGATATAATACCAGACAAATTGGATAATTACACTCCCTACCCATGCGAGAGATGAGAATAATAATGAAGATGGGACGGGCCTTCCATGACCTAGGAAAATTACCAGCACACCATTAGCTAGTACGAAGCTCGTAACCATCATAGCAATTAGGGCAGTAAATAAATTGAATCCTTTCTTGAAGTAATTTGGCTCATTATCGGTCATCGGTAGAAGCGTCGGGCAATCTTTTAAGAGTTGTGCGCGTATTGTAACAATATTTTTATGAAACAAAGTCGTCGTTTTTCTAAGAGCAATTAGCTGCCCTAGAAAAAGGATCCCGAGCAAAAAAATTGGAATTATGAGCAGTAATAAAAGGTGTATTGGAAAGTTGGACAATTTCTCAGGCTGAATTCTTATTAATGCCGTGACAACACTTGCTGCGCCTAATACAAAGATGAAATAGAATCGCTGACTTTTATCCCGCTGCTCATAATGGAACTGAATATACTCCCAACACTTCCTATATTCCTCAATGAGGAAATTATATTTTGCGTCTTTTACTGTTATATTATCCACCGTTTTCTTCTCCCTAAATAGTAGACAAGCTATTCATGTCTGGACCGATGTGGGGGTACTCGCCAATTAGCATATTTATTGATTTAGCTTTATCTATTCTATATATGAAATCGCAGAAAGCAAAATCAATTTAGGGGGAAAGTGGTTCTTTTGTCTACAACGAAGGAGTGTTGATGCTACTTATCGTCAAACTCGATGCCATGTTCTTTGCACCATTCGATGGCGATTTGCTTCATTGGGCTATCGCTGATGAAATCTCTGACATAAATTTCGGCCAAATATCATAAATATTTATTGCCAAGCCTTTCAGATGACTTTCCTCGAGCATAAAGCCGTATGAATGAATGAAAAAGTGCCGGAATGTCAGATATTCGTATCACCGGTCAGATAATTCCTCTGAAATAATTCCTTTGAATACCGAAAGATTTAATAGGTCTTTGTGCCATGAGTCAGATTTAGGTATTTCAACGCCTTTCAAACGTGCTATCTGTTTTAGAATGTTTTCTATACCGTTGTAAATATTGTGAAGGAATGTACCAATCGCTGCTAATTCGACAGAAGATATTTCTGGCCTTTCCATAGTTTCTTTGAGATTGGCCAAGGTTTTTTCAACGTTGTCTTTCTCGATAAGGATTTGTTTAGGAAGTTTGGCCATATATTTTTACTCCTGTTTCTTCAACAAATTCACAGAAGGTAGATTTAACGGAGAGGTCTATTAGGTCAACTGGTTTCGATAGGTTTTTGAACAGCTCTGCGTAAAACTTGAAAAATAGGCTCGGCTTGATTCCTTTTACTGCAAGGTCTATATCGTTTGTCTCTTTGTCTTTGCTTAAGGAAGAGCCAAATAAAATGATATATGACACATTATATCTTTTAGCACATTTCGTTATTATCTGCTTTTCGTCTTCCGTTATCATTTCCACAGCCTTTCTAACTCTTTCCTGTGGGCCAATGTAAGCTTAATTCAAAATATTTTCAATATTTATTGCTCCTGCTAATCGAATTCGATGCCATTTTCCTGGCACCATTCGATGGCGAATTCTCGTAGCGCATTGTCGCGATATTTGTACCAGTCATTTTCAATGCCATAGTTTTGTATAGCATCTTTGAACCGCCGAAAAGCGCCTCTTCCTTTTATCAAATCACAAAGCGTTTCGCGTTTATCGGAATCCTCAAGAGACCAGCAAAAATCATCCATAATTCCATACTCATTGATGTCAAACTTTGAAGGCAGACGAATGTAATCGCCGGTTTCAGCTATAATTTCCTTGGCGATTATAATTAGCTCCTGTTCCCAATCTGGGAAGTCTTCAATTGGTTTATCATCCTCAGCAGCACGCATCTCATAGTCATTAATAAGAACCACCTCGCCGGTTCTCTTATCCAGAAATGTGTTGCTTTCGTCCGTTTGAACCTCCAAAGCCTCGATTATATCATCCAGTTTTACGCGAATTGTCATAGGCTAATACTTTCTTGAGTCATATCTGACTATCACCGGCATTTCGTTGCCAAACCACTTTTTTGCTTCTTTACAGTAGTGGGCGACATTTTCTTTGAACCAGGCTGGTTTTTGGGCCTGGATTTTTCCAATGACGTAGTAGCCTATGGCCATCATCGCAGCATATCCGGCATCTTCAGGCAGGTGGATGTGCAGTTTGTGCTTCCCCCACCATTTGTTTTCATAGCCGAACGAAATAAAAAGTTCAGTATCACAAGGTATAACCGTTGTAGCATGCTTTGCCTGTTCCCATGTGAAGACATCTCTTGCAACTCGTCTTCCAAAGAGTTCCACAAATTTTGTCTGGAGCATTATTCTAATCAGATCAAACTCTTCCGGGACAAGAAGGTAAAATGCGTCAAACTTCTCAAACCTGGAGGTAAATTCGTTCAGTGTTTGATCGACTTCGCTCGTAATATAGTCGAAAACCCGCTGAGCATTTTCTTTTGTCTTTGCCAAGATCATGCCCATATAGGTTGATGTGTTATACGTATACGGCTCCGGTGCGTATGGAAAAATATGTACCTCGTCAATGTTAGTCATATTTTTTGCAGCGGGATTACAGGTGAGCAATATTACTTTCTTACCTTTTTCTTTTGCGGTGCTGGCAATTACAGGAGCATGTTTACTCGCGGAAGCTGAGAACAATATTACGGAGTCGATAGCTGGGATATTGTCGAGTTTTGTTTCGTATGTACTCTCGTCGGCAAAAACAGCATCTTTATCTGCAAAAATTATTCGCCCCGTTGCCGCTGCATTTCCACTGCCGACAACCAAGGGTTTTTCAAAGCTGTCAAAATCCACCTCCGGCAAGTCGGTCTTAGGGTCAGCAAGGAGCTTCAACTCTTTTAGCAATGAGTAGCACAGAAAGTAAACCATCTGACATTAATTGGAAGATCAATAACCCTAAAACCATTGATATTCAGTAATTTTTCCAATTCATACGGTGTAAAATGTTCTTTGTAGACTGTGTACTTTTTTCCACATGCTCTACGAGTCTGGATTCTTTGGCGTCCAAGTCCTATAGAAGGTAGAGTAGTAATTTGGATGGATTCACCAAACAAAAAAAGTCCGTTCTTTGTGCCCCATTTCTTCATAGAAAAAAGAAGCTTGTTCTGAAGCAGAGGTGGTAGAAAACTTAATGTAAAATAGGACACAATAACATCAGAAGGTTCGATAGAAAAAGTTTCATCGAGAAAATCACCATGGATAAAACCAGGCTGAATTGGTGATTTTACCAATCTCTCCTTCGCCCGTTTAATCATGTTCTGACTAGATTCTATACAAGTAACAGATTTGGCAACTTCAGCTATCACTTGTGTCCACTCACCAATTCCACAACCAAGTTCCAGGACATTTTTACGCCAGCAATATTGACGTAACTTCTCCTTCAACTGGTCTCTTTCTTTGTCATATCTTTCATTATCAAATTTCTTATTTTTGTATGATTTCCTAGTGACATTTCCAGGTTCAGTCGCAATTTTGTCGTAGAATTCCTTTTCTTCGTTAAGTTGATGGTCACGGCCTTCCGAAGTCCAACAACGCCAGATGTACTCTATGGCTTCATCAATGGTCCTGCAAATAAAGTTGCAGTAGAAATGTAAATAAAAGCGATTTTCTAAATTAGAGTTTCCAATATACACGACTATTGGAATATCAAGATTAGCAGCTTGTAGTATCTCAAAAACGGCACCAATATATGTATAGTTGTGTATGGACAGATTTCCAAGGAGTATATCACTTCCCTTTAACAACTTAAGATTGTTTTCGACTAGCTCGCCTGCCTGTTCGATCTGAACCTCTTGCTCTTTATAAGGATTAGCAATCGAAAACTCTTTCCGGCTTAAAGCAACCTTCACCTGGCGCTCATCTTCCATTATTTTGGAAAGTTCGATACCATCCATTGCCCGCGCATAGTAAACTTTCAGCTTGAGTTTTCGACTATCAGGCTGACGGGTCTCTTTCATTTGAAGGGCCTCGTAATTTTTCATAATCCTCGCCTGACCACCAAAGAAACTTGAAATGCGTTAGAATTTTATCGTACACTGGACCTCCAGCCAAGAACGCAAGCATGGGCATATTCGCCGGGGCCTCTTGATGCAGTATGTTTGGAGTATAGTAGCATATGTCTGGAAAGATCACAGCGGTGAAGTAAGGTGCGCACATGCTCTGTCGCGCACGTATCACGTTACCACCCTCAGTCGTAGCATTCAATTCACGGATACCTCCGGCAACATTTTCGAGGTCACTGACACATCGACATCTATACACCGAAGGAGCACTGCCATATTTTCTGTAGAAATCCTTATAGAATTCTGCCAGATCAAAACTTTTGATATCATCGATGCTTCTATTCCAATCAAAAATATCAGATGCCCAGTCGAGACGCACTCTATGTTTTCCTCTCGGGTGTCGGCCATCCGGATTGAATTCCTCTACATAGGCTCTGATGGGAACAGATACATTTCTCTCCATATCAGCATGTACAATTCTAATATTGACGCCGTATGTTTCATAACTTTTAATGTTATCCTTAATTACAGCATGAAAATACGCACCAGGGGCAAGAAAAAGCCGCAATGAAGGGCCTGTAAGTAAGATATCTCCCTTTTTATGCTCCCTAAATCTCCTCTCCAGATCAATTTTAGCGTTCTTTTCACGGGATGCGTAGAATCTGCTTAGCCCTGCATCGCTGCAATCGGAGATAAAATTCCAGAGGACTGTCGCCAGATCTCTTTCGCGAATCCACTGGATGATTTTCCCGATGCTTATAGGGAAGAAAAACCCACTTGCAACCTGTAAAGGAAAGAACAGCAGGATTTTATATTTTAAGGGGATTGGACCGGGATACGCCATAATGACTATCGTACAAAAGGTCAGTACCAAAAATGACACAAGCCAGATTGTAAATAAAATTAGCTTGGTCTTTGAAATACTCTTGAAACGTTCTACTCTTGCCATTTATTTGTCCCTTCGCAGTTTTTTCATTTTGATTACAAATGCTTTGATATTTTCCATAAACGGTTTTTCTCTCCAGTCCCAATCCTGTGGCCGTCCACGTTCCGCTGCTATAACCCGTCTGAGATATTGTCTTGGAAGAACCGGCACTTCAAAAACGTACTGCGCTTGTGAAGCAGAGGCATAGTATATGTATGGGATTCTATCTTGATTGAAGTGTGTCAAATCCTCCAGAGAACTTATAGGGTGACGACGCGCAAACTTTTGCGATAAGAATTCTAGCACCGATGGAAGATCGACAGGTAAGATATGCAAGTGGTGATGTTCAATGCAGCTACCAGCATAATCGTGACGCCCCATCGAACCATGCTCGAACAAGATGGAATCGCTTTTATAAATATTCCTAAGTTTTCTTCTTATTTTTTGAATGAAAAGGTCAAGTTCTTGGATGACCTGTGTATCAAAACACCCGGTATTAAGAACGTGGTTTTTAGATATTACGAGCGAATATCCTTCTACAAAAGACCCAAGGCCAGGGACCCATATGAAATGATCAGTTTGATCCAGAAACGTGTTTTCTATTTCGCGATTCTCTTCGCGCCTATTGACTACCTCACAAAGTTTACACTCGCTACACTCGAGATATTTTTCTTCTAAACGAGCCATCAATCAGCTATTGCCTCTTCAATTCTATAACCACTGCGGATTCTTTCAGCTGTTTTTGAAAGGAGTTGAGCGGATCGCTCACGTACTGACTTTACCTCAGGATTTGATCCTGGATCCACACCTTTAAAACGAGAATATATATAAGTAACGTCAGCAAAAAGTTGGCCGATTACAGCTGCGTGTTTGAGAGATGGTTCGCAAGGGATTTCGATAAGGATCGTAGGCATCAAATTTGCAAATCGCTCATAATTAGCAGAAGCTAATATTACTTCTTCATCACCAAAACGTAATCCTTCATGTTCTCTGTTTATTGGGTCAATCACCGGAAAGACTAAAGGATGCACCTTATCAGTTCGCGTATTCGTCCTCAACAGGAAAAATGCCATTTTGCTCTCACAGTTTCCTAAAAGACCTTCGATATTCATATGAGAGTCCCGAGGTAAGCCGAAGAACCTTGACATTAGGAGGTCATTTCCCTCTTTGTTAACTCCTTCATTCCAAAATTGGACAAATTCGTCCGCAAGTAAAATAAGCTTGTCATCATTACACCCTAAGTAAATTAGATTCCTCTTTTTTTGACGCTGGTGTAAAAAGATATATTTGGCAATTACCATCGGGAGAGAATTCGAATCACCAATATCAAAGGTGCTGATCGCAAGCTCTATATCCCTCCAAAATGTTTCAACATCTATTCCTGCAACTTGCATCGGCGCGAGTAGGATTGGAGTTTTATTCCTGCCGTATCGACCCGAAACTTTATCAGGCAGTGACTGAATTAAATTTCCATCACGTTGGCCGAGAGCTAGAAGGGGACCCTCGTTACAAAACACAACCCTATGTGCTTTCCTTGGAGTGTACTCGTGGATTTTAACCGTTTCTTCAGTTACACTGCTTCGGGAAAATTCCATGAATAAGGTGTTTTCCAGATTAGAATCATCAGGAAGTAAAGAGAGCCGTTTGGGGGAATTAATAATTAGCCATGTCAAACGTCGACTGCTATTATTGTTGTTAATAGAAGCCACGAAGTGATTAAATTGCTCATTTGCCCCAATTCCTGTTGTAATAAGATACTTTGGATAATCACCATTAAAACATTGACTGATATATTCCGCTATTTGAGGGGCATTAAATCTCATGTAATTTTTAAAGTAACCTAATACATCCTCTCTGTACAGCTTTACAAAGGGGTCGCTAGGAAACGTGGCTGGTAGCCTTTGGAACAGATTTGAAAATAATTCCTTCTCATCGTTCGAGACAGATACAGCATTAAGGAAACTAGGTTTAGCACTTGCTCTGAAAAGATATGGGAAGGGGTCCAATACGTTAGGCTCATTACAAATATATATCTGACTTTGCTTTTCCTCCTTAAGACGTTCCTCAGCACTATTGTATGGTTTATCTCGAATAATCAAGTCGCTAAACCCCATATTTCTCAAATCATCTTCGATATAATCAGGAGGTAATCGAAAGGATTCGGCCAAATTGTCGATCAACTTCCGAACAGCAATAGAATTTCTAATAGCTTTCCAAATGACCATAGGATCAACATACTTATCCTTATGACGTTGTGAAATGCTATCGACAAAGTTCGAGAGATCAAACGGGTCCATCAATCAGTCCTCAATTTATAAAAAATCTGTTTCAATTTTAGTCCTGAAGGCACTGGCTATGTCCTTAGACTGCACCGATGTCCGGGTAGTCTTAGCAGGCGAATTACCAAAGGTTGCTATCCTGTTTAGGTGCTGAATTTTAATATCATTAGTACACCCTTGCAAGATGCTTCTGCCTCTATCGAGTATTTCTAACCTGAGTTTGTTTTAGCTACTTTATTCAACAGATTGGCATACTGATTGATTTTGGTCTGCTTATTCTATATATTGGCTTTCGTAAGTAAAGCCAATTTTGTAGGGGAATCAAAATGGCACCGAAAACAGAAGACCTAAAGCGTGCGGTGTTATGGGAGCCGATAGAGGATAAGAAGGTTCACTGCAATCTTTGCAATTGGCGGTGTGTTATCGACGATAAAAAACTAGGACGATGCCAGGTGCGGCAGAACGTGGATGGTATGCTGTATTCGTTGAATTACGACAAGGTCTGCTCTGTCAATCCCGATCCTATAGAGAAAAAGCCATTATTTCATTTTCAGCCCGGCTCTCGCAGCTTTTCTGTCGCAACGATGGGCTGTAATTTCCGCTGCGAGTTTTGCCAGAACTGGCAGATAAGCCAGGCTGCTATAGAAAGAGGCCAGATTGATGGTGAGCCAATCACCCCTCAGCAGATTGTCGAAGGAGCCGTCCGAACGGGCTGTAAGAGCATCGCCTATACATACACTGAGCCGACGGTCTTTATGGAGCTATGCAACGACTGCGGACGCTTAGCGAAGGAAAAAGGATTGACCAATGTTTTTGTCAGTAATGGCTACGAGACTATCGAGGCTATAGATTTTGCACAGGATTGGCTTAATGGAATCAATGTTGACCTGAAGGCCTTTAGCGAGGATTACTATAAGAGACTATGCAAGGCCAGATTACAGCCTGTACTTGATACAATCAGGTACATTGCAAAACAGACAGACATCTGGCTGGAGGTTACGACCTTACTTGTGCCAGGCGAAAATGATTCACAGGATGAGCTCAAGCAGCTTGCGGATTTTATCGTCACCGGCGCCGGCCCCGATGTCCCCTGGCATATCAGTCGGTTCCATCCGCAATATAAGTACCTGGATTCCGTTCCTACTCCGCTTGAAAGTCTTGAACGCGCTTATGAAGTTGGTAAAGCTGCGGGCTTACACTACGTCTACATGGGAAACGTCCCTGGAACGAAATCAGAGAGTACTTTTTGCTATAACTGTGGACGAATATTGATCGAGCGCACGGGTTATTACATAGCAGCAAATCATACAAAGGATTCATGTTGTCCCGATTGCGGCACTAAAATCGCCGGTTTTGAACTTTAGCACTGTGAAGTTTGGGAGAGATTGTGAGATAGGTTTAGCAATGCGCACAACATTATGAAGATTGTTGCCGACGCAAATATCCCTTTTGTCCGGGAGTGTTTCTCTCAGATCGGCGATGTTGAGCTGATTAGTGATCGCCAGATTACACCGAAGCTCGTCGCGGGCGCTGACGTTCTATTGATTCGCAGTATAACACGTGTCGATGCAGATTTGCTCGCTGGAAGTCATGTGCGTTTCGTTGGCACAGCTACAATTGGTTTTGACCATGTAGACGTAGATTTCCTGCGGAAAAACAAAATTGGTTTTGCATCGGCGCCAGGCTCTAATTCCAACTCTGCTGCTGAGTATATAATTGCCGCCTTACTTGAGATTGCAGAACGATTCGATATTGATCTTGAGGGCAAATCTATCGGCGTAATTGGCGTTGGCAATGTTGGCAGCAAAGTCGCTGCAAAGTGCAAGGTACTCGGAATGCGCATATTCTGCAATGATCCACCTCTTCAAAGGCAGACCGGCGACCAAAAATACCTCCCGATAGAAGCGCTCTATGACTGTGATTTCATAACCCTTCATACACCATTGACCTTTGAGGGTGTCGATAAAACATTCCATTTAGCTAATGAGAAGTTCTTTCAGTTGCTCAAAAAGGGATGCGTTTTTCTAAATGCAGCCAGAGGTGCGGTCGTTGACAGCTCTGCACTTAAAGCTGTCGTTGAATCAGCCGGGCTGAAAGCAGTTGTACTCGATGTCTGGGAAAATGAGCCGAACATTGACACGAATTTGCTTGGAATAGTGGATATTGGCACGCCGCACATTGCCGGCTATTCATTGGATGGTAAGATCGCCGGCATGATTATGATATATAACTCTGTTTGTAAATTTTTCGATATTGAGCCAAAATTTAGTACGAATGATTTTTTACCTGAACCTTCTGTTCCCGAATTGTTTGTCGATTCACGCAGTAGTACCGAACAGGACGTTCTTTTACAGACTGTGCGGAGCGTTTATGATATAAGACAGGATGATGTAAAGCTCCGGCGGATTCTAAATGAACCAGCAGAAAAAAGAGGAGCTTTTTTTGACAAACTCAGAAGAGAATATCCTTTGCGAAGAGAATTTCAAAACACGCGTGTCATTGTTGATGATGAAAATAGCAATTTAGCCCGGAAATTAAAAGGCATCGGATTCCAGATCAGACAGCGCAAATGATTCGTTAAGACTCATGGTTAAGGATCGAGACAGATCTGTACTAAAGTGGCCGCGTGGTCGGCTGGATTTTTCAGCGGGCCCCGTTAGAAAAGCTGGCAGGAACGAAGTAAAGCCGGATGTGCAAGCTGCCTCTAACGGGGCGAGCTGTCTTATTATGGGGGTTTTGAATGTTACGCCGGATTCATTCAGCGATGGCGGACAGTTCTTTGACGTCGGCAGGGCGGTTGAGCACGGTTTGCAGATGGCAGCAGATGGTGCTGCAATAATAGATGTCGGAGGTGAATCTACACGGCCAGGAGCAGCGCCAGTCTTGCTCGAGAAGCAAATAGAACGCATCATTCCCGTTATAGAACGATTGGCTAAGAAAGTGGATGTGCCGATTAGTGTTGACACATATAACTTTGAAGTTGCCAAGGCTGCCCTAAATGCTGGTGCTGCAATTATAAACGATATAACAGCTTTGAGCGATCCAGGTTTGGCAGAATTAGCAGCTAAAAAACAGATACCGGTTGTCCTGATGCACATGCAGGGGACGCCCAGAACGATGCAGGTTGAGCCTAAGTATGCTGACGTTGTAAGTGAGGTTCGTCAGTTTCTTCTCAGCCGTGCCAAACGAGCTGAGGATGCCGGAATACCACAAGACAGAATCTTCATCGACCCCGGCATTGGCTTTGGCAAAACGTTGGAACATAACTTATTGCTTTTGAGAAATATTGATAGTTTTGTCGCTACAGATTACCGTGTTCTCGTTGGGACGAGCCGAAAGAGTTTCATCGGCCAGATAACCGGAAAGGAAAAACCGGCGGATAGGATTTTCGGCACAGCCGCGACTGTGGTTTTATGCGCCGTAGCAGGCGTTTCAATAGTTCGTGTCCACGATGTAGCTCAAATGGTTGATGTTGTAAAGGTAGCAAATAAAATAAAAATTCAAAACTAGAAGCGTTGACTATCTACGGCGCAAAATCTATACTAACAGGCTAATTCTGAGATACAAATCCTATGATAACAAAAGAAGAAATCCTTAAAATCCTCGCTAAAGACAAGCCACAACTGCAAAAACAGTTTAAAGTCCGTAAATTGGCTCTATTTGGGTCGTACGCACGAGGAGACCAGCGTCAAGACAGCGACGTGGATATACTCGTCGAGGTTGACCCATCAATAGGCCTGGAGTTCGTAACCCTTGCCGAAAGACTCGAAAAATTACTCAAAGCATCAGTTAACCTCGTCTCAAGTCGAGCAGTTACTTCTCAAGTGTTCAAATTCATCGAGCCGGAACTGATTTATGTCTAAAAGACCCATTGACTTACTG
>CAYSPM010000041.1:12129-18109 GCA_964432925.1 uncultured Pirellulales bacterium | reverse complement strand
GTGTTATAATATATGTGCAATTTTGGAGGTACACTTTAGTTGGAGAAATTGCGCCAGACCCTTAGAGTCAGAAAAGAGCGAGCCATACTCGTAGCTGCTGTCCTGCGGAGTATAAACTACGGAGACGATTTAGCTGAACTTACCGCCCTGGCTGAAAGCGCAGGGGCTGTCGTCGTCGACAGGTTTCAGCAGAAAATTCGCGTGATAAAACCTGCCACGTATATTGGCAAAGGCAAGGCTACCGAGCTTGCCGGGCGAGTCAAACGTTTCAACGCGGACGTTGTGATATTCGACAACGACCTCTCACCAGCTCAAATTCGCGAGCTTGAAGAGATCATCAGGATCAAGGTTCTGGACCGTAGTGAGTTGATACTGGACATCTTCGCTACTAGGGCAAAGACGAAGCAGGCCAAGCTACAGGTTGAGTTGGCTCAGCTCGAATACACGTATCCCCGACTGACTCGAATGTGGTCTCACCTTGACGCTGTAGCAGGTGCAGGTGGAGCAACCGCTGCTGGCGTCGTTGGTGGTATAGGAACCAGAGGCCCAGGTGAGCAACAGCTTGAAATTGACCGGCGGTTGGTTAATAAGCGTATCACAGAACTCAAGCATGAACTCACCAGCATCGACAAGCGCAGAATCCGTGAGATCAAAGCTCGTGAAGGTCTGTTCAAGATATGTTTGGTTGGTTACACAAATGCCGGCAAAAGTACCCTCTTAAATGCACTTACCGATGCAGGCGTATTTGTCGAAGACAGGCTTTTCGCAACACTGGACACTCGCACGAGAAAGTGGTCGCCAGCCAAAGGCGTTGAGGTTCTCTTAAGCGACACGGTCGGCTTTGTAAAGAATTTACCTCACCAGTTGGTTGCTTCCTTCAAGGCCACTCTCGAAGAGGCCGTCAACGCCGATTTGCTATTGCACGTTGTTGATGTCTCGAACACCGATGCGCTCAACCAGATCGATTCTGTAGATGGTGTTTTAGCTGAGATTGGTTGTGCCGAAAAGCCAACCTTAAAGGTGCTCAACAAGACTGATGTTATTAGGAACATCAGCCAGCTCGAGATGCTGCAAACTCTTTTTCCTGACGCCATTAGCATATCAGCCAAGATGCACCTTGGCTTGAACTATCTCAGCCAGGCTGTTACAGACCAGTACAAGGGCGGTGAGCTTTTACTCCGCGTCAGCAGTAGTCAATCCAACGGCAAGGTCCAGAGCTTTCTGCGGGCACACGGCACAATTGTAAGCGAGCGGTACCTAGACAGTTTTGTCCTGATCGACGCAAGACTTGGCCGAAACCAGCTTCCAAGCCTGCAACGACTTCACCCCGAAGCCATTGATATCATCCAGAATTAACCAAGCTTCTCACCACCACCTACTTATACCAATTGTGCTTGATATTTGCGCTTTTGTCATTTCGACCGAAGTTCGCACAGCGAACGGAGCGGAGAAATCTGGTTTAGATGTAGGGTGGACTTACTACTCTGCGAAGTAGCACTTCGCTACGTAGCACGAGTCAGCCCACCGATAAAATAACGGTGGGGCAAGCTCCACCCTACATGGCTACATGGCTGTCCCGAGCCAAGCCGAGGGATTTCTCGACTCCGCTTGGCCTTCGACCTCGCTCAGGGCTAAAGGCTGAATCGCTCGAAATGACAAGAATAAGCGCATTGATTATTCACAATCAGTATTAGTGGTAGGGTGGCATCATATCATGATTGACATATCTGCAAATGGTCGCTCTAATGCTTGCTTGTTGTGCGTCGTACGAATCGGGTATCGCATAAGAAGACGATTCAATTCAATGTACGCAATACACGATACACAATACGAGATACGAAATGCGAGATACGAAATACGAGACGATTTCCATAATCGGCGACGGCGGAATGGCCACCGTCCTAGCAATCTTGCTCTGCGAAAAAATAGCGGATAGTAATAGCGTAGAGCGGATACAAAAAGAAAAACTGAACGCTGAACGCTATACGCTAAACGCCATACGCTATGTACGGATGTGGGGTTATGACCGACGACAGTTGGCGCAGATAAAGAAGGCGCGTGAAAACAAGAAATTCCTGCCCGGATATAAATTTCCGAAGACCCTCATATTTGAGCCTGATGATGAATGCATAATGGCTGGTACTGATTTGATTGTCTCTGCTGTGCCCTCACAGTTTATGCGCTCCGTTTGGACCCGTCTGAAGGAATATATCCCCATCGGTGTCCCGATTGTCTCAGTTGCCAAGGGCATAGAAAATGATACCCTCCTTCGCCCCACAGAGATACTTGCAGATGTGTTAGGTAGTAAAACACGAGTCACGAGTCACTCCACAGGACGCCTAACGGCGGAGCGACGAGCGGCGAGATACGCCGTCCTCTCCGGCCCGACAATCGCCGACGAACTTGCCAGAAAGCTCCCCGCGACCGCTTGTGCCGCTTCAGATGATGAGCAACTTGCTAAGGACATCCAGCACATTTTCAATTGTCCTTGGCTGCGCGTCTATACTAATACCGATGTTGTCGGGGTCGAGTTAGCTGGCGCCATGAAGAACATCATCGCTATTGCTGCCGGAATCATCGATGGTACGGGTTTAGGCGACAATGCAAAGGCTGCGCTATTAACCAGAGGTCTTGTTGAGATAACCCGCCTGGGCGTGGCCATGGGAGCAAAACCGCAGACCTTTGCTGGCCTAACCGGCCTGGGTGACTTAGTGACAACCTGCATTTCACCCAAAGGGCGGAATCGTTCGTTCGGTGAGAGGGTAGGCAAAGGCCAGACTGTCCAACAGGCTCAGGATGCTACCGAATCGGTCGTTGAGGGTATTGCGACTTGCAGTTCGGTCGTTGCGCTCGCAGCGAAATACAATGTCGAAATGCCTATTACCCAAGCGGTCTACGAGGTGCTCTTCGAGAATAAGCCTGTCCAGACAGCCATCGAAGAATTAATGACCCGCAAATTAAAATCTGAATAATCCGAAGTTCCAGGCCAGATCGAGAAAATCGTACGCAGACAAATAGCTCTCGATTTCTTTTGCATCCATGCCAATAGTCCTCAATGTAATGTTTTGTGCAGAACTTATCGGCAAAATGCGGTTTTTTTGAGCCTTAACGGCGCTTTAATATTAAATTGCCCTTATTGTTTGTTGACGTTAAAGTCGCATAGTTTTCACTGTTGCAGGGACTGTGTTACCTCGGACCATTCGCTTTCGCAGGAAGCATTGGTGTAGGTAAGCGACCAATCATGAAGTTCAGGTGTAACGGTAGGGTCGACGGTCGAAAGATTCGCTTGCAATTTTATTGAATTGGTATCAATACCACTTATGTCCATTGCCGGCTCTACATCCGATAGCAAAACACTGTTATCAAAGGCGTCTAGAACATCCACTGTAAGATCCGTTGCTTCAGGTGTATTAGCATCGAACTCCACTGTTGTCCAATCCCAATCGCCGGCTGGTAAATCGATCTGCGTCGAGATTATTCTACCGGAAGATGCATACTCATCCGGTATTGTGGTAATTTTCTGGTGATAGTACCAGTTGTCGGTAATAGGGGCGGAGTGTTCGTCCCGTGGCGGATAGGCGTTTATTTCCCCGTGGCCGAACGCATTGCCAAATGCAACATCTGAATCGCTCTGTCCCCAATAGTACGTCACTGCCTGCTTCCAGGCTGCACCGATTGTATAGTATCTTCCCGGCTCGAGGGGAATACCGATATACCCAGAACCATAGAATGTATCACCTTCGCCCGTAATTGACTTGTTGTCGGCATGAATTTGCGTGTACTGGCCGGATTTCGTATATGCTTCGTACACTAAAAATTGAGCTTCTACGGAGTTACCAACAGGAATGTTCAGGTGCATCTCTATCATGTACAGTGTACAAGGCTTTGTGCAATGATAAGCTACCAGCCGGGTCTGCGCATTGTTAGTGTAACTTTTGCGTGTGCTGCCTACCGTGTTGGTCTCATATATTAAGCCAGGTATGGAATTTGGTAATAATACTACATCTCCATCGCTTGTCGCGGTTGTATCTGACAACATGTTAGCCTCGAAATCAGGCTTGCTCGTTTGCACCCAGGTCTCCGCCGGTCTGGCCTTCACGCGGTACCAGTATAGCTGACCTGAATCGAGATCTGTAAATGTGTAGTTTGTGTCTTTGATCCAGCCGCTATTGATAACATAATTTGGATCGTTAAGGTCAAAGTTCACATTATTTGAGCACTGCACGTAGTATCTATTGGTAACCGCTACAGGGTCCCACGAAATCGTATTATTTTGTCCCAAGGTTGTCGGTGGCTCAGACTGTAGGACTGGGGCATCCATCGGACACTGGCAATGAAACCGGAAGCTTATATCATCAATCCATGCTTGGTCGAAGCCTTCTGACCAAGAACTGTCTTTCGAATAGGTCCACTTTAGAGTCCTGGAGCCGGCAAATATTGGGAAACCTACCTTAGCCCAGCCTTCGTCTGGCAAATCCCCATCTCCGGCCCAGGCACCTGCGAGTTCATCATCAATGTAGAACGTCAGATCATCAATAAAACACCAGAATGTCCATTCTCTCCAGTGAGCGCTCCATTCGCGCTGCCATCGAAGCTCTGATGAGATTCTACGCCAAAAAGTGACGTATCCATCGGCGGGAAAGTTCCATGTCAGCTTTAGTGCAGAATACCTGTTGTGCTCAATGACACCTGTCCCGGCACTGTACGTTTTGAAAGGTCTCTCATCGTCAGTAATACTCCAGTCGGCGTCTCCGGAGTGCGTCCACTTATCGTCGAAACCGCCACTTTCAAAATTATCAAGAGTCTGAATACAATTCGGCAGTTGTAAGAACTCTAACTCACCTGAATGGCCATCGTACATTTTGGCGTTCTGAATGTTAGGTTCATTATTGGAATAATCGAGAAGATAATCAGAATCAAGGTTTTCTGCCCGAGGTCGAACATAGTCGTAACATTCCTCCGCTGATATCCAGCCGTTGCCATTTTCATCCGCTGGTCCAGCCATTCCCTGCACGAGAAAGTAAGTAAAAAGACCATTTTGTACGTAATACAGCTCTTCAGAAGTTTGATCAGCCTCACATGCAGCGACGGCGACGCCTCGGTCATAATCATCAAAATCTTTCGCTCCAATTTCAGAATTGGAACCAAAGTTGGCGGCGATGTCAGCGGCAAAACCATCGTCCTTCATCGAGATAATATTGCCTGTGCTATTTGCATCGCCTGGACTATCAAGGATTGATTCGTTTGAAATAGGATTTGCGTCTTCTCCCGAACGGCACGTATCTAAAAATACGATGTATTTTCTTGTAGGAAGATCAGCAAGCCATTGTCCCAGCTCATCGTCGATAATATCATAATCATAGGCACAAATGTACTCGTCAAACCCATCAAGCTCATCGGGAGGATAGAAATAATCAGTATCTGCCGTTCCTCCGTGACCAGAGAAGTAAAACAGACATATATCATCGGAATCTGCTTTGTTACACATATCATCAATAGCTGATTGTATAGCACTTCTTGTTGCAGCTCTATCGACCAGAAGTGTTATATTTTCAGCTTTCCAATTAGCTGATGCTATTAGCACCTTATAGACATCATGTGCGTCATCGTCAGTATAGTTTAAGTCCATCTCCCGGCCTGGATAGTCTGCGATACCACAGATTACAGCATGATAGTTTACCACACCGTCACTGCTATTTACGTCGAGGATTTCGACAGCCCTTGGCGAGGAGTCGGCATCGGCATAGATTTTTCCTGTTATAGCGAAAACTCCGATATTGATGACAAGCGTATAAGTCAAGATCCAGTGCCTTGTGTTTTTGATGCTTTCCATTTTTCTGTACATCCACATAAAAAGATTGAAACATTCGACTCTTGAGCAGCGATGCGTAGGCGAATGAAGAGAACCTCCCATGACCATTTTCCTTATAGTGTAGTATATCTGTAGCATAAGTGCATGTCAATAAAAATTATAGGACGC
>CAYSPM010000041.1:0-12029 GCA_964432925.1 uncultured Pirellulales bacterium | reverse complement strand
GTTTGGCTACCCTGCCGTGCATATCATATATTTTAATTAGCACGTTAACTCCCTCCCGTAGTGTAGGTACGGGTGCGTTAGTGTAGCTATCGAGACGAAATGAGCATTTTTAGCAAGGACCAGGTCGTTTTGAGCAGTAACAATGAAATAACATACATTCAAAGGGCAGGACGAATACTCATTACAAGTCCCCTCTTATGGGTGAACGTAAAATGTTTGGATTTCTGAAAAACCGTGCGTATCCAATTGGTGTGGACGTCGGTCCTGACAGCCTGAAGTTAGCTCAGCTCGCCAATGGAGCAAGGAGTATCAGCTTGATTGCCGGCGATCGCGTTGATAGGCCGGGGGATGTCAAGCCCGGCAGCGCAGCTTGGCAAAGATGGGCCATCGAAGCCGTAAGAGAAGCGTTGGTCAGAGGTGATTTTCACGGTAAGGAAGTCACTGCGGCAGTGCCATCAAGCGACGTCTTCATCGACCAGATGAGAATGCCCAAGACCGCAGATGGCCAATTGAAGGACGCGATTTTTGCAAAGATAAAGCAACAGCTACCGTTTCAGCCCAGTAAGAAAAACACGCTGATAAAATACATTTCCACGGATCGGGACAACATTCTTGTGATGTCAACCGAACGCAGAATCATTGACATACACTTGGCAATATATGAAAGGGCTGGACTTGTGGTTAAGTCCATCGGTGTTTGGCCCATTGCGCTTGCTAATTGTTACGCCAGGTTCTTTGGCAGGCGAAAAGACGACCTTGATGTTGTTGTTATGCTGCTCGACATCGAAGCAACTCGTACGAATCTCGTAATCTGCAGACACAAGAATCCGCTTTTTGCTTGTTCCATACCGATAGGGGCCAAGCAGCTCACGGACGAAAAGGTCGTTACAAGACTCGTACTTGAATTAACTTCCTGTAGACGCAGCTTTGCTTCTATGCACAGAAACACACAGATTGAGCGCCTGATTTTCCTTTCAGGTCGAGTAGTCAGTAAAGACGTATGCACAGCGATAGCAAAGCAATTGGAAATCCAGGCTCAGGCGGGAGATTGCCTGGCTGCTGTGGAGATGGCTGATCACTGTCGTTATGCGATCGATAGAAGGAACGGTTGTGTTAACTGGGCTGTGGCTTTTGGGCTTAGCTTGTCCTGACTGCTCAGTAAAAGCCAGCCCGGTTGTGCCGAACCCGGCAAAGAGAGGTAGGTTAACGAAATGCTCAATATAAACTTTGTTCCTGATGATTACATTCAAAGCAATGAATCCAGAAGGACGAACTTAATATATCTTGTCCTTTTGGCCTTAGTAATGGCTGCGCTGGCTGGCTCCTTCCTCACGATAAGGATTCGTCGAAGGAACTTCGATGCCAAGGAAAAGATGGTCAATGCGAAAATGACTCACATACAGGAGTCTATAAAACAGTTTGAGCAGCTTCAGGTAAAACGCAAAGAGATGATGAAAACCGCTCTTACTACCACACAACTGCTTGAACCCGTACCGAGAAGTATTCTATTGGCATCTCTGACGAACAATTTGCCGCCGGGTGTATCATTGCTGAGGCTAAAGCTCATTCAGAAGGAGGGCAAGCGTGTAAATCATCCGGCCCCGGCTAAAAGCAAGTATCAGGAAGCTCAGGCAGAGTATAATCCAGCACAAACAGCCATCACTCGGGAACAATTATTGGAGACGCACATAGATATAGAAGGTATGGCGCCCAGTGACCTTCAGGTAGCTTCCTATATAGAGCGCCTTAGTGATTCAAGTTTGTTCAACCGTGTCTCACTCGTGGAATCGAAAGAGCACAAAGTCGACGACGCGACTTTTAGAAAATTTAAGCTCACAGCGGACCTCCGCAAAGACACTCATCTGACCAGGGAGGATGTTGACAAAATCAGAGCCAATGCAGAGCAATCAGTTTATCACTTTTAATACTGCCATGGACCTCAATAGTGTTTTTTATCATTTGACGCGTAGAGGTCCGGCAAATCTGACATGAGGGTAGAGAAATGAATAGTGCTTTCAGAAAAGCTGTGTTTTTTATCTTGTTGGTGGGTATAGCGGTGGTTGGATACCAGTATATGATCAGGCCGGCTAATAGAAATCTTGCCAAGGCGAAGCAACGCGTCGAGGCCAAGTTGGCAAAACTCAGCGAATTCGAGAAGGCCACAGCCGCCGCAGAGGACCTCACAAAACAGCTTCAGCAGTTGCATGATGCCGTCAGATTCTTTGAGAGCAAACTGCCGCCTACAAGCGAAATCCATAAAGTCCTCGAACAAGTAACTGTAATTGCCCAAAAGCAGGATCTCGAACCTAAGATGATTAGGACCCTCGAGAAAAAAGAAAATAGTGGTTACATAGAGCAGCCATTAAGGATGGAGTTAACGGGCGATTTTAAATCGTTTTATTCGTATCTCTTGGAGCTTGAGCAGCTACCACGCATTATGAAGATTCGGGAGCTCGATCTTGATAAGCAAAGGCAACAAGAGGGGCAAATATCAGCCGATTTCATTGTGAGCATATTCTTTCAGGATAAAACAGGCTGAAAAGAGGCGCCTATCAAATCAGATTTGAAATCAGTAAAAAGAATGCTCTGCGGAAAACCTAAAAAACTGTCATTCCGAGCGAGCCCCCCTTCTTGCTTTCGCAAGAAAGCAGGGGGGCGAGTCGAGGAATCTGTTTTTAATAGATTTCTCCACTCCGCCCCTTAGGGGCTTCCATTCTCCGTCCCTTAGGGACTGCGAAGGATGAATCGGTCGAAATGACAACCGACCTTTTCAACAGAGCCTAAAAAGAAGTAAGGGAGCTTAGATATGTTATCTTTTTTACGCGACCAAAGCTCTGAAGGCTTGCCGCCACAGGCGTCTTCAACTGCCGGCCATGCAGAGCCTGAGTCACTGCAAGACGGTCAAAACCAGGAATACTTTACCGTCCCGAATCAGCCCAAAAACGCACGCAGAAGTACGGTATTGGTTATCATCTTGTTCAGCATCGGCCTTTTATGCCTTTGGTTCATGATTAGAAAGAGCAAGCCGCAAGCAGCCTCAGCCGCACCAGCTTGTTCTGAAGAGGCGCAGATTGAAATCGCTATCGGTAGACTCACCGGCGGCAGCACCGAGATGATTGGTCGAATGGATCAAATCCTAAAGAAATTCTACGAGTTTTCAAACGTCTTTCAGGTTCAGGTCAATGAGCTTGTTAAGAACCCTTTTGAGCTTGAAATGTTTTTGAATAACTTAAGGCAGCAGAGCGATACTCAGGAGCAGTCTCCTGGTATTGACGCAAGGATTATTCGCCAACAGAGGCTGATTCAAAAAGCGAAAGACATGCAGTTGCTATCCATCATGCGCTCTGATCAGGGCAACTGTTGTATGATTGACGGTAAGATCTTTTATGAGGGAGATACGATAAAAGGCTTTAAAGTAGTCAAAATCAGTAACGTTTTTGTTGTCCTTGAGTGGCTCGGCGAGCAGGACGGTGATTCTTCTGAGGCCGAGTCTGAAGGTTTGAAGGTTATACTGAAGTTATCTTAATGAAACTGCACTTTCCATTTCAGAAAAACGACGGTGCGCCAGAGCCGCCAGAAGGCCAGCAAAGTTTGCAAATGAATTCTGCGTTGGATCAGGCTGACTCCAACAGCGAGCCTGTGCGCGGACTAAGCGATCTCTACTCTCCGGATCAAACCTGCGAGGCACATATGCGTGATATCGCTGATGTCTTGGCCGATGCAGGCAAAATAACACATGAGCAGCTCGAACGATTACGGCAGGATCAGTCCGCAAAGCTCACTCCCGACGCTGCAACTTGGCTGTTGAAGCAAGGACTTGCGAGCGCCGATGACATCTTGATGTCAAAGGCGGAACTCTGCGGCCTCGAATTCCGACGCTTCAGCCCTGAAGAGGTGGAAAGAAGCGCCTTTGAGAGTCTCGATATCGGCTTCATACGGACGAGTGGCATCGTACCTATCAAAATTGAGCAGGGCACTTTGATTGTCGCGACCTCCGAACCAGCCAATATCTTCGCGATAGAGGATGTCAAAAGGCAAACTCAAATGGATATCCGTGTCTTCGTCTGCAGTCCCACAGATATTGACGCAATTTGTGATTCATTCAGCCAGGACCAAATCGATTATAACCTGGACGATATAATCAGTGACCTGACTGAAGTTGAGGTGATTCAGGACCAGCAGGATGATTCGGGAGACCTGGAGAAGATGGCAGGACAATCGCCTGTCATTAAATTCGTCAATTATCTTATCAGCAACGCCATACGCGAAGGAGCCAGTGACATACACATTGAGCCCAAGGACAAAATAACGAAGATAAGATACCGCATTGATGGCATGCTTTTTGAAAGCAAGCAGGCGCCGTTGAAGATGCACCCCGCGATTGTTTCACGCGTTAAGATTATGGCCAATCTGGATATCTCAGAGAGAAGACTGCCGCAAGATGGAAAAATCTCAGTCATTGTCGGTGGCAGGGCGATTGATTTACGAATCTCTACTTTACCGACAAACCACGGAGAAAAAACAGTCATACGTGTTCTCGACAGCAGGTCAATCGTCCGCGGTCTAAACCAGCTCGGCATGGAGCAAGCCGTATGTGATATATTTAGTCAGCAAATAGCGCTGCCTCACGGCATTTTTCTCGTTACAGGCCCAACCGGCTCAGGAAAGAGTACCACGTTGTACTCAGCTATGTGTCAGATGGATGGTGATAGATTAAACATCTCGACCGTTGAAGATCCAGTGGAGTATGAGCTTGACTTCTGTAACCAGGTACAGATAAACGAGAAGATCGGCCTTAGTTTCGCCTCGGCGCTCAGGAGCTTATTGCGGCAGGACCCCGACGTAATAATGATAGGCGAAATTCGTGACAACGAGACAGCAGGCATCGCTGTACAAGCTGCTTTGACAGGTCACCTTGTGCTCTCCACACTTCACACTAATGACGCCGCGAGCAGTATTACCAGATTAGTCAATATAGGTATCGATCCATATTTGATAGCGGCTTCGCTCAATGGCGTCCTTGCACAGCGATTAGTGAGAAGAATCTGCCCAAATTGCAGGCAGCCTTATCAGGTGCCCGAGCATATGTCAAAGTATATACAAAGAGCGGGCATCAATCCACAGGAGCTGTCCCATGGCGCCGGTTGCGATTCTTGTAGGGGCTCCGGTTATGCGGGAAGAGTTGGTATCTTTGAGCTGCTTGTAATCGACGACAAATTCAGAGACATGATTAACGAAGACTCTTCGATTAACAGCATGAGGCGTGTCTTTCACGAGAGCGACAAGCCCAGCCTCTTTGATGATGGCATGAGAAAGGTGGCCCAGGGTGCTACAACATTGGAGGAGGTACTCCGGGTTACGGAGGTTTATGGACACAGTGAAGAAGAAGCCTTTGTCGAAAATGTTATGTAGACCGACATACGTTATATACCCTTTTAGTGAGATCGGAATATGATTGACATTAAAGCAATCTTAGCTGCGGCAATAAGAAGAAGTGCCAGTGACGTACACATTAATGTTGCAATGCCGCCCGTGCTTCGAAGAAACACAGAATTGATTGATATGGATTTCCCCGCCGTCAGCAATCAGGATGCAAAGGAAATGATTCTTACAATGGTTGGCCCTGAAAAATTCGAGAAATTCAAAGAAAATAGAGACCTCGACTTCTCGACTACTATTGCCGACGGCCACAGGTTTCGTGTCAACGCCCATTATCAACGTGAGACAATCGCAATTTCTTTCAGGATTATTCCCAATCACGTTTTCTCAATTGATGATCTTCACCTTCCAGCGATAGTCAAGGAGCTGATCGACTTGCCCAGGGGTTTGGTACTGGTAACCGGACATACCGGCTCTGGTAAAAGTACGACCCTTGCTGCGATGGTTCAGGTTATAAACTCAAAGTATACAAAACGTATTATCACACTGGAGGACCCTATTGAGTACCTGCTGGAGAATGACAAGTCTATGATAGAACAGCGTGAAATCGGTTCTGACTGTCCCGAGTTCGCATCTGGTCTTAAACACGTGCTGCGACAGGACCCTGATATTATCATGGTTGGCGAGATGAGGGATCTTGAAACCACCAGCTTCACAATAACCGCCGCTGAGACAGGACACCTCGTCTTTAGCACATTGCACACGATAAATGCACCACAAACCATTGAGCGTATCGTCGATATCTATCCCGCCAATCAACAGAATCAGATCCGAACAATGCTGGCCAACACTTTACAGGCCGTTGTCTCGCAGACCTTGTTTAAGCGGGTGGATAAGCCCGGAATGATTCCCTGTACCGAGATATTGCTGTGTACTTCCGCTGCCAGAAACTGCATTCGCGAAAACAGGATTTATGAAATACCGAACATAATCGAAACCTCTCGCCGCTTGGGCATGCAGAGTTTGGACACTAGTATTGCTGATATGTATTCGAAGGGTTACATCGACAGAGATGAGGCAATCATGCGCTCCAGCAACCCTGCGAAGATGGAAAAAATGCTTGCCAAGCCCGGTGACTTCGAAGTCGTTCGACCGCCTCAGACGGTAGGTTCAGAAAGGTAGGAATATAGATATGTCGAGCGATTCTCCACAAGAGCACGAAAGTACCACTGCCGTCGCTGACGATAGGCAGGCTGCCGGACCGCAAATCCAACAAGGCCGATCTCGGCACATCGCTGGTAGTAATTCCATCGGCGCTGTCCAGCAGCCGAAATGGATCCGCGACAAGACCCACGATCGACCTTCGCTGCTACAGAGAGTGAAGAATTTCAGGTTTGAGTTCGGGCCGAGCAGAAAAGACATCTTGAACTTTACCAGTCAACTTGCTGTTATGGTTCGGGCAGGGATAAGCCTTCAGGATTCGCTTCAATCGATTGCCGAACAGAATGAAAATCAGAAGTTTAAGGCAGTTGTCACCGACCTGAAAAATGCAATCGAAGCTGGCCAGAGTTTCTCGCAGGCCCTCGCCGAGCATCCAAATGTATTTTCTAACCTCTATATAAACATGGTTGCTGCAGCAGAAGTCTCCGGCTCTCTGAGCGATATGTTGCAAAAGCTGGCGGAGTATCTGGACCAGGAGGCAGAGACACGCTCTCAGGTCAGAAGTGCTATGGTTTACCCTGTCATAATAGCGGTTATGGCCGTAGCGGTGACCATCTTCTTGCTTTGTTTTGTCTTGCCGAGGTTTACAGCGATATTCAAAGGAAAGGAACACCTCTTGCCTTTGCCAACAACAATACTGATGGTCAGCAGCACATTCTTGAGGCATTACTGGATTTTAATCGTGCCCGCCATCGGCGCCGGTCTTTGGGCTTTTTGGTACTTCATCAACACCAGTGGTGGCCGGCTTTGGTGGGACAAGACAAAGTTGACGTTGCCTCTGATAAAGACACTCTGCCGGAGCCTGTATATAACCAGGAGCTTGCACACGATGGGTGTGCTCACAAAGGCAGGCGTGCCAATCCTGAATACTATTTCCATAACGGCCCAAATATCGGGAAATGCCCTATACAGGGATATGTGGCTTGGAGTCTACGAGGAGGTTCGTCAGGGCAAGAAAATCGCATCCAGCCTGAGCCGTTACACATTAATGCCATCCAGTGTTGTGCATATGATACGAAGTGGTGAAGAGTCGGGAAATATAAGTGATGTATTGAGAGATGTCTCCACTTACTATGCACGAGAACTAAAGACGGTTATAAAGACAGTCACTTCCATGATAGAACCATTGATGATAGTGGTGATGGGCTGCCTTGTTGGTTTCATAGCGATGAGCATTATTCTGCCCATATTCAAGATGTCTAGCATTGTCATGGGTAAGTAGATTTTTTCTCGTGCCTGGAAATTTAAATAAAGCTGATAACATTGGCTTAAGGTATTGCATGCAAACTAAAACACAAAAGAACGCTTTTACACTCATTGAGGTGCTCTTCGCCGTGATTCTCGTCGGTCTTGCGATTACGGCCCTGCTCACTGCCAATAGCGCTTTTACAATAGCGAACGGAGCCGGGGCCGATCTGTCGACCGCTGAGTTTTTAATCGAGCAGGTTCGCGAACTGACAGCTATGATGAGCTATAACAGTCTGACAACTCTTGATGAGCAGTCGTATTCACCACCAATAGATGCAGATGGTCAGGTTCTGAATAACTTTGTGGCGTGGAGTCAACAGGTAATAGTTGAAAATGTCAGTATTAGTAACTTCGAGCAAGTTGTCCCGGATGGAAGTAGTGATTTTGTCAGGATAACAGTAAGGGTTTTTCTTAATTCAAAGCAAATCAGCTCAGCCTGCTGGATTAGGGCCGGATATTAGCAATTCTGGACCAGGCGTGTGTAGAATGGTATCTGCGCATCGCGGCTAATCCGGAGTAAGCGATGAATAATATGCAATACGCAATACGCAATACGCAATACTCACGACGCAATACGCAATACGCAAATGCCTTCACAATTGCGGAATTGCTGATTGTCTTGGCAATATCAGGCATGTTACTTGCCGCTGTAGCTGTGGCTTTTAACGCAGCTATTATAAACTACAGAGAGAATGAGGATATATTTAAGACGATTAACAGCGCCAGGCAGGCTTTATTTCGGATGACAAGCCAGATTCGCACGGCTGGGTACCAAGACCCAAATTATGGATGGCTTGGAGTGGTTTATGATAGCCTGGATAACCGGTGTGAATTATATACGCCGGAAGGCGATTACATCATCTATGAGTTCCGTGATGCTACCGATGAAGATTATCCGAACACGCTTTTGCTGATCACCGACAACAGTGAGTATGTGCTTTGCGACAACGTTACGGATGCCACCTTCACTAAAACACAAGCAAGTGATCCGCTGGATGCCAAAAGTGTTCAGATTTCGATGACAGTTCAAAGTGGCGATTTGCAAAGGACACTTTCAGCCGCAGCCGTTATCAGGCGAAATCTGGAATAATTTCTTTTGTTGGATTATATGAAAATATTTGTGTTACAAAGACAACCTGTTCAAACAACGAGCAACGATTTGTTCTAACCGAAATATCGCAGCTTGCCCTTACCCATCTCAAACATACCTGCCGGATAATCGCCAATACTGAGTTTGCGTACACGTTTCTTGTCAAGTTTTGTATAAAATTTCTTGATTTTTCCATTGCTTTCAGCGATACTCACGTTCGAAAGGGCGGTTAGCTCAGTTGGCTAGAGCGCCTGCTCGACACGCAGGAGGTCACTGGTTCAAGTCCAGTACCGCCCACTTGATTAGCCCCTGATGTTTGTCCCCGGCATGGCTCTTCTCTTTTCCAGAGCTTCCTGGATCAGTGAGCGCTGCCGACGAGATCTCACATTTAACCCCAGTGTTTATTCGGTTTTTCACCCATTCGTCCACTCATCTACTCGTCCACGCGCCCCGCATCACGCAATACGCAATACGAGCTACGAGATACACTTCACGAATAACGATAGTGCTTTTAGGTGTGCTCTGCATACTACAATGGCTTTGATTTGTTGTTCGAGTTTATCGTGGCTTGCCTATAAAATCTTAACAGATCAACACCTGACCGGATAACCTCTATGGCAGGACTATCACGTGTAAACTCATCCAGGACCGTCAACAGCGTGGCCGGTTTTCAATTGGCCCTTTCAGGATAGATAGGCAGCTTATCATTTACCCCATTTTCACACAATAGAATGTATTACACGCAAGATACGTAAAATCGTTAAAAATTTTATTTGCATGAACATTATACAAATATTATAGATATTTAGGCTCCTTTTTACAAAGGGCTGCTATAAAAAAATTAAAACAGTCTTTTTTATTTGATTTATATTGCTGTGTTGATAAACTCGCCTTTATGGATTCCAAGGATTTTTAGAGTGAGAGACTATGGAGAGGCCGAAATGAGGATAAGAGATCGACCACTTTAACTTTTGATTTTATGTTTTAACGGCCAAACAATATTAGTTGGTTTTTGTAAGTGAAAGGGTAATGTCATGAGGCACGGATTGATGTTCGTTTGTGTTATGGTTTTAGCCTTAGCAGGCAGCGCAAATGCCTCGGTAATGCAAGGTGATACCGAACTCGACCTTATGGGAGGATGGGGCACATTTAACTTAGCGGAAAATGGCGACTTGGACCTGCTTATACTATCTGCTTCCGTTGGATACTTTGTGACTGATAATATTCAGGTATCTGGCTCGCTTCTGGGTGCTTGGCTTGAGATTGAAAATACAGACATGAATGTTTGGGGAATTGGTGGCAAGGCCAAGTACCATTTCATGCCAGAAAACCAATATGTGCCCTATGCTGGTGTTCAAGTTTACTATTCCACCATTGATGTAGAGGGCCTTGGTGATAATAGTGGCGCATATTGGGGACCAGTGGTTGGTTTAAGGTGTGAGTTAAACGAGTATAATGATTTCTACGCTGAGTACCAGTACCAGATGTATGAGGGCGACATTGGTGACGTCATGGATGATGCAAACATGATCTTATTTGGGATTATACACCAATTTAAGTAAGTTGACTAATGTAGCGTTCGCACAAACAATCTGGTTTATCTTACCGACGCATACGCGATATGGGTACGGAAGCTAGGCTGCGAGTTTTATTCTTGCAGCCTTTCTTTTTAGAGTTTTCAGCCTGCGATTATCGATTTTCTTCTGGGTCTGGCAGCTTCGTGTATATAGTATGCCCCGGGGGTGGTAATATATAGATGCTGGCGGACCACAATGGCTTTGATTTTTTACTCGTTTCTCTCGTGGCGTGCCTGTAAAATCTTAACAGGTCAAGCCCTGTAATAGTCGTGAAAGAAGCAGTTTACCAGGAGTATTCGAGTTGATTAATTTAATCAGAACGGCAATTTTTTTGTTGGCACACAGCCTCGTAACTCTCTGTGTTGCGGATAAGCTCAGCGGGCAAGTTCGAGTTTATAATGGCGCCAGCGACGCATCGGCCGCGGTAGCAGTGGGTGACGATGTGTTTATTGTCGCTGACGACGAGAATAATATCCTGAGAGTATACAGTGTCAAAAAAAGCGGTTCGCCCATTTTCTGTTATGACCTGACGGAGTTTTTGGATGTTGAGTCGAAGCATTCAGAGGCAGATATTGAAGGCGCAGCTATGGTGGGAGACCGTGTCTACTGGATTACCTCGCACGGCAGAAACAAGGATGGAAAGATACGTCCAAGCCGTTATCGCTTTTTCGCCACTTCCGTCAAATCTGAAGGCGGTAATATTGCAATCCGTCCTGTAGGTGTCTCTTACAGGAGCCTTGTTCACATGCTCGTCGGCACAGATAGTATGCGTGGCCTGGGCTTAAGTGAGGCAACGCGATTTACTGAAAAAGACTTACCGAAAAATCAGCGAGAGAGACTCGCCCCCAAAGCAGAAGGTCTAAATATTGAGGGATTGTGTGCAGCGCCCGATGGTAAGACGCTCTATATTGGCTTTAGAAATCCTCGTCCTTTTGATAAGGTCACGAGACGAGAAAAGGCCCTTGTTGTGCCATTGAGAAATCCTAATGCGGTCCTCGAAAGCAGCGATGCTCCGATGTTTGGTCAGCCGATATTTTGGGATTTAGATGGTCTTGGAATAAGAAGCATAGGGTATTCTCATTTTCATAAGGCCTATTTTGTTATTGCAGGCCCTCACAATGAAGACCCACCGTTTGCTCTTTATCGTTGGTCTGGATATCGTGGCGAGAAACCCGTGCTATCGAGAAGGCTAAACATGCTTCCTGACAAATTCACCCCGGAAGCCTTAATTTCTTTCAAGAACTCACCTCGATTACTGTTATTGAGCGACGACGGCAGTATACCTGTCAAAGTAACCAACGAGTCCGAGTGTAAACAGGGCGAGCTACACGCCGATGGAACATGTTTAAACAAGCACCTCACCAATCCTAATAAGAAGACCTTCAGAGCCGTTTGGTTGCAGCCGTAACAACCATCGCATAGACTTGGTCTATCGAAAACACACGGACACGGTTGTCCAGTTTGATGGAGCTTATTGAAGTATGATTGAACGTGTTGATAAATCGGAGAAGACT
>CAYSPM010000040.1:0-18712 GCA_964432925.1 uncultured Pirellulales bacterium | reverse complement strand
TCAAAATCCCGTCCGGTTCACCCCGGGTGTGGGTTCGATTCCCACCTCCGGCAATAATTAACGCAGCCACAAGGAAAGCTGTATGATTTTTAGTATCACCAAATCACGTATAATAATATCACGACTCTTCGGCCTGATAATACTCTTTCTTATTTTTTTCACAAGCCATTCCTTCCTTCAGGACAGCACTATAGGTCTGCTTTTCGAACTCTCTGGGCTACTTCTTCTCATAGCAGCCAGCCTCGGCAGGTTATGGGCTTTGATGTACCTGGCGGGCAATAAAAGACGTGAACTTGTTACAGTGGGACCTTACTCAATGGTTCGCCATCCTCTGTACCTCTTTAGCCTCATGGGTGCCGTGGGAATAGGTTTGGCCTCCGAGAATGTTCTTGTGCTGGTGCTCATAATCCTGTTCTACTGCCTTTACTATCCTTTTATCATGCGCGCCGAAGAAGGAAAGTTGGTGGCAACATTCGGGCAAGACTATCTTGAATATGTGAAGTCGGTCCCTGCCTTTATACCAAAGCTGTCTCTATACAAGGAACCAGAACACTATCAAGTTAAAACCGCTGAATTTGTGCGACGCTCCGGCGATGCCGTGTGGTTCATGTGGATATTCATTCTTCTGCTTCTGGTCAAACATCTCCAACAGTCAGGATATCTTCCCGTGCTCTTGAGGATACCTTAACTCCGCAAGGCGGCTTCCCAATAATAGCTCCCCAGCTAAATTAGCCGATCAGTGAATGCTGATTTTCTTTTCTATACCGGCCACCCTTCGGCAGCGCTCCAAGCAACGCACACTACACCAGGCTATCTTTCCTTCCAGAAGCGCGTTACGACTCCATCTTTGAGCTCAAAGTAGTAGACCGTACGCACTTCCTTCTTGTCGCCCAAATCCAGGAACGGATTTATCTCAAAGCTGCTGTCGACCTTTTTGTTGTATTCATATCTCATTATTTCGGTTCCATCCGGGGTTCTGCTTTCGCTGGTCGGATCGCCCAACGTGCCGTACAGCCACTCCCTGCTTGTTTCACCGATTTTCACCATTTTGAGAGTACGAGAGCTCACAGCAGGTCCGTTAGTGCCATACGTCACATCGGTTCTGCCTGAAATGCACCCTCCAACTATCAACAATATCACCAAATACAAAATAACAATTTTGATTCTTGCCACACTGCTTCGATTGCTCTTTTGACTCATCTTATATAACTCCTCAAACTGTGTTTCTTTACACTTTGACTAAAACTAACTCAGCTATTATAGACGCGGAGAAACGCCCTATCCGCCACGGATAAAAAAGAATCATAACGCTTTTGGCCTCACACGTCAATCATTATTTACTCACAATACCTGAAGATAGAATTCAATGTGACGGCAAGTAATGAACCAAATTTCCATTCGAGCGTGAATCGTTCGATTACTTTGCCACGAACGGTGAGAGCTCGCGGAGGCGGTTGACGATTGAAGGGAGTTTCTCAAGGGTGTAGTCAACTTCCTCTTCTGTGTTGTATCGGCTTAGGCTAAAGCGGATTGAACCGTGGGCGGCGGTAAACGGCACGCCCATCGCACGCAACACATGAGAAGGTTCCAATGAACCGGATGTACAGGCTGAGCCGCTACTGGCGCAGATGCCGAACTTATCCAGCATAAGTAGAATCGCTTCGCCTTCAATGTACTCAAAGCTAATGTTGGCGGTATTCGGCAGGCGATTGTGTTTGTCGCCATTAAGCCGGGCATCTGGGCACCTCTTTAGGATTGCATCTTCGAGCTTGTCACGCAGTTGCTTAATTTTGTCATTTTCCTCTTTGATACTCTTAGCAGCCAATTCACATGCTTTACCGAGGCCGATGATGGCAGGGACATTTTCGGTGCCAGCACGCCGGCCGCCCTCCTGATGACCGCCTAACATAAAAGGTGATAGGCGAGTCCCTTTGCGAACATAGAGCACGCCTACCCCCTTAGGCCCGTGCAACTTGTGGCCGGATAGGCTAAGAAAATCGATATGACATTTTGAGAGATTAAGTGGAATCTTGCCGACCGCCTGGACAGCGTCCATGTGGAATACGACCCCCCTGCTTGTGACTATCTCAGCAATCTTATCAATCGGAAAAATGACGCCTGTTTCATTGTTGGCGTACATGATTGTAACCAAAGCGGTATCGTCATCGATATTCTCTTGTAGCTCATTCAGGTCAAGCTGGCCATCTTTGTCCACTGCCAATTCGACAACGACATAACCATGATTCTCCAGCTCGCGACAGACTGCCAGCACAGCCTGGTGCTCGATCCTTGTCGTAATCACCTTACGCTTATTCGGCACAGCCGCAAGTGTCCCATTTATTGCAGCATTGTCACTTTCGGTACCCCCGCTGGTAAATACGATCTCGCTCGGGTCGCAGCCAAGCAGCTCAGCGACTTGTTCGCGTGCCTGACGAATCTTCGTGCCAATCTGTCCCCCGAACGTGTGCATACTCGAAGGATTGCCGTAAAACTGACAGAAGTATGGCTCCATCTCTGCCAGCACTTCTTCAGCTACCTTCGTCGTAGCATTGTTATCGAAGTATACCGTCTTCATTAACTATCCTCTGTGATTATGGGGCTGCTGGGCTGAGTCCTTGTCCTCCTCGACGTAAAGATCCTGGGAGACAAACTCCCTCAGCTTAGCTTCAACTACATCTTTCAATGTAAATTCGGCAAGTTGACACTGAGCACACATTCCTCTAAAAGCGACAATGACCTTGTTGCCATCGACATCGATCAATTCAATATTGCCGCCATCGGCTCGTAAGGCAGGTCTTATCTGCTCATTTATTGTCTGCTGGATTAGCTGTATCTTCTGGATATTCGTAAGCTTCGTCGATTTTCGAGGTGATGGATGTATCGGCTGCTTTACTCTGTCGCCCTGTATTGTTTCTATGATCTTCTCGATTTCGCCTTTACATCCGCCGCAGCCACCACCAGCTTTGCAGTAGTTTGTGACTTCTTCAACAGTAGTCAAGTTATTCTCACGTATGACTCGCTCGATTTCTTTGTCGGTGACACCAAAACAGGTGCACACAATATTGCCTTCGAGTTCATGTTTTTTCTTACCGCCTGTGCGATAGTTTTCAACAGCCGCTTCCAAGGCTTCTCTGCCCATGACCGAGCAGTGCATCTTTTGTTCAGGCAGGCCGCCCAGATAGTCCGCGATATCCTTGTTTGTTATTTTTGCAGCTTCGTCCAGCATTTTACCTTTTATCATTTCGGTTAAGACCGACGATGTTGCTATCGCACTTGCACAGCCAAAGGTCTTAAACTTCGCATCCTTGATTCTTCCATTCTCATCCAGTTCAAAGGTAAGCTTTAAAGCGTCGCCACAGGCGAGAGAACCTACTTCTCCCACGCCGTCGGGATTTTTAATTTCACCGACATTTCGTGGGTTGAAAAAATGATCTTTCAGCTTGTCTGTGTAATCCCACATTGTTAGTTTTAAGTCCCTAGTTTTGAGTCTTGAGTCTTACGCCGACACATGCTTTGCATTATCTTTGCTAGCTTTGTAGGGTGGGCACCGCCAAAGGCGGGCAAGCTTTAGCCCACCGATTAAATCATGGTGGGGCATCCATTCTCCGTAGCAGAGCTACTGCGAAGGATGAAAGCCCCACCCTACGACTCATAACTCAACACTCTTTCCCAAGGCTTGTTCAAAGTCAGCAATTATATCATCAATATGTTCCGTTCCGACAGAAACACGGATGTAATCCTCTGTTACGCCGGCTGCAAGCTGTTCTTGGCTGCTTAGCTGCTGGTGCGTTGTACTTGCCGGGTGAATAACGAGAGTTTTGCTGTCGCCAATATTAGCAAGGTGACTGGCGAGCTTGACGCTGTTTATAAATTTGATGCCAGCCTCTCTACCGCCTTTTATTCCGAAGCCTAAAATAGCGCCTTGGCCTTTCGGTAGATATTTCTTTGCAAGAGCATAATCAGGATGCGATTGTAGGCCTGGATAATTTACCCAGCTAACCTGGGGCTGTTCTTCGAGCCACTTCGCTAACTTCAGCGCGTTCTCGCTGTGCCTGGGCATACGCAGGTGCAGCGTTTCCAGTCCCTGCAAAAATAAAAACGCATTAAAAGGCGACATACAACTACCCATATCCCGCAAGAGTTGTACTCTGGCTTTGACGATGTAGGCAAGTTCGCCAAACTGCTCTGCGTATTTGACGCCGTGATAGCTCGGATCCGGCTCGGTCAGCTCCGGATATTTGCCGTTTGTCCAATCGAACTTGCCCGAATCAATAATAGCCCCACCAATGCTCGTGCCATGCCCGCCGATAAACTTGGTACAGCTATGGACTACAATATCAATACCATAATCGATGGGCCTGAACAATATGGGCGTGGCAACAGTATTGTCGCAAATGACCGGCATTCCGTGCCCATGAGCAATCTCAGCGATTTTCTCATATTGCAGAATGTCGTTCTTCGGATTGCCGATTGTCTCTATATAGAGCAAACGCGTGTTGTCTTTGATCGCCCTTTCAAAGTTTTCTGGATCGCGCGGATCAACAAATGTCACCTCAATGCCAAACTTTGCAAAGGTCTGGCTAAAGAGCGTTACAGTGCCCCCATAAAGCGAGCTCGAAGAAACAAAATGGCCGCCAGCGCCGCAGATATTAAAAATGCTAACATAGATAGCTGATTGGCCGGAGCTCAGTGCCAAGCCCCCTACCCCTCCTTCCAGCGCAGCCAGTCTTTTCTCCAGCACGTCGGTTGTAGGATTCATAAGACGTGTATAAATATTGCCGAACTCCTGTAACGCAAATAGTCTGGCTGCGTGACCCGTGTCACGGAACAAAAAGCTGGTCGTCTGGTAAATCGGCACCGCTCGGCTTAGAGTGTCGGCGTCAACTTCATGGCCTGCGTGCAACGCTAGTGTATCCAAATGGTATTTATTGTCCTTGGCCATAGTAAAATCCAGCTTTCTATTTAGGTAAGACCTCCACCATCCTATCAAGTGCCCTTTTTGCTCTTGCCGTTATGTCCTCGGGTACCGTAACCTTATATTGCATTTCCTGCAATGAAGCAATGATCTTATCCACTGTAATACGTTTCATATCCGGACAGATTGCCTTGTTGCTGGCCGGGATAAACTCAGCATTTGGATTCTGCTTTTTCAACGCATGAATAATCCCTATTTCAGTAGCTACGATGAAGTGTTTTGCTGTGCTACTGTTAACGAACTTGAGCATTTGGCCGGTACTGAGAATCTGGTCTGAAAGTCCCTTGACTGGCTCGGTACACTCCGAATGCGCCATCACAACAGCATCCGGGTACTTTGATTTGGCAGCTTTTATGTCATCTTCAGTAATAACAACATGAGTTGCGCAATAGCCCGGCCACAATATCAGTTCCCTTTTGGTCTGTTCTGCAACGAATCGGCCAAGATGCTGATCCGGGATGAAAATAATGGGCTTGCCCTTGGGCAGAGTCCTGACCAGCTCGACTGCATTGGCGCTGGTACAACAATAGTCACTTTCTGCTTTAACCTCTGCCGGACTGTTTACATAGCAGACCACAAGCGCATCGGAATGTTTTTTCTTTAGCTGACGCAATTGCTCTGCGGTTATCATATCAGCTAAGGGACAACCAGCAAACCTGTCAGGTAAAAGCACAGTCTTTTGAGGCGAGAGAATGGCAGCGGTCTCAGCCATAAATCTTACGCCACAGAACACAATGACTTCTGCTTCGGTTTCGGCTGCCTTCACGCTCATTCCCAAAGAATCGCCACAGAAATCAGCCAAATCCTGAATCTCGCCAGGCTGATAATTGTGCGCAAGGATTACCGCCCTGCTGCTATCTTTGAGCTGCTTTATTCTCTGGAGAATCTTGCTTTCCATTTTATATCGATTACAGTTAATTCATCCACTTAACTTGATTGATCGGGCAGTTAGGAACCCCCTGGTAGAACCAGGGGTCTAAACATTACAATTATAGAGTTCATTCCGACCAATAAACCTTAAACAATATACACTTCATATAAAATCCGCATGATATCTCTTTTGTTGTCCTTGCTTAAAATATCTCACGGTTTGCGTTTTCCACGCTTTGTGTAGACAAGATCGGGATTAGCGGTAGTAACGGTGACCCCAGGCGGAACCGATTCTTTTATCCAGACGTTACCGCCAATCACAGCACCCTTGCCGATGACAACATCGCCCAGTATTGTCGCTTCAGCGTAAATAGTCACATTATCTTCTATCGTCGGATGTCTTTTGCCTCCCTTTATTACCCTTCCTCTTTCGTCCTTGCGAAAACTCAAAGCGCCCAGCGTAGCGCCTTGATAAATTTTGACACTGTTTCCAATTATTGTCGTCTCACCAATAACAACGCCGGTGCCGTGGTCGATAAAGAAGTTTTTACCTATTTTCGCTCCCGGATGTATGTCGATACCGGTTCTCGCATGCGCACATTCAGTCATAATCCTCGGAATCAGAGGTACCTGCTTGACGTACAATTCATGAGCAACGCGATAAGTTGCAATTGCAATAATACACGGATAGCTTATTACGATCTCTTCATAAGACTTCGCCGCAGGATCACCATCGAAAGCAGCGCCCACATCACCTTTGAGAAGCTCTCTAATTTTCGGCAGTTGAGTCAACAAATGCTGCGCAACGTTTTCCGCCATGATTCGGCAATCACAGTCATCACATTTACGTACCCTACACTGGTATTGGTAGGCCCGCTCCATTTGCTCGGAAAGCTCGGTATTTATCTGCCAGAGAATATCACCCATAATAAAATCTATATTCGCTTTGGTGATAGTTCTTTTACCCGTATATCCTGGAAAGAGCACCTCAAAGAGCAAATCGAGAATCTCCAAAAATTTGCTTCGTACCGGCAGATTTGAGGCGTCGATAAAATTTATGCCTGAATCATCTCTATATGTCTGTGCAAGTCGGATCACCAAACCTTGAATGTCTTTATCTGTAAGCTTCTTCCTTTTCATTCTGTGATGCTCCGGCGATGATAAAGTCCAAAACTAATCAAACAACTCAGTGGAAACATACCTTTCACCCGTGTCTGGGAGAATAACAACTATATTTTTACCCTGATTTTCGGGGCGTTGTGAAACTTGAATCGCAGCCCAGACCGCAGCGCCCGAACTTACGCCCGCCAAGATACCCTCCTTGGCTGCCAATTGTCGAGCTGTTTCCATAGCGTCTTCATTAGAAACCTTTAAGATCTCATCAATTATCTCAACATTCAACACTTGCGGGACAAATCCTGCTCCTATACCTTGTATTTTATGTGGGCCCGGCTCACCCCCGGAAAGTACCGGCGAATCTTTAGGCTCCACTGCTACTACCTTAAGATTCTCATTACGTTGCTTTAAGACTTCGCCGCATCCCGTCAAAGTCCCACCAGTACCGACGCCAGCTACAAATATATCAACCTTACCATCGCTGTCTATCCATATCTCTTTAGCTGTGGTTTCCCTATGAATCTGTGGATTTGCAGGGTTGTTAAACTGTTGCGGCATAAAGGAATCAGGATTCTCGGCTACAAGCTGTTCTGCCTTTTCGACGGCGTCGGCCATGCCACGGTCAGCAGGTGTGAGAACGATTTCCGCGCCAAAGAGCTTCAGCAACTTTCTTCTTTCAATGCTCATCGATTCCGGCATAGCCAATATCAAACGATACCCTTTGGCAGCACAAACACAGGCAAGTCCGATCCCGGTATTTCCGCTGGTCGGCTCAATTATAACAGCGCCCGGCTTCAGGTGTCCCTGCTTTTCTGCGGCTTCTATCATCGACTTTGCAATTCTGTCTTTAATACTGCCACAGGGATTGTACGACTCGAGCTTGGCCAGAATCGTAACCTGGCTAGAGCCGAGCTTATTGATTTGCACCAAAGGTGTATAACCTACTGCTGCCGTGATATCTTCGAATACCGCACTCATAACTACTCCCTCTGAATTCTATATCTGGTACCCCAAGGCTTCGTGGTGCTCAGTCTTCTCGACCAGGTCTTTCAAGGTAATGGACTTGAGGACATCTTCAATTGCGTTTTCAACCCGTATCCACAAGTCCCTGGCTGCGCAATCGGCGGCGCGTTCACAATAGTCCGGGTCCTCGATGCACTCAGACGTCGTTACGGGTCCTTCAAGACACTTGAAAAGTTCGATAACCGTAATCTGGTCTGCGGGTTTAGCAAGAAGATAGCCTCCCCTTGAACCTCTGATGCTCCTTACAAATCCAGCGGCCCTGAGTACAGTCATCAACTGCTCAAGATACTTGACAGATATGTCTTGGCGCTCGGCAATAGTATGAAGCTGGAGAGGCCGCTTGCCCGTATGTTGAGCCAGCTCAATTATTGCTCGTATACCATATCTGGTTCTTGTCGAAAGCTTCATGATAAACTCCTACTATTCCTACTATATTAGTGTATTATCTTACGAAATTGTCAATGTCCTTGTGCTAAAAAATACAAAAAAATGAGCCAAAATACTTAAGACACCCCCCAAATAGCCACATTTCACACCGTAGAGCGTTGAATTCCGCCAGGATACAAACATAAATATCGGCTCAAGGGCCTAATTGCTTGACAGATTCGATGAATCTACCTATTATAGATAATACCTACTTCGTCACTTTCGATTGGAGCTCCTATGGCGAAAAATCGCCCGAAAAAAGTCGTGTTCATTTCCTCTTTCCCGCCAAGAAAATGCGGAATCGCAACCTTCACCTCAGATTTAATTAATAGCACTTCATTGGCAGCCAAAGGTGAGTTTGAGCCGCTGGTCGTGACAATGCGGTCAGAGGGTCACAAATACACTGATCCGGTCAAGTTCGAAATCCGGCAGAACGTTAAAAGCGACTACATCTGCGCCGCCGACTACATCAACTTCAGCCATATTGATCTGGTCTGCGTCCAGCATGAGTTCGGGCTTTTCGGCGGTGACGCCGGTTCGTATTTGAATTTGCTACTGAAAAGACTGAAGGCGCCTGTCATAACAACTCTGCATACCGTTCTTAATAAGCCAAGTCCAGCTTACCGTAAGTCGCTGGTGGACGTCTGCAAAAACTCGGATAAGGTCGTGACAATGAACGAACGCGGTGTCGGTATGCTGCGCAATATTTATAATGTCTCTGGCCAAAAAGTAGAGCTTATTCCTCACGGTATTCCGGATTTGACCTTTGTTGATAGCAATTACTACAAGCATAAGTTCAAACTGCAGGGCAGAAAGACAATCTTAACGTTCGGTCTGCTTAATAAGAACAAGGGCATTGAGGTAATGCTCAAAGCAATGCCGAGAATAGTCAAGGCTAATCCCTCTATCATATACATAGTACTCGGCATGACGCACCCATTTGTGCTCAAAGATGAGGGCGAATCATATAGATTCAGCCTGCAGAATATGGTAAAGGAGCTGGGCTTGCAGGATCATGTAATTTTCTACAACAGATTCGTTGCCGATGAGGAACTGCATAATTTTCTATGTGCAGCGGATATTTATGTAACACCTTATAGAAATGAGGAACAACTTACCAGCGGTACATTATCATTTGCTGTTGGTAGCGGTAAGGCTGTTGTCTCCACACCTTATTGGGCAGCTATGGAATTGCTCGCGGATGGTCGAGGTATATTAGTACCGTTCGGAGGCTCGGAAAAAATCGCAGAGGAAATAGTGAAGATTCTAAATGACGACGCACTGTTTTACTCCTTGCGCGGACGGGCCTACGACTACGGCAGAAGCCGAACATGGGCAAAAATCGGACAGGCCTATTGGAAATTGTTCAGCGTAACGCGAGAGCCTGTTCGTATTCCTGTCAAACCTACGCTGTCAGCAGCAGAGACAATATCAAATATAGAAGTGCCTGAGCCATCTTTGGATCACTTAAAGAAATTGACCGATGATACCGGCCTGTTCCAGCACGCCAAATTCACAATACCAAATCGTGAACATGGATACTGCACCGATGATAATGCCAGGGCTGTACTTGCAATGGTTAAGTACCATGCACAGTACTCCGAGCCACAAGCCCTCGAACTCCTGGACAGGTTTCTGTCCTTCATCATCTATGCACAAGATAGCAATGGATTAATTAGAAACTTCATGAATTTTGACAGAACCTGGTGTGAAGGAGAACCTATAAATGACGCTTTTGGCAGGGTATTGTGGGCGTTCGGAACGGTCATGGCAACACCACCTTCACCTTCCTACATATCAATAGCCAAGGACTGCTTTGACAAGTCGGTGGGACATGTGCAGAAGCAGTTCCCAAGAGGTATGGCCTATTGCGTACTCGGCATGTGCGACTACCTCAAGCAGTTCGCCGGGGCAAGTGATATCAGGCGACAACTGGAATTGGCAGCGGTAGGCCTTATGCAGCAGTATGAAGAGAACAAACATCCGGACTGGCACTGGTTCGAAGATGAACTCACGTATGAAAACGCAGTTTTGCCACGCGCTCTTTTCGATGCGAGCTTGACTCTCGAAAATGAGAAATACCTTGAGGTGGCTAAAGAATCGTGTGAGTTCCTTTTGTCGAATACATTTAACGGCGAGCACTTTAGCTTTGTCGGCTGCAATGGATGGTACGAACGAGGAGGGTCAAGAGCTACATTCGACCAACAACCCATCGAAGCCGCCAGCACAGTTATGATGCTCAGAGCAGCTTATGATGCCACTCAAAATGACAGGTTCTTGGCGCTGCAAAGAAAGGCCTTTGATTGGTTCCTCGGCGCAAACGACTTGCACATCCCGCTTTACGACTTCAGAACTAAAGGTTGTAGTGACGGCCTGGGTTCTGGAGGCGTCAACGCCAATCAGGGAGCAGAAAGTACGCTCAGTTTTCTATTGAGCTTGCTATCGGTCATCGAAAGCTACACTACAGTCGACAAGATTCAAGGCGACAAAACAGTCTTACCGCAGGAGTCCGACATTATAGAGCAAATAGCCAAAACATCCTTGACCGTGAAGCGTGAAGCGTGAAGCGTATCTTCAACGAGATACGAGATACGAGATACGAGATGTCAACATAGCACCGCTACCGATCGATGTGTATGATCCGGAGACTTTGCACGGCCACCTGCATTCCGTGAAGCGTGAAGCGTGAAGCGTATCTTCAACGAGATACGATATACGAGATACGAGATACGAATTTTAAAGTTCACAAAGCTCTCAATAATATTCTGAACTGGGGATTTGTCGATGTGTTCCGAATGCACTGCAAGGAATCCGGCCAGTACACGGTAAGATCGATTCGGGGGTCAGGGATCGGGGACCAGAGAATACTTCACCAAGTCTGCTGATACCTGAACCCCGGCCCCTGAGACCTTTCAACGTTCGAATTGTAAACATAAGCAACAAATACCAACCACATGAACTTTAGACCTTGTGTTTACCCGATATTGACTTCATCGGTGAACCTACATGTATTCTGCCGCCATTTGTTTGGCAGAGCACGTGCTCCAAGGATTTCTTCGCTGGACTCACTTACAGAAATCTGCCAGTTACAGGCCCTGCTTAAGCGTTAAGCGTTAAGCGTTAAGCGTGAAGCGGTTAGCGATATACGAGATACGCTTCACGATATACGAATTCAAAAAGCTGGCAATTAAGTGACTAAAAATGAACACTATCGGGAAAATTTGAGTAAAATGGGTGTAACCCTGGCAGGGGCTGGGCTTAGCTGCAAGGCTGGAACGAAAACCCCACGGAAACCGGGAGAATGAAAGGCCTCAGCGGGAACCCAAGCCATACTGAGCCGGCAACGCTCTGCTGATTGCTCATAGGGTCTGTTGCGACAGATTTGCCTTCAGCACTCCAAAAAGTGGAACAAAATGGAAATAAATTGAGAATTTCCAGCGTCTTATGTAACCGAAGTGCCCCTGCGCTCACATTATAAATTAAGGATGCACATTAGGTCTCGCCGAGGCTCCCCCGGGAGAAACGGGATAATTGCGTACAATTTTAAAGTATTATTTAATATGGTAATATCCGGAGAAAAACTGAAATACTCAACCTGCCTTGTGATGGCTGCGGTTTTAGCGACATTTCTAACAATATCAGGGTGTAAGTCCCCATCGGATTACCGAACCGAGGCAGATAAGGTAGGCTTTGACATAATCCGTGAAAAACAAGAGGATGCGCTTGGTAAGACCGAAGAGATTAACATCGAGCGTCCCAGCGATATCCTTCGTCGTCGACTTTTAGTTGAACAGAATCTCATGTACTCGTCGGATGCCTCGCTGGGCACAGACAAACTCAAACCCATCAAACACTGGCCTGAGTTCAATTACCCATGGTCAGAGCCTTCCGGCAGTTCCCAGGACGCCTTTATCATCGAGCCCAATAAGCCGGTCAAGTTATCATTGATACAAGCACTACAAGTGGGCGCACTAAATAGTCCTGAATATCAATCTCGCAAAGAGGATGTCTTTGGGGCGGCATTATCTCTTGATCTTGTGCGTAACAATTTCCGAAATATCTATGGCGCACAGGCAACAAGCCAACTAAGCACGGACACCACCGGAGACAGCACGGTTACTAATCTCGAAACCAGTGGGACGATGGAACTTAGCCGGACTCTGAAGAACGGAATCGACCTTAGCACGATGCTGGCTATCGACTTGGTTAATCTATTGACCCAGGGTGGCGCATCCTCTTCGGGTCTGTCAGCAGACGCTACGGTATCGATTCCCTTGTTAAGAGGCGCCGGCCGACATATCGTGACTGAGCCCCTGACGCAGGCCGAGCGAAACGTGGTCTACGAGATATTGGATTTCGAACGCTTCAAGCGTACCTTTGCGGTCAGCATCGCTCGCGAATACCTCTCAGTCCTGCGCCAGATGGACGAGGTGAGAAATGCCGAGGAGAACTACCGCAGTCTGATTTCCTCGGCCCGGCGGTCTCGTCGTCTTGCCGATGCTGGCCGACTGTCTGAAATCCAGGTGGACCAGGCTGTTCAAAGCGAGTTGCGCGCCCGTGATCGATGGATATCCGCACAGGAACAGCTTAAGAACCGTCTTGACTCATTCAAGACTACGATCGGCCTTCCAACGGATGCCCGTATAGAGCTTGACCGGACCGACCTGGAGCAGTTAGCGGCTCCCGCGGCTAAGACCGTTGAGGATGTTGCGAACGAAGTCAAGACCGAAACAACAAGACAAATACCCTCGGCTGATGCACCCATCGAATTAGAGCCCCCGTCAGATGAAGATGCTGGACCGTATGAGATCGATGAGTCTGTGGCGGTGAAGTTGGCTCTTGAGAACCGGTTGGATTTGCAGGTTGCGAACGGCGAGATTTATGACGCGCAGAGACAGGTTGTGGTCAAGGCAGATGCTCTAAGAACGGGGTTGACGTTGGGCGGGTCGGCTCGCTTTTCGGCCGACGATGGCAACGGCAACCTGAACTTCGACGGAGGCCAATATTCCGCCCTGCTCTCGCTTGATTTGCCGATCGAAAGAACCAGGGAACGAAATGAGTATCGCAACAGCCTTATATATCTGGAGCGGGCCACAAGAAATGTCCAGACGCTTGAAGACCAAATCAAGCAGTCCGTTCGTAGTGAATTAAGGACACTGCTGGAGTCTCGGGAAAGTCTGAATATCCAGGCGCAGTCCGTCGTTGTTGCCCAAAAACGCGTAAAAAGCAGCAGCTTGTTTCTTGAGGCCGGAAGGATACAAATCCGCGATTTACTGGAGGCACAGGACGCACTGCTATCGGCACAGAACTCTTTGACCGCAGCGGTCGTAAGTTATCGTATAGCGGAACTCGAGCTGCAACGCGATCTCGGACTGCTCAAGGTGAACGAACAGGGATTATGGGAAGAATTTTCACCAGAGGAAATAAATTATGACAGCTAAAAACAATAACAAGATCAATGGTAACGGTAGAAAATCTTTCAGACTCATTGGCGCCGTCATCCTCATCGTGGCAATCGGCCTTGTTGTGGTATGGTTAAAGGTAGTCCGAGGAAGTGAAAATCCCACGAGCAATATGGCCACATTTGTAGCCAAGAGGGGTCCTTTGACTATCAGCGTGCTGGAATCCGGCACCATAAAGGCCAGAGAACAGATTATCATCAAGAACGAAGTCGAGGGAAGAACGTCTATCATCACGCTCATTCCTGAGGGTACCCGCGTTAAGAAGGGAGACCTCCTGGTTGAACTGGATGCCAGCAGCCTCGAAGACAATAAAACTGACCAGCAAATTCGGGTGCAAAATGTCGAGGCCTCTTATATCAATGCCCAAGAAAACCTCGCGGTGGTAAAGAACCAGGCTGAAAGCGACATTGACGTAGCCAAGCTCACACTCGAATTCGCCCGAGAGGACCTGAAGCAGTATAAAGAAGGAGAATACCCAAACGAATTGGCGGCTGCGCAGAATAGGATAACACTGGGGCAAGAAGAGCTTACGCGGGCCCAGGAAACCCTGGAATGGTCCCAAAAGCTATATGAGGAAAAGTATATCGCTCAGACCGAATTGGAAGGCGATAGGCTCGGAAAAAAGCGTAGAGAAGTTGACCTTGAGTTGTCAAAGAACGACCTTGATCTCCTACAGAAGTTTACTTATGGCCGAAATATAGCGCAGCTTGAAAGCGACGTCAGACAAGCCGAGATGGCTTTGGAACGTACGGAGCGCAAATCCAGCGCCAACGTGATTCAAGCGACGGCGGACCTCAAGGCAAAAGAGGCCGAATTCAACCGCCAGAAAGACAAGCTTGCTAAGCTCGAGGATCAAATCTACAAAGCCAAGATATACGCCCCGGCGGACGGAATGGTAATCTATGCCTCCAGTGCCCGACGAGGGGGCTGGCGCGACAATCGAACGCCGTTGGATGAGGGGGTTGAAGTTTTCGAACGCCAAGAGCTGATATACCTTCCAACCGCCACATCGTCGATGGCTGAGGTGGACATTCATGAGGCGAGCCTCGAAAAGGTTCGAGTGGGACTTCCTACCATCATTACCGTAGACGCATTGCCGGGGAAAAAGTTCCTCGGCTCAGTCGAGCGCATTGCTCCATTGCCCGACCCACAGAGTATGTGGATGAATCCGGATCTTAAGGTCTACAACTCAGACGTATATTTGGAGGGTAATGACCCATCGCTGCGAACCGGCATGAGCTGCAAGGTGGAGATCATTGTCCAGCAATATGAGGATGTGGTGTATGTACCGGTTCAGACGGTCTTGCGGGTTGGAGGAAAACCTGCTCTCTACATTGTCAAAGACGGATCTATCGAGGAGCGGAAGGTCGAGATTGGCCTGGATAATAACAGAATGGTTAAAATCATCAGCGGTCTTGCCGAGGGGGAAGTCGTTTTGCTGACACCTCCGCTAAAAGCCGCGACCATTGAGCCAGGTTCACAAATGGCCGGCATCAGCTCGCTTGATTCCAGCGATGTCTCCGACACCTTGAGGCAAGGGATAAACCAGAGGCTTGAACAAGCCAATGGAACAAAGACAGACGCCAGCGCCGGTCCGGATGATTCAGCAAGCCGACAGCTTCTCCAGCAAGGGCAGCCAGGCAGAGAAGCATCACCTCCGGGCGAGTCTTCGGACCAGAGGGAAAGGATGCGGCAGCGATTCCAAAACATGTCACCCGAAGAACGACAGAAAGAGATGGAAAGGATGAAACAAAGATTCGAGAATATGTCGCCCGAAGAACGAAAGAAAATGCGGGAGAGGTCCCAAGGCGGGCCTGGGGGAGAAGGGCGAAGACAGCGAGAGCAAGGCGCAAAAGAGAGTCAGTAGATGATAGAACAGTCACCCAACGAAACGAACTCCGAAATCGTCCGGCTGGAGAATGCGCAAAAGATATATCAGATGGGAACCCAACAAGTGCGGGCACTTGCTGGAGTGACCATCTCTTTCAAAAAGGGCAGCTTCTGGGCCATCATGGGACCCAGCGGCTCAGGCAAAAGCACCATGATGAACATCCTCGGTTGCTTGGATCGGTTAACCTCGGGCCGATACTTCCTCGAAGATAGGGATGTCAGTAATCTTGATGATGATTCGCTCAGCGAGCTTCGACTCAGGCACCTTGGGTTCATATTCCAGAGTTTCAACCTGATACTTCAGCTAACGGTTCAACGCAACATAGAGCTGCCGCTCTATTACCTGGGATGGGATTCGGCGCGGAGTGCCCAACGTGCTAAGGAGCTTGCCGAGGAAGTAGGGCTCGCGGACAGGCTGCATCATCGACCGGCGGAGCTGTCCGGCGGCGAGCTGCAGAGGGTTGCCATTGCCAGAGCATTAGCCAATGACCCGCAGATCATTTTTGCGGATGAACCCACAGGTAATCTGGATACCGCAACGGGAGAGCAAATACTGAAACTGCTCAACAAACTGAATAAACAGGGCAAGACTATAATCATGGTCACCCACGAACCGAACCTTGCGGCATACGCAAGGAGTAAACTGCACATGAGAGACGGAATTATTGACAACATAGACGAGGGTTCCGATGAGGCACAATAGGATTGCAAGAAATATACTGTTGGGTATCGAGAATTTACTTCTTCACAAACTCCGTTCGTCTCTGACTATGTTGGGCGTCGTCTTTGGTGTTGGAAGCGTCGTGGCCATGCTCTCTGTTGGTGAAGGCGCCAGCAAAGAGGCCCTTGAGCAGATCCGCAAGCTCGGCAGCAATAACATCATTATCTCGGCGGTCAAGTCCGCGGAAGAAGAACAAGCCAGCACTGAGCATTCTCACATGAGCATCTACGGATTAACCTATGAGGACCAAGCCAGGGTCGCAGAGAGTTTCGGCAACATTAAACAGACGGCGCCGGTAAAGTTGATGCGCAAGGACTCACGTCTGCGCGAGCGAGCAATGGAACTTCGGGTTGTCGGGACGACGCCCGAATGGTTCCAGCTTGTGCCTCGGGCGGTTATTGCCGGTCGAGTGCTTCTGCCGTCCGATCAAGCCAAAAAAGCACCCGTGGCGGTTCTGACCGAATTCGGCGCTCGAAAAATCCTGGCCACCGAGAGCACAATAGGCCAGACCATTCGCATCGGTGGCGACGAGTTCGAGATCGTCGGTATCGTTAAGAGCGAAAGCGGTCAGGCGGGGAATATCCAAATACCAGATCAGGAAATAGATGCGTACATTCCCATCGAGGTTGCGCGCGTATACTTCGGCGATATATTTACGAAAAGGACATCAGGTTCATTTGAACGGGAGAAGGTGGAACTGCACCAGATCATTGTACAGGTGGATAACGTCCAGCACGTTGAGGCTACAGCAGGGGGCATTGAGAAAATGCTGGAACGATTTCACAAAAAGAAAGACTATGTCGTAAGTGTGCCGCTTGCTCTGCTGAAACAGGCTGAAGCCACTAAGCGAAGGTTCAACATAGTGCTTGGGTCAATTGCGGGCATCAGTTTGCTGGTTGGAGGGATCGGGATAATGAATATCATGCTCGCCTCGGTGACGGAACGCACCCGCGAGATAGGAATCCGCCGTGCTATTGGTGCCAAGAGAAGACAAATTATCTTTCAGTTCCTTATCGAGACGGTAGTTCTGTCCACCGCAGGGGGCATCATAGGATTAGGTATGGGGGCTTTGATACCATTGCTTGTAACGTACTTCTCCGGTATGACGACGGTCATGACATTGGCAGGCGTTCTACTGCCACTATTCATTAGCATGACTATTGGCATAATCTTTGGATTGTATCCTGCGATGCACGCCGCCAAGGTGGATCCCATCGTGGCCTTAAGGCACGAATAGAAGCATCGCCGCCGAGCGTTCCAGCGACTAAACGTTCATCCCCAAGACTTCGGCGATCTCAGTCGAGCCGCTGCGCTTAATGCTGCCACACATTCTTTGTCATTGGGTGGCATCGTCAAAACCATAAGTTTTGGCGATGGTTTAATCCATTTGCTAAACACATACTTGCCACCTTGGCAAAATTTAGCTCCACTCATTGGTTCGCTGTATTTTTTCTTATTCTTTTTCTGGCTCAACGACCCGGCAAATTTTCTTTCCGCAGTTCTTGCATGTTCCCATGAGGATCAGGTCTTTGTTCCTCATTTCTGCTTTTTCCAAGACTATTGGAACTGAGCCGACGCCTCCGCCAAGTGCTATCAGCAATAATTTCGTCATAGACGTTCTCCAAACAAAAAAACCTTTACCCGCAACGAGTAGAGGTCATCAGCTCAATTATTTATTAAGCGGTTCAGGCAAACCTTCTCGCCTTTGATGATATAAGCAGGATTTTACGTTTTTCCCTGACGTTCTGGCAATGCAATTCGGCTTACACGGCGGAAATAATCCCAACGACAAAACACGATGACACAGATTGGCTCTGTCCGCCTGAGCAAGTTTCTACTGGTTCAGCTTACTGGATGGCATATTCAACGTATAAATCATTGATCTCAAATTCCCGTTCACAAACACCACATTGATAGCGGTGTGGTTTTTCGGGTTTAGGCACACAAAGATCCCCGCGGCAATTCGGGCAGTATCGGACATACTCCTGCGGTTCACTATTAGGCACAGATCTTCCTGGTTTTCGTATTATTTTTCCCATTTCAAAGCCCCCTTAAAATTTGTGTTAAGTTTGAATCTGTAGCTGAAACACTTTGATAGGTTTTCAATCTCTCGACTTGTTCAAATCTACTAATGTTGCGAACGCGTCGAACCACTGGGGAACCAGGATTCGAACCTGAACTAACTGATCCAGAGTCAGTCGTGCTACCGTTACACTATTCCCCAAAAAA
>CAYSPM010000039.1:9348-19491 GCA_964432925.1 uncultured Pirellulales bacterium | reverse complement strand
TCATAGCTCTGCTGATGGGCATACTTATGCCTGCACTGTCGAGGGTCAGGCAGATTGCCTTTAGAATGACCTGCGGGACGAACCTCTCAGGTATCGGAAAGGCAATGCTGATCTACGCCAATGACTACGATGATGAGCTTCCCCGGGCAGGTGGTAGGGACACAGAGTGGGGTGGACCGGTAACGTGGGATGCTGCTGACAGGTTCACAGCATATAGCTTATCTGCAGATGGTACCAGCGGTACCGCAACAGTAACCTCCAGCTTTTATCTTCTGGTAAAGTATGCGGAGGTAACGCCCAAGTCGTTTATCTGTAAGGGTGACGCAGGGACGAACGAGTTCAAGCTCGTTGACTATCCTAACCGCAATGCCGAATGCGAAGAGCTCATCGATGCCTGGGATTTCGGAGGTCAGCCGGGTGATCCGGCAACGACCCATTGTAGCTACGCGTACCATCATCCGTACAGCCAGTATTCTTTGACAACTTCCAGCGAACCGGGTATGGCAGTCGCAGCAGACCGAAATCCCTGGATTGAATCGCCGGCTGCTGATGCCAAACCTTTTAGAGGGTCAGCTGCTGATGGTGGCCCATTCACGCCGGACATGACCCCATACAACGGCACGGCGGACCAGGCCCGCTATGGCAATGCAAATGCTCATCAAGAGGACGGTCAAAATGTATTGTTCCTGGATAGTCACGTGAGTTTTGAGAAACGGGCTTACTGTAGCGTTGAGGACGATAACATTTACACGTATGTTATATCGGGCAGCCAGGTAGGCTCACCCATAGGCGAGGGACCAATTGCCTTTCAAAGTTTGCCCGGCTGCAGGAAGGACTCGCTCGTGGTACACGATGCCGAGGCGACGACAGCGACCAGACGGTAAGCCGACGGAGAAGTCGTCTATGAATGTGTCTTGTAAGCGGCCTTGTGCGGTGGGGCATGGGGCCGCTTTCTTTTCTTACGGCTTTGGTTTTACGAGGCACAGGCCTGTGTGAACCAAGGAATAAGAAATAACGTAGTAACTATAGGACAGGATTGTTAGAAAACTTTTTGCAGAGCGAATGAGATTGTTCTTAACAAATGATGGCTAATGTAGATATTTGTGTTGTTGGACAGGTAGGTTTGTGCGACTAATTATAATCTGAATTGCTCTTATATGTCATAGTAGTATTCATTCCTTTTATGAGCCTATCTGCCGTAACAACACGGCTCTTTGACAATCAAGGCTTTATAATGGGCCTATCTCTACGTGAGTTAGGTTTGTGCCGGCGCTGATAGCAAGTATAGGTGGGCTTGAAAGCAACATTATAGTCTAAGTCGTTATCATATCAATCTCCATTTCATTTTGAGTCTGCCTGCCTAAGAGACGTGAGCTTTACGTGCTTGAAGTGCATTCTTGGGCGACATAGATTTTGATCACAGCCGGTACTGCTTGAATTGCCTGTAATTAGATAAAGTCGGTTTGCGCCGATTTGTTCTTACCGGCGGTTCTCAGGTGAACATGACTAACTGATAGGATTTGCGGGAAAAGCAGTGTATGGCGTTTTGGATTGTTTTGTGGCAGGGACTGTCGTTTTGGACCGGGCACCGGTCCGAGTAGCTTGCAGTCATGCAATCGCACTTATTTATCAAAATTGAGCTTAATCGTACCTGAGGACAGCCGGAACCGCAAATCTTGAAACACTGAAAGGGCAGAAAAATGGAACGCAAAGGCTTCACACTGGTTGAGCTTTTGGTCGTTATCGCGATCATAGCTCTGCTGATGGGCATCCTTATGCCCGCATTGTCGAGGGTCCGGCAGATTGCCTTTAGAATGGTCTGCGGTACGAACCTCTCAGGCATCGGAAAGGCGATGCTGATCTACGCTAATGACTACGATGATGAGCTTCCCCGGGCAGGCGGCAGGGACACGGATTGGGGCGGAACGGTAACGTGGGATGCCGAAGACAGGTTCACAGCATATAGCTTATCTACAGATGGTACCGGCGGTACCGCAACAGTTTCCTCCAGCTTTTATCTTTTGGTAAAGTACGCCGAAGTGACGCCCAAGTCGTTTATCTGTAAGGGTGACGCCGGTACTACGGAGTTTAAGCTCGTTGACTATCAGAACCGCAATTCCGAATGCGAAGAACTCATTGATGCCTGGGATTTTGGAGGTAGTGGTCGTTCTGCGGGTGATCCGGCAACGACCCATTGTAGCTACGCGTACCATCATCCGTACAGCCAGTATTCTTTGACAACCTCCAGTGAACCGGGTCTGGCAGTCGCAGCAGACCGAAATCCCTGGATTGAATCGCCGGCTGCTGAGGCCAAACCTTTCCGAGGGTCAACTACTGATGGTGGCCCATTCACGCCGGACATGAACCCGTACAACGGCACGCAGGACCAGGCCCGCTATGGCAATGCAAATGCTCATCAAGAGGATGGTCAAAATGTATTGTTCCTGGATAGTCACGTGAATTTTGAGAAACGGGCTTACTGTGGCGTTGAGGATGATAACATTTATACTTATGTTATATCGGGCAGTCAAGTAGGTTCACCTATAGGCGAGGGACCAATTGCCTTTCAAAGTTTGCCCGGCTGCAGGAAGGACTCGTTCCTGGTACACGATGTAGAAGGGACGGTCAGACACTAAAAGTGAAAGACTCGGAGCAATACTACGTTGGCCAGGTGGGTGTGATTGTACGCGATTGGTGACCTGCCGCACCGGCGAGCGTATAATTATATTGTACATGGTGTGTTCTAATTAGAGTTGATTGAGATAGTCCCTGCAAGATTGTTTATGGACGGCCTTGTGTTCAATCACACAAGGCCGTTTTTTTTGTACATAAGACTTGTTCGTGAGTCAGTGAAATTCCTCGTTTGTAGTATTTGCTTTGCCTGCTGTTTATGTTAAAGTGTAGTTTCATTTGTACTTAGGAGTGCGAAAATTGGGACAAACACTTGTTTATAAAATAATTGCTGAGCACCTTGTTAACGGCAAACTCGCTGCCGGTGAGCAGATTGGCATTCGGATTGATCAAACGCTCACGCAAGATGCTACCGGAACGACTGCATTTTTGCTATACGAGTCGATGGGAGCAAGCCGAGTTAAGACCGAACTGTCGGTGAGCTATATTGACCACAACATGGCCGGCTTCGGGCCGGAAAATCATAATGACCACTTGTACCTGCAAACAATAGCTGCAAAGTGCGGCGTTTATCACTCGCGTGCGGGCAATGGTATTTGTCATCAGGTCCATATTGAGAGGTTTGGCAGACCTGGTGCCACGCTATTAGGCAGTGATTCACATACGCCGACCGCTGGCGGTATTGGAATGCTGGCAATCGGGGCCGGCGGCTTGGATGTAGCGGTGGCGATGGCAGGCGAGCCGTTTTATCTGCGATGCCCGAAAGTGCTGGGCGTAAAACTTATCGGCAAACTCGATGACTGGGTGGCCGCCAAGGATGTCATTTTCAAGCTCCTGAGCATTCTTACAACAAAAGGTAATGTCGGCTGGGCGGTTGAATATTTCGGCAAAGGTGTTGAGCAACTCACTGTGCCCCAGCGGGCAACGATAACCAATATGGGTGCTGAGCTGGGTGTTACCACCAGCATCTTCCCCAGCGACGAGCAAACCAAGAACTTTCTTACCGCCCAAAAACGCGCACAGGACTATCGGCCATTGGTCGCTGATGCGGGTGCTAAATACGACCGTGTTATCGAGATAAACATGGCTGAGCTTGAGCCGATAGCTGCGTGTCCATCGTCGCCGGATAACGTCAAGTGTGTTAAAGATATTGCCGGAGCTGAGATCGGGCAGGTAGCTATTGGCAGTTGTACCAATTCGAGCTATGCAGACCTGATGATGGTCGCACAAGTGCTGCAGGGCAGACGTATCGATAGCACCGTCGAATTAGGTATAGCTCCGGGTAGCAGAGAAGTTTTGAACATGCTTGCGGACAATGGTGAACTGGCGGATATGATTTCAGCAGGTGCCAGGATTTTAGAGTCGGCTTGTGGGCCTTGTATAGGCCAGGGTTTTTCACCGGCAGAAGGAGTAATTAGTCTTCGCACATTTAATAGGAATTTTGCCGGCCGAAGTGGGACACCTGGCGATCAAGTATATCTTGTCAGCTCTGAGACAGCGGTTGCCTCGGCTCTTACCGGCAGGATTACCGACCCACGTGATTTGCCACGATTGCTTGGGATAGAATACCCGAGAATAGAGATGCCGCATGAGTTCATTATCAATGACAATATGATCGAGCCGCCATTGAGTGAACAAGAAGCTGCCAGGGTAGAAGTTATTCGCGGCCAGAGTATCGTTGTGCCTGAACCACCGCCGCCACTGCCAAAAAAATTAAATGGTAAAGTCTTGATTAAGTGTGGTGACAAAATAACGACCGACCATATTATGCCGGCGGGTACTTATTTGAAATTGCGCTCTAATGTGCCTGAATACGCAAAGGTGGTTTTCAATAGCTTTAACGAGCAGGGCAAGCCAACCTTTGCTGACCGAGCTCTGAAGCTGAAGAAAAGCAATATTGCCGGCATCGTCGTTGCAGGCGAAAGTTACGGCCAAGGCTCGTCTCGGGAACATGCCGCACTTTGTCCAATGAATCTTGGAATTCGGGCAGTTATCGCAAAAAGCATTGAGCGAATTCACAAAGCGAATTTGATCAATTTTTGCATTGTTCCTATAGAGTTTGCTGAGCCGGCTGATTATGACAAGATCAAGGCTGATGATGAACTGATCATCGAGAACCTGCTAAAAGCAATAAAAAATAGTAATGAAATAAAAATAGCTGATACGACTAACTCTTTTGAATTTGTAGGCAGGCTTGAGCTGTCTGATAGAGAAAGGGATATTTTGCTCTCGAGCGGGCTCTTGAACTACACACAAAAAGGAGCAAAGGCACAGAGGAGCAAAGGCACAGAGGCACAGAGGAGCAAAGGCACAGAGGCACAGAGTAGAAAAGGGAAAAATTAAAAGGGAAACGGGAAGTATTCTTGCGAAATGGAAGAAAGACTTTTATTGCCTTCAGAAGTTGAGACTGCTGCGATTGCTCTTAAACCCAAAACAGCGGCTCTATGTTATGATCGGGTATGGGGAGCGTCAGATGGTATTGTTCCTCGGTCTATCAGGTGCTGGGGTGGAACCCAAGCAGAGGTAAGTGGAAAAGGATTGGCAGCGGATTACAATATAAAAACCGGTAGAGCTCCTATTGTCGCAATGGTTGGCCCTGAAGAAAAGAAATTAGAAATGCTTCGGGCCGGTACAGATTACGGCCTAGCTGCAACGTTTAGAGATATTGCTAAAAGTTTTTCAAAAAGACATCGTATTTATATGTTTCCGATCTTTGATTTTATTGAACAAAGGAACAGGATGTACCAACCAGGAGACCGTGAAATTATTGTGACCACATTGTCTAATCTTGATATTGTCGATGAAAAACAATTAACATGGGAACAAGTAATAGAATTTCGTAAAGATAACGAAAATAAGCAAAAATATAGACGTTTGCTTCACTGGCTTGATAAAGATATGGTTGGGAAATCACGAGCGTTTATTCAAGATGATATAGCTATGAAACTGGAGGATTATGAGTGGGCAATAAAGAAACATGGCATAAAAACTGTAATTGGTACTATTGAAGAAACATTGGACGCTAAACACTTAGCTGGCGCATCTGGTATAGTTGGAAGCTTCACATATGCAGGTCACCCTGTCTTAGGTATGTTGGTAGGTGCAGGCCTAATTTTTGGAAAGGTTGGGGTAAAGCTAATTCAAACGAAGCTTGATTTCGAAGATGTTGAAAGAGGACCTAATTCTGAAATCTCGTGGGTATATCAAGTTGGTGAGCTCTCTTAGGAAAACACCCGGTTCTTAACAAAGACCAGTAAGCTGAAGAGCACTCACACTTCGAAGTCCTTTTGGTGATTACGAGTAAATAGAATCCTTGATGACAAAAATAAGAACATATAGGGACTTGCTTGTTTGGCAAAAATCGATGGTTTTAGTGACAGACATATATAAGGCGTCAAAATCATTTCCCAAGGATGAGATATATGGATTGACCTCCCAGATTAGACGTTGTGCTGTTTCAATCCCTAGTAATATCGCAGAGGGTTATGGCAGAAACTCGACTAATGATTATATTCGTTCTCTGCATATTGCAACTGGTTCTTTGTACGAATTGCAGACCCAGTTGGAGATCTGTTTGAATTTACGGTATTTGAACAAAAACAGCTTTGATAAACTTTATGAATCAAGCAGAGAAATAGAACGAATGCTCAGTAGTCTAACCAAAGTGTTAAATGATAAACGAAATAAATAACTTTGTTCCTCTGTGCCTTTGTTTCTTAGTCCCTTTGACCCTGAACATTAAGAACAAATGAATGAAAAAACAATAACCATTTTTGGCACCGGCAGAGCTAAGCCCGGCGATTCAGCTTATATTTTGGCATACAAAACGGGTAGGGTTCTGGCGCAGGCAGGTTTTGCCGTTGTCAACGGCGGATACGGCGGGACAATGCTCGCTGCAGCTAAAGGTGCGGCCAAAGCTGGTGGTAGAATTATCGGTGTTACTTGCTCGGCTTTTAAGGCAAGCAAAGCCAACCAATATGTCACAAAGGAGATAATCACTGAATCTCTTGATGAACGACTCGACACGCTCATAAGACTGGGGCGAGGATATATTGTTTTGCCCGGCGGTACAGGAACTCTGTTGGAACTGGCAAAGGTCTGGGAATTGAAAAACAAGGGCTTTCTCGAAGCTGATAAGCCGATTATACTGGTAGGTGGATTCTGGGGGCCTCTTGTGGATTTGATCGCGAGTGATGACCCGGGCAGCAGTCAATACGTACAACGGGTAGACCAGCCCGAAGAGGCAGTTAGATTGATTGTAGAGCATTATACTTAGTCGCATAGGATTTGATAGGTTGTCATTCCGCACCCATTCGGCGGCGCTCAGGGCAAGCTTTGATGCGGAATCCATAGCCTATGGGGGTTTGGATTCCCGCTTTCGCGGGAATGACACCAATCGATTGAAAAGCTATGGAGAATTAGGTTGAGCTTTTTGATGAGTAAGAGACTTACGATTTTGATTTTGTTATTTTCCATGGGCGCTGGTCTGGCGCAATCCAGTTTGAGCCCAGGTAAACCAAACCAGCGGCTATTGCGCGAGGGTTTCGTGCTTAAAGGGATCGATGGGGAGCTATCCGTGTCGGACCAGAACGACGCATGTTTTTTCCAGTTTGATTCTGACGTGAGTGACGGCAAAGCTACTGTTGGAAAGGACATGAAGCTACAGATTCTACCCTCGGCGACACTCGAAAGAATGATATCTGATGCTAATAAGCGTTCTGTGGCGAACTATCGACTATGGGGTAAGACTACATGCTACAGAGGTGAGAATTTCATTTTTCCTGTTTACTTTCTTCCTCTGACCAAGCCCAAAGAACCTGAGCAGGCAAGATCGGAAATAAAGATTGGAGCCAAAGCTTCGCAGCAAACGCAACGCACAAAGTCTGACGATACTCAGAGGCGTACCGACGATCTGGAAATACCGAGTGAGGTCACCGCTCAACTGCGGGCCGGACCCAGAATTAATTCAATGAGGCCTACGGAGCGGCAAGCACACAAGCAAGACATGGTCCTTATTGACAGAATAGGCTCGATCTCGACGGATATAGTACATGACGCATACGATGTAAAAACAAATACGCAATACTATTTTGTCTTTGATGCTTTTGGCAGAAATGTCAATCCAGCTCAGCTTGGGCTTTTGCCTTGCAAGGCCCTTGAATCGACAGAATGGCTACAATCTCTTCTGCCCGAGCCGGTCCGATTCAAAGTGGCGGGGATTGTAACAGAGTATAAGGGGCAAAAGTATCTGCTGCTCCACAAGACCACACGAATTTACAGCCATGGAAACTTCGATAGATAAACCTCGTTAGAAATTGCATAACGGGGTGATAATATAATACAAATCCCGTAGCATAAGACGGCCCCGGGTAATGCTGTGGGACAGCAGGGAGAATTTCTAACGGGGTAAAGGATGAATCAATGAACCAGGAACTCGACAAGATTCTCATCTCATACAAACAACCGGGTTTCAAAAATAGGTTGAGGAACTTTTCCCTTTCAAAAACTGGATTATCGCACTTTGGGTTTGGTGAGCTTCATATCGAAAACAAACAGAAAGTGGAAGCGATTCTTACTAAGGTTATTATAGAGAGAGATAAGGCTGTAGTGGAATATACGGAAAAGTTTGATGGGGTCAAGCTGGCACCTGGGCAGTTCCGGATTTCGAAGAAAGAACTGGAAAAAGCTCACGAAGAAATAAACGAAGAGCTTCTGAAATCGATTCGTCAGGCAATTGAAAATGTGAGGAAGTATCAGACCGAAATCTTCATAGGTAACTTTAAACATCCTGGAATAAAATACACACCCATCAAGAGAGTTGGCATTTGTGTACCGGGAGCTTCTGCGCCGTTGCCTTCTACAGTAGTAATGACGGCGGTACCGGCACAGGTAGCAGGTGTAAAGGAAATCGTGGTGGTTTCACCGCCCAGATACAATCGCAGCATTCATCCCACAATTTTAGCGGTCTGTTATGAATTGGGAATCGAAGAAGTCTACAGAATAGGTGGCGCACAAGCGGTAGCAGCACTCACATATGGCACTGAAACAATTCGCGTAGTAGACAAAATAGTTGGGCCGGGAAATCAGTGGGTACAGACAGCCAAGAACTTGGTTTCTGCCGGCGTTGGGATTGATTTTATAGCAGGCCCGAGTGAAGTCTTGATAATCGCAAACGATGAAGCATACCCTGCCTGGGTGGCTGCGGATATGTTAAGTCAGGCAGAGCACGACCCGGGCTGTGCATTTCTATTTACAGACTCTCAAGAGCTTGCAGAGAAAGTTCTTGACGAACTGAAGACACAAGTAAAGAAGTTGGACCGATCAGAAGGAACAACGGAGTGCTTAAAGAAATTCAGCGGAATTGCTGTATTTAACGACTTGGATCATGCTGTTGAGATGGCAGACGAATTTGCGGTTGAGCATCTGCAGATTCAATGTGGTGCAAAAAGCAGAGAAATCGCTGATAAGATAAACAATGCCGGGGCGATCTTCATAGGCCCTTACACACCTGTAGCGGTAGGGGACTATTGGGCTGGGCCAAGTCATACACTGCCGACGGGCAAATCAGCATTGTTTGCCAGCGCGTTAAGTGCCAATGATTTTGTAAAGTCAACGAGTATAATCGAATATGATAAACAGCAATTAGCTGCAAGTGCGGAGGACATCGTTCGCCTGGCTGAGGTCGAAGGCCTTGATGCTCACGCTAAGAGCATCCGCATCAGGCAGCAAGGTTAGACTCTTACACTTCCCAGTTGAGGTTTTTCTGATAACGCCAGTAAAAGCGCCCGAGCAGGTGGGCCCCGACCAACACCAGATAGATACAAGTACAACGAAGAAGAAAAGCCAAAACGGGTGCTCCCTGCGTGTTGGGTGCAGCCTTAAGAATCAGCACAGCCGCACCAAAAACCAAAATCAAAATCAGCCCGCAGTATCGAAGAAACGTACTGAGTATCGAGCCAATGAGCAAGACAGGATTAAGGCCAGAAACAGAATCGAACATAACGACAGCCAATAAACCCATCGGGAAAAAGAAAACCGCATAACCCAACAAAAACCAAAAAACTGAATCAATTGTCCTGTTGTATTGAAATCGTATAATAACCGGTACAAAGAAAACAGCCAGACAAGCAAGCGTCCTTAGCAATCGTGATAACATATCTCCCAACCCGGGAGCATCGCCTATTGTCTCAGGTGCACGCGACCAGCCAGATGCGCTGTCACGGATACATTCACAAAAGTACCAATAGAAATACATGTAAAGAATTACCCTTATAAAGATACCTCCAATTGCAACGATCGCGGCCGCAATAAGCAAAGGTGGGAATCCTAACGCAGCGTAGGAAAGTGTCTTTCCGAGAATCTTTATGAATAATGGCACTATAATGATAAGGCCGAGCATTATTAAACCGGGTTTACTTATAGGATACAAAAATATATCGATGATCCAGGGTAAAGTTCGCTCACCGGGGATTTCTGTTTCTTCGGTTGTACTTTCTTGTTCTAATTCAGTTT
>CAYSPM010000039.1:7532-9248 GCA_964432925.1 uncultured Pirellulales bacterium | reverse complement strand
GACCGCAGTTTTCGCAGCTAAAGCAGATCATAAACTCACCATTTGCCTAAGATGCAGTATGTTTACTAAGGCCGGACAGTGGTTATCTACACATATTGTACCAAATAGCTCTACTAAAAAGGACGCAGATATGCTGATTTTCTTCATGTAGGAGGAAAAAATGTTACCATTTGTCCGCGTTCCATAGGAACTAAAAATTGCCAGGTGAATTATGCCCGTAGCACTTAAGGGATAAAGCAAAATATCGATCAATTGGAGTGGTCTGAGTTCAGTTGCGAACAAAGGCTATTCTTGCAACTGTTTTCAAATCCTGTCTTTCCTTTGGGTTCGCGAGGAAGTGGATTTTTAGGTGCTGGTCAACTTTTCTTTTATTATCTCGATGGCTTTGGCAAGGGCATCGTCAATTTTAGCTGGATTTTTTCCACCGGCCTGGGCCATTTGAGGTCGGCCTCCTCCTCCACCATCGATAATTGGCGCGATTGTCTTGACTATGTCGCCAGACTTCAGGCCCTTTTTGACCAGATCATCGGTTACGCCCACAAGGAGTGTTGCTTTGCCATCGTCTTCAAAACCAAGAACGATAGCCGCAGACTTCGCTCGTTTCTTGAGCATGTCGACTGCCTCCCGCGCCTGCTCGACTGAGATTGTGGTAAGTCGGCCAATTACGAGAGAGGTCCCGCCGATTTTTTCGCAGTGCTCCAACAGCTTTTTTGCCTCGGCCATAACATCTGAGCCGGAGACCTTTGAGGCTGCCTTGAGTTTCTTAGCAAGCTCTTTGTTATCATTTATTAATTGAGAGGCTCTCTCAACCAACGCCTCGGCTGGAACTTTCAGCATCTTTGAGAGGTCGTCTACGATGTCACTTGCTTTTTCGAGGTAGGTGGTAAGGGCTGAGCTGGTTAGTGCGGTGATTCTACGGACGCCTGCTGAGATACTTTCTTCCTTTATTATTTTGAAGCCACCGATAGAACCGAGCCTGTCGACATGTGTACCGCCGCAGAATTCCTTACTTAAGGCGCCATTTATTTGTTCCTGACCATCAGCACCGATACCAACTACCCTGACTTCGTTTCCGTATTTTTCGCCGAAAAGTGCCATCGCGCCGAGTTTTTCGGCCTCGTCTCTCGGCATTACCTCCCAGCTCACAGGCAGGTCAGCCGAGATTTTTTCTCTAACTAAGTTCTCGACCTCTTTCAGTTCCTGCGGCGTCAGAGCCTTAGGGTATGTAAAGTCGAATCTCAGATAGTCAGGGCCAACGAAGCTACCTTGTTGAGATACCGATTTGCCAAGAACCTGCTGCAGAGCCCACTGCAATAAGTGCGTGGCAGTGTGGTTCTTTTTTATTGCGATTCTATCTTTGCTGACAGTTGCACTGACCTGGTCACCAGCAGCAAGCGTGCCTTTCACGAGCCTGCCTTTGTGAATCACACAAGCTGCTATTTTATTTGTGCCTTCGACAATAAATGTACCGTTGTTAGATTCGATGGTGCCACAATCGCCGACTTGTCCACCTGCCTCTGAATAGAAGCATGTTTTGTCGAGGATAAGACCGACTTCGGTATTTACCGGTAGCTGGCCTTGTGTTATGAAACCCTCGCTGTCTATCCAGCCGAATACCCTTGCATCGCAGGTCTCGACGTGATACTTATTCGTATCCTCAGTGACAGGAAGCTCAGTATCTGTTAATACGGTTGCAAATGTATCGGTTTTTTGGGC
>CAYSPM010000039.1:0-7432 GCA_964432925.1 uncultured Pirellulales bacterium | reverse complement strand
GTGTGATAATTGCTTGTTTTATTCTGCATCGCTGCCACAACCCGTTCTAGGCCAGCCCCCGTATCGATGTATTTAGCGCCTAAAGGCGCGAGCTTGCCACCTGCCTCACGATTAAATTGAATAAACACAAGGTTCCAAAGCTCGATAAATCTGGCGCAGCCACTATTAACCTGACAACTATGGCCTTTGACGTTCTTCATGTCGCAGGCTTCAGGGCCGAGGTCGATATGTATCTCACTACACGGTCCGCATGGGCCGATCTCACCCATCTCCCAGAAATTGTCTTTTTTACCAAAAGCCAGGACCCTTTCAGCAGGTATCGACGTTGCTTTAGTCCATAGTTGCGCAGCCTCATTATCCTTTGGCAATCCGTCATTTTCATCACCGGCAAAAACTGTTGCCCATAGGCGCTGCGGCTCGATGCCCCAAACCTTTGTGAGAAGCTCCCACGCCCATTCGATCGCTTCGGCTTTGAAATAGTCATCGAACGACCAGTTGCCTAACATCTCGAAGAACGTATGGTGGTACATATCTTTTCCAACTTCTTCGAGGTCATTGTGTTTTCCGCTTACCCGCAGGCACTTTTGGCTGTTCACAGCTCGTGGATACTCCGGGGCTACTAATCCGAGGAAGATGTCCTTGAACTGATTCATACCGGCATTGGCAAAAAGTAACGTTGCATCATCATGGGGCACAATCGGTGAGCTTGGGACAAAGGTATGGCCTTTGCTTTTGAAGAAGTCTATAAAACCGGTTCTAATTTGCTTTGCAGTTAACATTGCGCATGCTGTACTTATACTTTTTTATCCATGTCACCGTGACAGTCTTTTACGGTAGACTGTTTTATTCTTATCGGCTTGCCCTTTTACCTTGATTTTTTTGAATTCCATTTATGGAGACGACTGGACGAGATTTAAGCATGGGAATTGACTAATCGACAGTCAATTTCCAAAGCCTTTGACTGCTAATACCTTGCTCTTTAGTTCCTCGCACAAATCTCTATTCTCGGCCAAGTATTTTTTGGCATTTTCCCTTCCCTGGCCGAGCCTAATGTCACCGTAGCTTAGCCACGTACCGCTTCTTTCGACAACCTCACAGCCAAGCGCTAAATCGAGTAGGTCGCCTTCATAGCTTATGCCGCTGTCAAACATGACGTCGAATTCAGCGTCACGGAATGGCGGTGCGATTTTATTTTTCACTACCCTGGCCCTGACTCTGGAGCCGATAGCGCCTCTGTTATCCTTCAGGGTAGTAATTCTTCTCAGATCAATACGGATGGAGCTATAGAACTTCAGTGCCCTTCCACCCGGCGTGGTTTCGGGATTGCCGAACATTACGCCGATTTTCATGCGAATCTGGTTTATGAATATAAGGGATGTTTTGCTCTTGCCAATGATAGCCGTGAGTTTTCTCATTGCCTGGCTCATCAATCTTGCCTGCAATCCAATATGGGTGTCACCCATTTCTCCTTCGATTTCAGCTTTCGGCGTGAGTGCAGCCACCGAATCGATTACGATGACATCGACAGAATTGGATTCCACGAGCATCTGGGTGATATCCAGTGCCTGCTCGCCGGTATCGGGCTGGCTAACTAGCAGACTGCTAATATCAACACCCAGCTTTTTAGCCCAGGTTGTATCCAGAGCGTGTTCAGCATCGATGAATGCAGCGACACCGCCTGCTTTTTGAGCACTAGCAATCACGTGCAGTGCCAGGGTTGTTTTGCCGGACGACTCTGGTCCGAATAGCTCGCTGGCTCTGCCTCTTGGAATGCCGGCCCCGCCAAGGGCGATATCAAGCGATAGCGAGCCGGTACCGATCCCCTCGATCTTGGCGTAGCTGTGCTCGTCCATTTGCATAATCGCGCCTTGGCCGTATTGCTTTTCAATCTGGGCGATAACTTGCTGCAACGCACCTTCTCTGCTGGTTGATCGCGAAGCTGTTTCAGATTTTTTTGTCTTTGTCATCTTTACTTTCCCCTCTGTTTTAGACTTTGAGTTTTGGCTTTTACGTTTTTAGCTTTGTTGTAGACTATAACTGCCCAACACAGTATAGATTGGCCCCTGTGGTGTCAACTGGCTTTGGTACACGCGAACCTGGTCAGCCAACACGGTTCCAAGCTTAAAATCCTTATATTGTTCGGCCACCTGTGCCAGTTTAGCACCCGCCTTTGTGTTTCTTATCCTGCAAAGTGTCAAATGCCCGGCAAATGCTCTTTGTTCTTTGGGCCAACCCGCCAGGGCCAATTGCTGCTCAATATCTTTCTGCAAATTCAGTAGCTCCTTGCAGCCATGACCGGCACCGACCCATAAAACCCGAGCACTTTTACCGCCAAAATGACCCACCGTTTCGACTTGCAGCTCGAAGTTCCGATGTTTACCTGCAACATCTTTAACAGCATTGCAAACGTCAACGATCTGTTCGTCTTTGATCTCACCTAAGAATTTCAGCGTCAGATGGATAGCTTCGGGATTTACCCATTTGACATCGCCTTTTTTGATGTCAACTTTGCTCTGTAACTGAGACTGCAGGTTCGCCAGACCCTTTCGAATTTCCTCGTCGATATCGAACGCTATAAATACACGCACAACTTACAAATCCGAAATACTAAATCCTTAAAACATAAACAAATTCAAATTAACAAAATTCAGAAAGCTTTGGTCGTTTGAATGCTTAGCCAACTTGCTTTATCTTAATCTCTGATTATACCGATTTCACGAAAAAAACCAACAGACTCTGCCCAATCATTATAATCTGTAATTTTCGTATCGGCATTTATTTATTGACAGGGAAACTAACAACGATATATTCTGTCTCTAACGGATATAGAAATTGTATCCTGGAGATCGTATGGACAAAAGGACCCGTGAATGGTTAAAACAGGCCGATTATGACATCGACACGGCGGAATATATGTTCGCCGGCGGGAAATTCTTCTACGCCGTCTTTATGTGCCATTTGTCCGTGGAAAAGGCGATAAAAGGCCTTTATCAGCAGCGTCTGAAAGAACCACCGCCTAAAACGCACAATCTTGTTTATATGCTGAAGAAAATTGACATCAGACCGGCTGAGACAGCGGGAAAATTTATCGTGAAGCTCAACGAAGCCAGCGTAGCTACAAGGTACCCCGAAGATATAGACAGGCTGCAGGGTCAATACACAAAAGATGTTGTAAAAAATATACTTGTTGAAAGCAGAAAAGTCCTCGAATGGATAAAAGGAGAGTTTACGAGATAATATCGGCTTTCAGGAACGCCATTGAGTCGAGGGGAATAAAGGCGGATAAACTCATACTTTTCGGCTCTTACGCCACGGGACAATACCGGGAAGATAGCGATATAGATATAGTAGTTATCTCTCGGGATTTTAAAAATAAAAGTTATTGGGAAAGAATCGACATACTTTCCGACGCCATTTACGCTCTTTTTGAGCCAATAGAGGCAACTGCCTTTACCCCTGACGAATGGCAAAGCCGGGAGTCGATGATCACCGATTTCGCCAAAAACGGCGAAGTCGTCTATGGGTAGTTGTTTTGTTGGATTTTTTTAACGATAAATGATTTTTTACACAATAAGGAAATGAGTATAGTGTCCAAAGATTTGCCATGCCAAATTTTCTCTATGGACTGTAGCGACCCTTGAGATATTCATATGCTTCATTTATTTCTTTTGTCTTCCACTCGGCTACATCGCGAAGCTCTTTACCCAACGAATGGACTTTGTCGGGATGATACTGTTGGACAATCGCCCTATAGCAACGTTTAATCTCCTCAAATGTAATCGCGCCTTCTATTCCAAGTATTCTTAAATAATGCTTCAGTTTTTCTTCTTCAGTTAAATTTTTAATATATCGTTCTTCTTGTTCATGCGATGTTTTACGTGCGCTTGCCTTTTCTTGCGCATGAAGAAGAGCACCGACTGCCTTTGCTTCGTCGGGATTCCAAACGACTTTTGGTTCCCTATGCCAACGACGCATTAAAACGTCTTGTAAGAATGTTAACTGTGAGCGTTGTCCAATGAAGATTACATCGCTTATTTCATTGCTGAGCAAATCAGCGTCGAAAATGCACCGGTCTGCAATATCAAGTATGTATTCCATCATCCTTTTAAATACTACCTCAACTTCAGACTTCGACAAAGAAAACTTAATATCTTTGTTTTCCGTGATTTTAGGCAGAGATATAGTAACTACTCCGTAGGATAGCAATTCTTCCTTGATCGCTGATATGGCATTCTCTAATCGCGCTCTTGATATATTGTCATATGTCAAGTCTATGTTATGTTTTTCCTTAATCATGTTGGTTAGCCACCGACTCAACTCCTTGTCAAAAGCGGTTTCGCTAAGTTCCAAATCCGTCCTAGGCAACTTCACCGAAACCTCTCCATCAATAGACTCAAGGATACTGATGGTAAAAGCGCTTTCCGAAAGGTCAAAAACTGCTGCGTTTGTTACAGGCACTTTTGCAAGGTATTCTTTCACCGCCGCAATCGGCTCCGAAATGAAACCAATTAGATTAAGACCGGCACTGTTCAATGCATCTTCAACAACATTACGTTGTTTAGGAGTAGTTTGAGGATCTTCAGTAATAGCCACATGAGTAATATCTCTTCCGAGATACTCAGATGCATCTCTTTTGAGTTTCAAAAAAAGATGTGAGCAAATATCCTGAATGGAATAAGTTTCTCCACGATGTACTATCCGGCACTCACCATTGGCACTTTTCACTACATTATACGAAACAGATCTCCTGAAATGTTCTACATCATCGAAATGTCTACCTAAGAATACCTTGAATGAATTAAATGTACCTTCTGTATTTGTAACTTTTTGATGTTTTGTTATCAGGCCTGCTATCCACTCGCCATTTGACAAGCGGGCAACGATCGACGGAGTGGTGAACTGTCCTTCACTGTTCGGTATAATCTTCATGCCCCTCTCAGTTATGGCTGCAACTACTGAGCTATCAATACCAAAGTGTATACCTATTATTTGTGGCAACATTCGCAGCCTCCTTAATATGCGTGCCAGTTAAATCTGGGGACATCATGTTTATTTCCTTTAAAAAACAAAAACATTATCTTCCAGCTATAATAAATCATTATATTCTCGAATAATGGAAGAAGATTAGTAATTTCGTGGCAAAGACAGCGTAAATCTGTGCAAAGTCCTGTCTAAAATTTGACCAGTTTGCGAAGCTCCGCCAAGCGATTATCTATATCACGTCTGGTCGTCTTTGCTAGCCCGTTGATTGAGAAATCGGCGATAGTAAAAGAGGCGACGATAGTGCCATAGGCCACTGCTGTTTTTAGTGTCTCAAAGTCTGTTTTGCCGGTTTGCGCCATGTAGCCCAATAGCGCACCTGCGAAACTGTCACCTGCGCCGGTGGGATCCTTTACATTCTGCGCTGGATAACCAGGCAGGATTAACATTTCTGCGTTCGCGTTGCATGTTATTGAGCCTGACTCCCCTTTTTTGATTACTATTGAGCTTGGCCCAAGGCGCAAAATATTTTCTGCTGCTTTTATCAGATTCTGCTCACCGGCCAACATCCTTGCCTCATCTTCATTGATTATGAGGCAGTCAACTCTCTTCAGAAGGGCCTTTAAGTCTTCGAGCTGCTCGGCAATCCAACAATCCATGGTGTCAGCCGCGACAAAGACAGGATTTTCAATTTGTTCAAGCAGTTCGTGCTGCAAGTTCGGCGCGGTATTCGCGAGGAACACGTACTCGCTATTTCTGAATGCAGCAGGTACTTTTGGTGGTGCTTCAGCCAGCACATTCAGCTCCAGGCGATCTGTTCTTCTATCATCCATATTCTCTAAGTAGGAGCCTGTCCAGCGAAACGTTTTGCTGTGTTGTCTGATCTCAAGACCAGCCAGGTCGACGTCTCTGCCGGCGAAAATCTTGGCCAGATCAAACGGACAGTCCGACCCCACAGCACCCACGAGCCTGACCGGACAGAAGAAGCTTGCTGCCATGGCAAAATATGCCGCCGATCCGCCCAGGCAATTCTCACTGATGCCATAAGGCGTCTTGACTGTATCAATTGCTATCGAGCCGGTTACAAGCAGTGACACTTATTGATCTCCTTCAGGATTGATTTCTTCCCTGATTATAGTTAGTGCTTTGTCAATTCTTGACAGGGTTTTCTCTCTGCCCAGTATCTGGACCGAATCGAAAATAGGAATGCTCACCGTGCTGCCGCACAGGGCGACACGCAGCGGTTGAGCTACCTTGCCAAGGCCTACCTGTCGTTGTTCGGCCAGCGAGCGTAACATCGTTTCGATCTTTTCGTATTTAAATTCCTCCATAGCAGTAAAACTATCCCGCTCGATCCGTAGGATAGTTCCGGCGTCGCCTTTGAGCAGTACTTTTTTCACTGCTTTCTCATCATATTTTATAGCATCGTCGGGCACAAATAGAAATCTGCTTTTGCGTTCAATATCAGCAAGCGTCCGTGCCCCTTCACACAGCTTGACGATTCTCAGAAGCAATTCATCATCAGCAGAAAGGACCGGCGATTCGACCACCCGAAGATAATCCTTAAAGTGTTTAAGAAGATTGTCGTTCGGCATTATCCGAATATGCTCGATGTTAAAAGCAAGCAGCTTCTGTCGGTCAAACAAACTGTTCGATTTCGTCAGACGCGAAATGTCAAATGACTCTATCAGCTCTTTTACCAACATTACTTCGCGATTGTCACCAGGGTTCCAGCCTAAAAGCGCGAGGAAATTGAGCATCGCCTGCGGTAAATAACCGCTTCGGAAGAAGTTTACTACGTTAATCTCAGGCAGGTCTATGCCCAGATATTCTGCCATTGCATCGATGCTCGGCATATCTGGTGTAGCTTTGCCGTTAATAAAAGAGTCAATCTGTTCTAGTGTAATACCGGCTACCTCAGCAAGCTTTTTCAGATCAACCTGCTGCATAGCCTTGATTGCCTTGCGAAGGGCTTGTGGCCGCTCACGTTTGGATAATTTACCTCCGGTGTCGCTGACAGTGACAGACATGTGGGCATATCTCGGCAGCGAGGCATCAGGAAATAGTGCCTGGGACAAAGCTATCTGAGCTGGGGTGTTGTTGAGGTGTTCCTGACCACGAATTACGTGCGTGATGTCCATTAGATAATCGTCGACTACACACGCAAAGTTGTAAGTTGGAAAGCCATCGCTTTTTTGTATGATGAAGTCACCAATTTCAGAAGGATCAAAATGGATTTCTCCCCGTACAATGTCGTTAACAATGATAGATTTATCCTGGGGGACAGCGAATCGAACTGTTACGGGCTTGCCTTGTGTTTGGGCTTTTTGCACACCCTGAAATGTCGGAAAACATTCGGGCCTGGGATAGATAAAACCTTTTTTCTGGGCCTCAGCTTCTTTGCGCATGGCTTGGAGCTCTTCTTCGGTCTCGAAGCAGTAGTATGCTTTTT
>CAYSPM010000038.1:0-19523 GCA_964432925.1 uncultured Pirellulales bacterium | reverse complement strand
GAGCTTTCCTTCCTTGACTCTGTCGGTAAGGTTGATTTGCTCGCCGTCGTCCGAGACGGCCATCAGACACTGTAATCGTCCTCTGGGCAGTTCTGATTCCAGCGATTGCCCACCTTCGAGTTCGTAGCGTTTCAGTTTAACCTTAGCAGAAGCTATCTCGGCTGAGACATTTGGTCCGCCGAACGGCCAGCCGGTGCCGGTAGTCAGGTCCACACTTAGGCCCAGTCGTTTCGCCTCCATGGTTGTGTGGGCCAGCATCTCCATCCACTTCGGTGACAGAAAATCGATGAATCGGTCCTCTAATCCTTTAACTCCATAGATGGGACAGATTTCAACCCCGCCCAGACCAGTGTGTTGGTATTCCGTCAGCAGCCATGTTAGATTGTCCTTGTCAACGGCGCTGCCTAACCACCACCAACGTGTCCAGGGACGGCATTCTTGATTCATAGCCGGCCAGCTTAGCTCGCTCGCCAAGTACATCGGTGTTGTTCTTCTCTCGGCTCGTCCCGGCGGAGCAGGCCGTAGCGGGGCATAGCATCCGGACAACGCTTCTGCCAGACAAACGCACAAAGTCATCCACCTCAAGCGGGTCATATTACTCATTTTCAACCTCATATTTGCAAATTTCCAATTACAAATTCTCGTACTACGCAGAGAAGCGCTGCTTCGCAGAGTAGTATTAGAGCTATGTTCGATTGATATTTTATATGAATTTACAAGCCGAAACCATTTTATTGTTGAACTTAGTTCGTGTCTGGTCTGTCGAGAATTTATTATCTTGCAAGATGGATATAATTGTCGTGCTCAGATGAGGCTGTCAGCCTGATATAGGCTGCCGCTGTGAGTAATGCGACTTATACGGGGACATCTTTAGCTGATAACATGGAGAATTTTGATCTGGATATGTGGCCTCATGCGTTCCGATTGGTCTACCACAGCGCCTCGCTGATGGCGTTTATTACCGATAGCAGCTATCATTTGTGGAACCTTGCGGACCGACACTTTAAGCGAGCGGTTAATATTGTGGGCTTTTGGCATGTCTGTTAGCTTGTGAGCGAGGGTCTTTTTTTGGGATGGCCGGTATCGTCGACGGTTCCGATGGTGTCCGGGTGGGCATAGTCTCGTGCGACGATCCACTGAATCCGATCGAGAAGCCTTTGCTCATCCCAGTGAACATAACAGAGAAATCTTTGCAGAGTTCCGGGCGGTGTTTTAGTCAAAACAGCGATGGGTTCAGCACTTTTTCGCTGCAAAGAGGAGACCTGTTCCTGCCGCGCATAGACTTTAGGATTATTGCTTTTTGAATAAATAACAGAACGGTTCCTCATAACACTTTGCTCCTGTCAGTCCCGGGGAAGCGGGAATCCAAGGGGCCCCTACGGTGTTTAAAGTTATTGGCTGTTTTTCTACTCTTGTTTCTTTTATAATTCAAAGATCGATAGGATAAACAGTCACAAAGGCCCCTTTAGAAAAGACAGCCTTTGGATGACTTCGGATGTCACTTTTTCCCTATCTGAGCTGGCTAATTTCAATAATGTGACACCCGGATAACTTTTGACTTCCGAGATAAGCCCGGCACCCCTTTGAGCAACGGTAGCCAGCATAGACTTATCAGAGGCTAAAAGTTCACGAACAGCAGCGATGAATTTCCTCGACAGACACTCCATTTTGCCGACTTCGTCGATGATAAATAGTTCGATGTTAGCCTGCTTGACATCCAGGATGGGTACGATAGATTTTTCAAAGCCCGTCAAGTCGATACCATATTTACCCACTTTATAAGGGCTTTTGATATTGGTATGAGCAAGTATTCCGGAAAGACCGTCAAAACGAGCCCAGCGGAAACCTTTACGCGTGTCTCCTTCGCGGATTTCTTGGGTATAAAAGCCGGCAATTTTTCCTTGGTCGAGATTGCCCGCGATTTGCATAATAGCAGTTGTTTTGCCACAGCCAGGAAGACCAGTAAGGAAGATTTTAATGGGTTTAAACGACATAAGAAACTTTAAAGGCAAAAGCTAAAATCGCAAAGCCATATTATAAAATTCAAAATCGAATGGATTTTAAGTTTTAAGCTATGGTTTTGTGTCTTCCGCTTTAATGTCCCATTCGGGGAATGGGACATTAAATGTTACGCCCGTCAATATCATTTAACAAGTTGGCTTGGTCAGCAGAAGCCCCCTACAACAACTTCAAATTTAAAATGGTCTATTTTCCTATGCAGAAGCGAGAGAATATCGCCTCAAGTATCTGTTCGTCGACGTGCTTTCTTTCGATATCGCAAATAGCCTGGTAGGCGGTGCGAAGCAGCATTGCAGCAACTTCGTCATTAGCAGCCTTTACCTCATCGATTGCCATGTTGATGTTGTCGATAGCCTCATTGACAGCCTGTCGGTGTCGCGCGGTAAGGGCCAGAGCGTGGTTCGTATCTCGTATCTCGTATCTCGTATCTTGTGATTTGTATTTCGTGCCTGTGATCAGCTCTATTAGTTTTCTATCGACAATGTCTCTCAAGCCTTGCAAGCCAGCGCCGGTTTTAACGGAAATCGGCAGAAATTCACTGTCGAACAGACTCTTCAGCCTGTCTAATCGCTTGGCTAAGTCGGCCTGCGAAAGCAAATCTATTTTTGTAGCAACCGCGACCAATACCTTCGGCTCAATGAGCTGACGGATCGATACGTCTTCTGACCAATCTGCCTTTGATGCGTCCACGCAGAATATAACGACATTGCTGTTGCGCAGTGCTTCAGTAGCTGCCTGCTGTGTAAGCTCGTCAAGTACATTCTCGGCTAAGGCTATTAAACCAGCACAATCAAATAGCACACATTGGTAATGCCGAAGTGTTAAAAGCCCAGTAAGTACATCTCTGGTGGTTTTTGATTGGTGCGAGACAATGCTTCTTTCTGTACCCAGCAGCTTATTAAGCAAACTGCTTTTACCGGCATTGGGTGCACCTGCAATCCCTACAGCGGGAAGATCAACCACAGATTCAAATCTAATACTATTACGGAGTAGATCTGAAAGTTCCTTTTTTATCCGGCTTAGTCGTTCGGCAGCCTGCTTGGCTGATATAAACTCAATATCCTCGCCGCTAAAGTCCAATCCCGCTTCAATTAGACTAAGACATTCTATAATTTTGCCGGTGACTTTGTTTATCGTTTGTCCTAATTGACCTTCGAGCAGCTTTTCAGCGGCTGTCAATTGCAGCCGATTCGAGCTAAGGATTACTTCGTTTACAGCTTCAGCCTGGGCAAGGTCGATTTTACCGTTCAGGTATGCCCGAGCGGTAAATTCACCCGGACTGGCACCGCGAAGTCCCATCGCTAAAAGTTTAGATACCAAAGCTTTAACCACCGCACAATTTGTCTCAAGATGCAACTCAGCAACATCGTCACCTGTATATGACCGAGGCGAAAAAAATAAATATAGCTGTGCCTCGATTTCTAATTCTTCGTCAATTTTTACATAGCCTGAGGTAGTAAAATTTGCCCGTCTTGATTCGGTATTAGGCGACTGATTAAGTTTTGAAAATTCCTCAGCGTGAACTGATTGTTCATTTGGTCTGAAGATATGCTTGCAGGTTTCGATAACAGCGGGGCCACTTATGCGAACGATTGTCCGCACACCATTTGGGGGTGAACTGATAGCTACGATAGTGTCATTAACATCGTATCTCGTATCCCGCATCTCGAAATCCTCACCTCTCTTCACGCTTAACGAGATACGCTTCACGCTTAAGTTTTGAAGAACGGTTTAGACTTTTTCTTTTTGACTTTACCGCCGGTTTTACTGGTAGCTGAGACAAGGCCTTTCGACTCCTCCTCTTCTTTTTTCCTGATATGCTTGCGGATGACGTATTGCTCGATGACACCGGCGAAGGTGCTGGCCATGATATATAGATTAACACCTGAAGGAGCCTTGTACAACATCAATGGAAATAACAGTGGCAACATAATCATCATCATTTTTTGCTGCTGCGCAACCTGAGGATTAGTTGAGGCCTGGGATTGTGAAGGCATCAGTTTCTGTTGCAGATAGAAAGCTACCCCCATCAAGATCGGCAGCAAATTCAGCGACTCTATCTTCCAGCCTAACAATGGCACCGTCAGAGCAGCAGGAAACGTATATGCTGCATCTGGAATCGAAAGATCGCTTATCCAAAATGGTAGAAATGGAGCACCACGCAAGTCGATGCTCGTATACACCGCTGACCATAATGCGAACCAAATAGGCATCTGGACCATCATCGGGAGCATACCCATAATCGGCGATGCGCCTTGCTCACGGTAAAGAGCCATGAGCTGTTTATTCATCTCGGCTTTGTTATTTGCGTATTTCTTCTTTATCTCCTCAGCCTTAGGGGCGAGCGTGCTCATTTTGCTCATCGATACCTGGCTTTTTTTGGTGATAGGATGCATAATTAGCCGCATAACGAAAACCAGTATGATTATCACTACGCCATAGTTGCCGATAAAGCTATACATCCACTTCATAATTGCCAGTATTGCAAAAGCTAAAGGCTTAATGAGCTTCTCGGGACAACAGAAACAGAGCGTAAAATCTATCGTCTCGACGAATCCGAGTTCTCGGTAATGCTCGTTCTTACCGAAAAGACTTTTGTCTTTAGGCCCGAGGAACAACTCGAAGTTGTATATCTTGGAACTACCCTGTTCATCATGTGGCTTGAGCTTGGCTGAAGCAATTGCCAGATTAAGACCTACCGTTTCATCTCCACTGTTGGCCTTACTATCCCTATCGGGATTATAGAATGAACCGGTTTTATCTATCACCCAATCGCAGTAATCCTTGCCTTGGTAGGGCATAGGCACCAGAATCGCAGAAAAGTACTTATTAACGGCAGCGGCCCACAGGAATTCAGCACCTGCCTTCTTTGATATTAATCTTCTGTCTTCGATGGTTTTTGCTTTTTTCAAGGCTCTCTGGTCGAGCCTTGTACTTGTTATGTTGCCCTGGGGGTCTTTGAAACCAGCCACTACTTTGCGCATATCGCTTCTGAAAGCTTCTCTGCCCAGTCCGACGGGACCAGTCAGGTTGAAGTGCACTTCTTGTTCAGTACCGGACATATTCTCGATAGTCAGCTCGCATTGCAGCAGATGTGTGTCAGGGACAACAACATAGCTTTTCGTTAGTTTTATGACCTGCTCATTGTTAGGGTCTGTTATGACCGCCTCGAAGACGGCTTTCTCAGAACCGTCGGGACCAATTTCTTTATCGAAGCTTTTCCAGCTTAACTCATCCAGGTCGAATTGTCGCTGCTGGTCAACAAGCACAAATCCGCTATTTGCCAACGATAGAAGTTCTTTGCCGTTGATGCTGCGCACAGGTGAAAGAAAAACCAAAGGCTGAGGGTTCTTGTGGTCTCGGTTATCGAATTTGCTAAAGGTTGCCTGCTTGATAGCTGCGCCTCTGGAGCTTAGCTTCAACTGGAACTCAAAGCCACTTTTTGGGTCTATTGAGCCCATCAGGATGGTTTTTGGCAGTCCGCCCTCGGCATGGAAGTCGCTGGGCTGAACTGCCTGGAACTTCTGGCTCTCTAAGGAAGAAGAGTCGTCGGCGTCTGGCTCTTGTTCATCTGCCGTTTGCTGCAAGAGAACGCAGGGTTGTTTTGTCTGCGACGAGCTTGTAAAAAGCCCGGACTCAACCACAAGCCAGCCGCAAAAAACCACGAAACAAATCACGATCGAGGTTAATAAAATTCTCATAACTTTATATCTCGTACTTCGCTTCACGCCTCATGTAATTTATCTTCCATCGCGCAATCGCTCAGCATGGAAATTATCCAGCCGGTCGACGGCACTGATCTTTTTCATGGTGGTTTGAAAATCGTACTTGACCCTGACGAAATACACATTGTTTTTATTTACATAAACATAGCTTGCTCGGTTGTCTTTGTCTCTCGGTTGTCCGACCGAGCCGATATTGATGATGGCCTTTTCATCATCGCGGATCGGATAAACACCGTCAAGCTCACTTGGCAGATAGAAGTCTGGCTCGTCGAGAAAAACGCCGGGCATATGAGTATGACCCACGAAGCAAATATGATTAACGCGTTCGAAAAGCAGCCGAACTTTGGCAGGGTTTGTATATACATCGTCGGGAAAAATGTACTCATTGATTGGCCTTCGCGGTGAAGCGTGCACAAACTCCATGATTGCTTTGCTGTTTCCCATATCTGCATCGAGCGACCATCGCATGGGCAGCTCACCGAGAAATCGCCATCGTCTGTCACTCAGGTCTCTTCGCAATTCTGCTTCCAGCACTTCACGGCTCCAGAAGCTTGCCTGCTCGGCGCCGTAATTGAAATTTGTAGGCTCATAAAAGACGGCGTAATCGTGGTTGCCCAGGACGCACCACGAAGCTTTCTCTATGATAAGGTCGAGACACTCTTTCGGGTTAGCTCCGTAGCCAATCACATCGCCAAGACAGTAAATCGTCTTGATGCCACGCTTTTCGATGTCTTCCAAAACGGCAGTTAATGCCTCAAGGTTGGAGTGTATATCACTTAGAATCGCAAACATAGAAATCTCACGGCGAAAAAAATATATCTATCCAAGGCAAAGACTTACTAAATAGCAGAAACAGCTCAAAAATACCAGAACATTTATCCGCTCCTTTGTAAAACATGGCATTAACTGCTGGCACGTTTGCACCGATTCACCTACATTGGGTCCACTCTAAGACCGAAACCGGTTTGCTTATGTCAATATAGCTGTTATAATACCGCTGATCGATGCTGGTTTTGAAATCCGAGGTGTTATTTTGGTAGGCATAACTCTACTTGAGACTCGGGGGTTAATAAAAAAGTATGCCAGTCGGGCTGTGGTCAATGATGTGTCCATTGAAATCAGCCAGCGTAGCATCGTTGGGCTTTTGGGCCGAAATGGAGCCGGCAAGACGACTACCTTCAGAATGATTATGGGTATGATAACTCCTAACGTTGGCTCGGTCATATTTGAAGGTAGGGACATCACAAAGCTGCCCATGTACAGAAGAGCCCGCCTTGGCATTGGCTATCTGTCGCAGGAACCGAGCATCTTCCAGCGTCTCAGCATCAGTGACAACCTTTATGCCATCCTGGAGACGATGTCGATAACCAAGGCCGAACGTAACCGTAAAGCTAATATGTTAATCGAGCGTTTTGGACTGAGCGAAGTGGCTGACAGTCAGGGCAGGTTCCTCTCTGGCGGCGAGCGAAGAAAATTGGAGATAGCACGGGCGATGGTAACGGACCCATCGTTGATTCTCCTGGATGAGCCGTTCAGTGGTGTTGACCCTATTGCTGTGGAGGACTTACAGAAAGAAATCCGTCGGCTTGTTGCATCCGGCGTAAGTATTTTGATTACAGATCATAATGTTGAGAGGACCCTTGAGGTTGTGGACAAGGCTTATATAATCGACCACGGCAAAGTAATAGCAGCCGGCTCACCTGCTGAGATTGTGCGTAATGAGATTGTCAGAAAAACCTATCTCGGCAGCATCTTCGCCGGCGACGAATTCGACGACTGAAATAGAAGGTTCAAGGTGTGGGCAATGATCGATGTCGACAAATGTAAGATTACTCATTATCCGACTGAAGTGCTGAGAAAATCTGCTCAGCCAATTAAGAAGATAGACGACAGTATCCGTCAACTGGTAGAGAAAATGACTGACATCATGCTGAAGAACAAAGGTCTCGGTTTAGCTGCACCACAAGCAGGCTTATCGCTTCGGCTATTCATCATATCGCTCAATGGAACAAGAGAAAATGTCAAGGTTTTTATAAACCCGACAGTAACGCCAAATGGCGACTTAACCGAGATGGAAGAAGGCTGTTTATCGGTGCCGGGCATTTACACAAAACTTCGGCGGTATAACAAATGCAGCGTTACTGCCACCGACCTTGATGGCAATGAATTTACCGACGAGGCTGAGGGTCTTTATGCCAGGGCTCTTCAGCACGAATACGACCATATTGAAGGTATGACCATCGTAAATCGCATGGGACAGGCTGCGAAAATCGTTCATAGAAGGCAACTCAAAAAACTCACAGAAAGCCATCAAAGTCACGAGAAATAAAAAAGTTCAAAAAAAACACGAGCCAGATTTCTAAAATCCTTTTTTACGCATTTTTGATATCTATTATGAATATTGTTTTTCTTGGCAGCGGCGAATTCGGAATCGAGTCTCTGGATGCTGTCGCGCAGTCCAGCCACGAACTGCCGTTTATTGTCACACAGCCGCCTCACCTAGCAGGTAGAGGCAGAAAACCGAATCCTACACCGGTGGCTCGCTGGGCAAACGCACACTTCATCCCGTACGTCGAAACAGACGATGTAAATACTCCACAGATGATTTCCAGGATTACTGGGTACGAACCGGATTTGATCGTGGTCATCGCATTTGGCCAGAAGATTGGTAATGAGCTTATTAATTTGCCACCCAAGGGTGCGATAAATGTACACGCCTCACTGCTTCCAAAACTTCGTGGTGCGGCGCCAATAAACTGGGCAATAATCAGCGGTGAAACTCAAACCGGCATTAGCATCATCACTCTTGCTGAAAAGATGGATGCTGGCAAGATACTCTCACAGGATAAAACCGATATCGGCAGCGATGAAACGGCCGGCGAGCTTCACAACAGGTTGGCAAAGATAGCCGCATCGTTGCTGCTAAAAACGCTCGACCAGATTGAAGCCGGCACAGCAACATTTACCGAGCAAGACCATTCCAGGGCTACATTAGCACCGAAGCTGAAGAAATCGGATGGGTTTCTGGACTTTGCTGAACCGGCTGAGCTGCTCCAGCGAAAAATACGTGGTTTTTGGCCCTGGCCGGGAGCATCAGCAGAATATGTTCCCAAAAAGACCTATAAAAGCGAGCGTGTTACTGTTGCTATGGCAGAAGTTGTCGAGACAACTAATCGAGCCGCTCTATCCATCGGCGTGCTCGACGACAACCTCAACGTGATATGCGGCAGCGGCGCAATACGTATCACCAAGATCAAGCCTGCCGGTTCACATCTTATGGATTTCGCCGATTTCGTCAACGGCAGGCACTGCCAACCCGGCGACATGTTTGTTAAAATGGAACAACCTTAAGTACATTAAATGCCAATTAGAAAATTAAAATGAGGCACAAAGAACGAGCTGATAGAAATAGAACAATAACGATTGCGAAAGGAGAAATCCCTCAATATAGAGAGAAACTTTTTCGCCTACCTCTCGATTACACTCGAGACAAGAATACATCAGCAACAAAAGAACAGATCATAAATAAAACTATCTGTCAGGATTTATATTCTGTTATTGAATTTTTACCTGCCGGCTTTGTGGACCTTCTTTTTGTAGACCCACCTTACAACCTGACCAAAGACTTCAATGGCAGAACGTTCAAAAAGCAGTCGTTAGATAGCTATATTGATTGGATAGATGGTTGGTTGTCAAAGCTTGTTAAAATCTTAAAGCCAACAGCCTCTATTTATATATGTTCAGATTGGCGCTGCTCCGGTGCTGTTCATACGGTAGCAGATAGGTATTTTAAGATAAGAAATCGGATAACATGGGAAAGGGAAAAAGGTAGAGGTGCTCTCAAAAACTATAAGAATGCCTGCGAGGACATATGGTTCTGCACTGTTTCCGACGAGTACACCTTCAATTTGGACGCTGTTAAATTAAAACGTAGAGTGATTGCCCCTTATACTTATAAAAACGGCGAGCCCAAAGACTGGCAAAGAACAGAAAATGGAGATTTTCGCTTAACACATCCATCAAATATCTGGACAGACCTGACGGTTCCTTTTTGGTCAATGCCGGAGAACACAGACCATCCTACTCAGAAGCCGGAAAAGCTCCTTGCCAAGATTATCTTGGCCAGCTCCAACCCGAGTGATGTCGTGTTCGATCCGTTTCTGGGTTCCGGAACCACCAGCGTCGTCGCCAAGAAGCTTGGCCGAAAATTTGTCGGAATCGAGATTGACGAGACTTATTGCTGTCTGGCTGAAAAACGCCTACGCATGGCTGAATCAGATAAATCTATTCAGGGCTACTGTGACGGTGTTTTTTGGGAGCGTAATTCCTTACAGAATCGGATAACATCGCATACGAACATTATTGGTGACAGCCAAAGTAAACAAATGCCCAAGGCACTTTCGAAAAGTCAGACGGTTTTGGCAAAAGTACCCTGAATGGGTTGATATATCTCAATAAGCCTGAGGCTTATCAAATGACTCACCCAAAATCCCAAACTGCACGGGTAGTTGCCGCAGAAGTTCTCAATCAGTTCGATCCCAGGCGAAACTATGCCGGGCCAATTCTGGATAAGTTACTAAGTCAAACCAGCGAAAGGCAACGTGCGACGGACCTTGTCTTCGGCTCGATAAGAAACCGTAAGTCTATAGACATAGTTATAGAGAAGTTCTCTGGCAGGCCCATTCGACGAATCTCCACGGGGCTGCTAAACATTATCAGAGTCGCAACTTACGAGCTTATTTACTCATCCGAAACACCGATTTATTCAATCGTCAACGAAGCAGTCGAAAATTCCAAGACCATCGGCAGTAAAAAGCAAACCGGTTTTGTTAACGCAGTACTGCGCCGGATAATAAGACATATAACGGATCGCCAATCTGAGCTTAAAGAAGCGAACCTCAAAAAAACCTTGCCGCAAACACCAGCGGGCGGTTGTGAATTCAAAATTGACTTTCTACCGGACCCGAAAACTCAGCCAGCCGATTATCTGAGCACGTGCTTTTCGCTGCCCAGGTGGCTCATAAGCGAATGGCTGGGAGAATTCGGCGAAGATTCGACTCACCAGATTTGTTTTGCATCCAACCGCAAACCCAGCATCTATATTCGCCCCAACACACTGAAAACATCACCAGAAAAATTAGCTAAAAAATTCCACGATGCGGATATTGACTACGAAGTAGTCCCCTCCGTCATTGGCACGGAAGGAGGCATCCAGAAAAGCAGTGAATCTGATAATTCAATGATAACAATCAAAAGCCCAAAAGCAGTTAGTGATCTACCTGGCTTTGAAGAAGGTTTGTTTACCATTCAAGATATTTCTGCTGCCCAGCCGGTACAAATCTTAAATCCACAGCCCGATTGGAAAATCCTCGATCTCTGTGCCGCACCTGGAACAAAGACGACGCAGCTAGCTGAATATACTAGCGACAAGGCTGCAATTATCGCTACCGACATAGACTCCCAGCGGCTACAAAAAGTAAAAGAAAACATCAAGCGTCTCGGCATAAAAAGCATCAAGACAGTTCTCTACGAGCAGCTCGACACAGTAATTAGCGAAACTGGTCCCTTCGATGCGGTCCTATTAGATGTCCCCTGCTCAAACACCGGCGTTCTGGCAAGACGCGTCGAGACGCGGTTCCGGATAAATCAAAAGGCAATGGATAGCCTTGTCAAAACACAAAGCGAATTGCTCAGTAAAGTGGCTGCAATTATAAAATCCAATGGCAAGATTTGCTACAGTACATGCAGTATCCAGAATTGTGAAAATAGCACCCTCATCGGAAACTTCCTGTCGCAGAATCCCTTCTTCAGGCTCGAATCCGAAAAATCGTTTTTGCCGGCCGCAGATAAGTTTGACCATGACGGCGGATATGCGGCTGTCATCGTACCGAAATGAGAGGGTCACCCGTCGATTTGATTAGAGCTTATAGGGGCATCCACCGAGCGAGGCTTCGTTAAAGGGTGCTTGACCTACGAATCCAGAGTTCTGATTTCATCTGATTTGCTTGTTTATCTTTCTATGAACCATCGGCAGTTCTTGTTAGTTACTCAAACTGACCTATTTACTAACATTATTATTGATAAGTCTTTTATTTGCAAAGACATATATCGCTTTGTCATTCTGAGCGAAACGAAGTGAAGCGAAGAATCTGGCCAGAGAAAATATGGGTTTTCTTTTGCTAAAGCCGGATGCTTCACCTTTCGGCTCAGCATGACAATAAAAACGGTCAGTTTGAGTTAGTTAACTTTCATCAGTTTGTTTCGTTTATCTCCGGCGGTAGTCTCTGGAGTTGCTTCGGTATCCTTCATCATTGCCGTATCGTCCGCGTGTGCTCCTTCTGGAGGTTCTGTCGCGACTACGGTCAGGTGAATCCTCATACTCATCCTGCTCCAACGCGGCCTTTCTGTTCTCCTCTTCCATGGTCTGGACTGTTCTGGTGAAACGTTGCTGTCTGTTGAGCAGCAAACCATCAATTGCGGCGGCTGTCTTCTCAGCTTCCTCCTCAACTGCAATATTCTTGATCGATGTCAACTCTGTGGTTAGCTGTTTATGTACAGACTCCGCCAGCCGGAGTTTGTTCTCTGGAGTTGTCTGTAGCCAATCGCGAATCTCATTTTTAGTTTGCGTGTCTATTTCTTCTTCAGGCTCATCTTCTCCGTTAAGCCCGCCTCTGGAAGTTCTTGAGCTATACCTGCCGGAGGATGGTTCTGTAGCGCCGCTTCTTCTATATAACGTTGTTCTTGAGCGTGAATCTTGCGTGTCTGCTCTTCTGCTGCCTCTGCTTGTGTATCGACTGCCGCGTCCACCTTGCATATCGGCTTGTCTTTCCTCTCTTTTTTCTTCTCGTAAGTTTTGCCTGACTTTTTTGAACCGTTGTTTGCGCGTCGTCAACAGTTCATCTACCGCTTTTGTTGTTTTCTGTGCTTCTTCCTCCACGGCTAATTTGCGTATGAAGGTTAGCTCTGCCTCGAACTGGTTCTGCACGTCTTTAACAAGGCCGGTTCTATTATCGAATCTCCGTTGCAGCCACGCCTTTTCTTCTTCCTTGCTTGTGTTCTCCAGCTTGGTCAGTGCATCCTGAATACCTTCAAATTTACTGATCCTTTCTTTTATCTCATTCGGATCGGCTGTGACATTCACCTGAGTATTGGATCGCGTAACCGTTTGTTCCTGAGCCGTAATTCTTTCTCTCGATGCAAGGTCTGCGTAGAGATTGGGCCTGCCATCGGGGCTGTATTGTGCGTATCCGGCTTCTTCTCCGAGATTCGATACGGGCTCTTTGGCGCCATGTTTGAGCAACAGGTCTTCGATTTCCTTATGTCCTCTTTTTCTGGCCAGTGACAATGCGTTCTGTTGCCGAGTAGTTTGAGCATTGATATCTGCCCCTTTGGCAATGAGCTTCTCAACTATATCTTTGTGCCCGTATTCTGCTGCAAAATGAAGGGGCGTTCGATTCTGAGAATCTTTGGCATCGATGTTTAACCCTTCTTTGGCGACAAGCAGCTCAATTGCTTCAGTATTTCCCTTAAAAGCTGCCAAATGTAGTGCTGTCTTTTCACTTTTGTCCATTGCATTAATGTCGGCGCCCTCATCGATAAGCAGTTTTACTATTGATGTATGCCCATAAGAAAGCGCCACAAGTAATGGTGTCTGACCATCTCTGTTCTTTTCGTTGATGTCGGCCCCCTGGGAGATGTTCAATTTCGCCTGTTCAATGTCACCATCAAATGCCGCTTGGTATAAAGTCTTAGTGGGCTTCTGAACATCTTCGGCAGCACAATTCGATGTTGCATCGAAAAATATCAGCAACATTAAAATAGCTAAGTTTATAAAAGAAATTCTCACAATATATCTTTCCTAAAAAGAGACGCTGATGATATTCTGAGCCAATCAGCACTATTGGGTTACTATAACCGGTATTCAAACCGAAAAAAACTCTATGTCTATTATACATCAAGAACAGTCGTGTAGGATTATAAATTGTCTAACTATGTTAGACTTACGAATTTTGTCAAAGATCCTCCACGGCTGTCAGCCCAATTCTCTCTGTAATGCTGTCAAATTCATCGAGCGAACGAAATTCAATGATTATCCTGCCTCTTTGACCGTTTCTTCGGGTCTCTATGGCCACTTTAGTACCAAGATGTCTGCTTAGCTTGCTTTCGAGCTCCAGTATGTGAGCGGGCTTTGTTTCGGTGCTTGTATCAATGTCGTTTTTACCTGTTAGATGTCTACGGACCAGCCGTTCGACCTCGCGTACGCTGAGTCGACCTGCCATAGCCCGGTTGGCCATCTTACGACGAACTTCGTCAGTTGGCAGGGCAAGTATCGCTCTTGCATGGCCCATAGAAAGCTGACCATCAATTAGCATTCGCTTTATTTCTTCAGGTAAGTCCAGTATCCGCAAGTGGTTAGCTATTACCGACCGATCCTCGCATAGTCTTTGTGCTGCATCTGCTTGAGTAAGCGCAAACGTGCTTATGTAGTTATGATAGGCTTTGGCTCGCTCAACAGGATTCAAATCAACTCGGTGTATATTCTCAATCAGTGCCCATTCCAAAAGTTCTTCATCGCTTGCTTTACGTACTAGAGTTGGTATTTTTTCCAGCCCGGCTAATCGAGCGGCTCTAAGTCGGCGTTCACCGGCGATTAACTCGTATGCAGAGCCAACCTGCCTAACAACAACAGGCTGGATTACACCGTTTGCCTTTATTGATTGGGCCAAATCGTTCAATTCATGCTCATTCCATACAGTTCGTGCCTGATATGGATTTGGTGAGATTAGTTCTATGTGAATTTCTTGATAAGAATCACGTAACTCTTTATCTGGTGGGAAGTTACTATCTCTCTCTACAGTTAGAGGGGTATTTTTTAATGTCTCTGGGCTTGATATTATAGGACCTAACAATGACTCAAGGCCCTTGCCAAGGTGTTTTGGCTTCTGTACTTCTCTTGTATTAGCCATTATCGCGCTCCTTCAGAATCTTCATAAAAATATTCTGTGTACAACTTATTGATTAGCAGATTAAGCTGTATTATCTATGTTTTCGGAAAATACACATAAAATTCTATAAAAATAACCGAGAAGAATCACGTCTACTAATTTAAAAATGTTTCACGTGAAACATCAAGAATGGAAAGTCGTTAAAAATAGGCATAGTCCAAATCATCTGATCGGTTGACAAACGTATGTTCAAAGATTACAGAGGCAAGCACAAATTGGGGAAGCCCCCTGCAAATATTTATGGATTTCGTTATCACATCCTGCTATTCGAGGTTGGTTTTTCCTACGAATGGATTAGTAAAGATGACATAACTCATACCCAACTGTTACAATTATCACAGTCACAGATACAGTAATATCATCTCATTTAAAGCCTAAAGTTAAGATCTAAATAAGGAACCTCGGAGAAATGTATATCTTGCGATGCTTAATGGTTTGTAAAAATAAAGACCAACACGTCCCGGCTGAGCTATCAGGAATTTAACTGCCTTCGAAGAAAGCAACGGTTTATAACTGTGGATTAATGCGAGAAGTGTATCCGCCGAAGCTTTATCGAAGACGAATGTGTTTCGGCGAGTTCCGACGTAGGTGAAGGCGAAACAGGATGTGTCCGTGGAACTTCACATGGAACTGCTTAATAAGATGTAGCGAATATACCCTATTGCCTTCTCGCATCAATCGATATAGGTGGTGGCCTTTGAAAGCCTACAGAAGAATTATGAGAAATGCTTGGTTTGGCTAATTAAAATTGATAATGAACTTTAGAAAACCTGGCATTAGGAAAAATATAAGTTTTTTTTTGTAACACAGCTCTTATAAAAGAAGGGCGATTTTGTCTAATGCTGTTTTCTTGCCTGCTCAATTAGCTGCTTAGGCTAAGTTCTTTATACACGTTCATATTTGTAGATGTTCTGAATTTGAATTTTACTCATTGGGACGCAAAGAAACGTCCATAATTTATGGTCTGCGAATCAAGGAAAAAATGCTTGTTTTCAGTCGCACTGAAAAATGAAACCAACATTTAATTTACAAAAAAGTTCTAAAAAATTTAGCATATAATCCTCTTGTTTATCGTTGTTCCACGTGAAACAGATACTTCTTCAAATATAAGAAGATCAAGGAAAAAATAACGAAAAGATGTTTGTCTATTGAGGTGAAGAAAGAAAAGAGTTAAAGATATATATTAGTAGTGCATATAACTAAAACGCTATGATATTTGTATTTTTTAGACTTAGTTCATCTAAGTACATTCTATTCATATAGTTATGAGAGTTAATGGTCTTATTTAGAAACTGCAACCAATTCAATTCGTGAATAGAGGAAGATTAGGATATCGAAAAACTGGCAGTTTTGCTTAGCGTAGATACTGGAACATATCTACCGAGTAAGTCCTATAATAGATTTATCCAAGAAAGAAATCGTGTTTCTTAAGACTCGCTCAAAGTGATAAACGTGTGAGATTAGCAAATTGTATAAATGGTGTTAATTTAGTAAAATTAGAAAAAGCGTGAGACTAAATGATTTTGTTTGAGCTAAAACGTAGGACTTTATGTCAGGATATATAATTTTCGGAGACAATAGGGTGGTGAAATGCACCACTATCAAGCTGTTTGTGATCGGGGTACTTTGCACTATCGCGATGGCGGATTTACCTGCAGATGTAAACACTTCATATGTTGAGTTGATAAGCGGTGGCTTTACATCGACAAACCGGGTCTCAATTGCCGTAGGTGATCACACCTTTTACAAAGACATCCCGAACTGTCCTGCCACTGCAGGCCTGTATGTGGTTGCTTTATTCGGCAATAAGGTTTTGTTTGACGAGTTTTATCACACCTACCAGCTTGAAGGGGCTAGCGAAGGCCTTGCCCGAGATATTGAGGCTCTGCCGGAGGGGGCTTTAGTGCTTGTGGCTGCCAAAGATGAGCCGAAAAGTTTTTTTGATCAGCGAGGCCAGGATGCACTTCTTAGCATAGGAGCGTTCATTGGTCTTCTGAATCAGCCTTACAGAACCTCGTATCTTTGTGTGGGTCGCAAAGGGATGCAGCCTGGTGAAGCGATCGAAAAGATAGGCATGGACGAGCAGCGCTATCGAGGGGAATATGCCGGCACCCACATTGACCTTGTGTTCCCGGAAGTGACCGAACCCAACGTTTCAGTTGAGACGGGAATCCATGAAGGGCTATATATTGGCCGGACCGAGGTTATTTACTACATCCCTAACGGATTCGACCCTAACACAGCCCAGTACGTATTCGGCATTCACGGCGCAGGAGATTGGCACAGGCCAGGAGCAATGCACCGGATCCATCAATTCAAGGACATCGCCGACCGAGAGAATCTCGTTATTGTTGCCCCTGCATTTGATGCCATATTGAACTGGACTCCTGTACGGCCAGATGATTTCGATGAGCATGGAAATTTCAAAGATCGCCGTATCATCAAGAACCGTTATCTATGGGATTTCGTTGGACTCTTGAATCACTGGCACGGTGACAGGTCGGATCAGAAGCTCATCGAGATATTCGAGTTCTTCAATCAGCATGTGATGTGCCGGGAGCGTTTTCATCTTTACGGCCATTCCGGAGGGGCTCAATTCGTAGTACGGTTTGCCATGTTCTATCCGGAGCTATTGGATAAAGTTGCGGCTTCTTCAGCCGGCACGTTTGCCTTTCCACGATACGACATCGATTATCCTCACGGTCTTAAGATGGATAACCTCAGACAAAATTTCCCAGTCATCACCGACTTCAGTGGTATCGCCCTCGGCCAGCGAGACCTCGACCAAAAGCTCTTGGCAATGCTTGATCTAAACCTAATTCTGACCGTAGGAGAGTATGAAACAGCTCCGGACCATCCTGAACTTTCCTGGCAAGGTCTAAGTACGCTTGATAAGGCATTTAACTTTTATGATGCCATGGAACAGAAAGACCACATGTTCAAAGCGATAGGAAGCCGTGACCCGAACAGTCCATTTCTATTTGAACTGCATGTCTTGCCCGAGACAGGACACGACTCACAAGCCAGCGGATATGCTGTGGGCAGACTCATGTTTCCAGCAAAGCCCGGAGACATCACCGCTGACGGCAGGATAGATTTCGTGGACATCCGAACGTTTACGGATCAATGGCTAGCCAAAGGATTGGTGTTGCCTGCTGATATTGTACCACAGCCCATTGGGGACAGAGTTGTTGACTTTAAGGATTTTGCTTTAATAGCACGTAACTGGTCCAAATAAGAATCGAATATCTAACCATTGCGAAGTATAGTTCGAGGACGAACTACCTAAACATCCCGCCACCTTCTGCTGATTGCACTCATTCGAAGAGCCGCCAAGGTCTTTTCTTCTCCCGCGGAACTGATTATGATTTAGCACTTTGCTGCCTTGACAGAAGGGCGGTTGGTGCTATAGTGACAGATGAGTCTTTCCGGTTTTAAGTAAAAAAACGGACATATTCGAAAGGATGCCCAAAATGAAAAGACCAGTTAAGGGAATAATTATATCAACATTTGCTGTCTTGATTGCTGTGGCTGGCGCGGGTTGTTATCAGCAACAGTCACAAGGCACAAAAAGAACCAAGCTCATAGCTGCCGAGAATATGAGACTAAAAAAAGAGTTGGCTGAACTTGAGAAGGAAATCGAGAGATTGAAGCAGCTACACCAGGAGCAACTCATAGAAAAGCAAAGCCGGCTAAATCAATGTCAAAAAGAAAAACAAGCCTGGCAGCAAAAATCACAAAAGAACATCCAAAACCAGGTAACCGGCGTCTTAGATGTCATAATGGGTGATATCAAGAAACTTCGACAGGAAAACGAAAGGCTAAAGGCTATGTTCGAGCAGCTCGAGCAGCATGTGGGCGATAATAAAAGTCTACGGGAGGAAGTAGAAAAGCTCAAAGAGCAAATAGAAATCAAAGCAAGGCCTCTCGAGGCGCCCTAACAGCTACGGTTGCTCTTGGCCAGCTAAACGCATACCTTTGTACAAGCGTGAACCGCATCCGGAAGTTGTTCCTCGCCGTAATGTTTTTGCATGGCAGCAGCCACAAATCCAACAAACATAGGCTGAGGCCTTATAGGCCTGGAAGTAAGACAGGGATGGGCCTGTGTACCTACAAAGAAGGGGTGTCCTTGTAATTCGAGTATTTGCATGATTGGTTGATTGGGAGCCTTACCGGAAAAGACCAGGCCCGCCTTTTCCAATCGCTCGATATAACGAGGATCAACTTCATAACGATGTCTGAATCGCATTCGCACCGAATTGGCCTTGCCGAAGAGTTCCCACGCTAACGTATGCGGTTTCAGTTCTATATCTTGTCCGCCGAGCCGCATATTGCCGCCCAGGCCCTCAATTTTTTTCTGCTCCGGCAGCACATCTATTACAGGCTCTGCGCAGTCAGGCTCGATTTCGGTGCTGTTAGCTTCTTTTAGTCCACAAACATTACGCGCAAATTCAATTACAGCCATTTGAAAGCCGAAGCACAATCCAAGGTAGGGCAGATTATTCTCTCTTGCGTATTTGATACATGCGATTTTTCCCTCGGCGCCGCGTGTGCCGAAACCGCCAGGGACGATAATACCATCAACATCACTGAGATTATCGGTCGCATTGTCGTCGGTAACGCCTGTCGTCTCGATCCACTTTATTTGTACATCACAGCCTAGCGCTATGCCAGCGTGCTCCAGGGCATTTATTATTGAGGCGTAGCTATCGCGGACTGTGGTATATTTGCCGGTTATACCAACCGTTACCTGGCGACCGATAGAGTCTATTTT
>CAYSPM010000037.1:0-19603 GCA_964432925.1 uncultured Pirellulales bacterium | reverse complement strand
GGAGAGCCGTGGATAATGGGATACAAGAATGCGGAGGATTACTGCAAAATTGCAAAAGAGGCCGCTAAGGTGATGAGATATACGGATAGGGACATATCGTTTATCTCCTGCGGATCGTCGAACTACGATCCGCACGGAAAATGGATCGATTGGAATTTGAAAGTAATTACCGAGCTGCGGGATGTCGCTGATTATGTATCCATACATCGATACTGGGAATACTCCGACGATTATTATGTTTACATGGGACAGCGTGCCATGGACGTTGAAGAGAAAATTAAAGTACCGGCGGCACAAATCGAATTGGTCAGGACCAAATATAAAATAGAAAAGCCTATTTATATTTCGTTTGATGAATGGGCTCCTCACGGCAGAGGTTTTTTAGCGACGCTGGCATCCGCCCAGTATCTCAATTCTTTTATCCGCCACGCCGATGTGGTGAAAATGGCAAACTACACATTGTTCACGTCACTTCTGGGAAGAGACAGAGAAAAAGGAACAACGTTCAAAACGCCGTTGTTTTACACGTTTAAATTATTCTCGAATAATTGCCTCGGTACGTCACTTGATGTGTTTGTTGAATGCGAAACGTTCGATGCGGGCGACTTTTATAAAAACATCCCTTATCTGGACGTATCATCAGTGTATTCGAAGCAGACAAATTCCGTGATAATAAATGTTGTGAACCGTCATAAAGAGCAGGACATTAGTACCGAAATCATTAATAGTTCTGGCACTTTCTCAGCAAATGCATCGGTAAGTGAAATTAATAGTGATGATATTCGTTCTGTTTATACTTTTAATAAACAGGAGCAATATATTCCTGTCGTTAAAGAACTGGCCATTAAGGGAAATAAGTTTATCTATTCTTTTCCGGCACATTCGTTTACGCAAATAATATTGAAAATTCGTGAAAATTAAAGTTATACTCCTGCCCCATTGGGGGTACTTTTTTGGGTCGGTGTTAAAGGAGTCGCTTCGCGGATTTATTTTAAACATTGTAATATCTTATACGTAAAGCGCGTACGCGCTTTACGTATAAGCATATAAGAATCTAACAAAAAGTAGCTATTGACTGTTTTGAAAATCAAGTGATTTTCAGATTCCAATAATCCTTTTAATAATTCTTTAGAATTCAATGATGCTGCCAAGTCCTTTAGTCTTAAGACTACATAGCAATTTCAACCCTAGTGAAAATTAAAGGTGTTCGCCTGCCCCATAGGGGGTACTTTTTTGTAATTATTTCTCTGCGTTCTTCCTGTTCCCTGGGGATGTGTTTTCCTTCGACTACGCTCAGAGCCTGCCCTGAACATATTTGAAGGGGTAAATTCCACAGAAGGACCTTTTTTTCGTTCAAATTCTCAAATTCATTTTACCCGTAAATTCTATGTTACTCAATACGCTGTACGCTACCGGCTATACGCTAGTATCGAGATATGCTTCACAGTTTACCCTGAGCCCAGCCGAATGGGCGCAGAACAGCACCTGGGAAATCCTGGCTTATTCAAATAAGGATTCCTCAGATAACAAGAATACCTAAGTATCTTAGGCATTAGGACTCATGAATTTAGCGTTGAGTATACGGGATTGACTTTCGAGTATCGAGTATCCAGCCCGCCACAAGCGGACTTCCGCTTCGCTCCAGCATCGATCATCAAGCCACCATTCACTAATCACCATGTACGCAATACGCAATACGATATACGCAACACTAAATCCGACATACTAAATCTATAATTTCCCCAAATAAGTGGTTCAGAAAGTGCTCATTTTTATTCGTTTTTGTATAAAAATTGCGCATTTTTGTCATTTTTTGTTAATTTTTGCGAGTTTTTACCCCCATTTTTAAGCTATTAAAGCTATAGTTCTATAATATCACTATTAACAACTACTCAAACCACCTTAAATCTCGATCTTTTCCTAAAAAATCGCATATTTCCCCTATTTCCCGACTAAATTTATCGTCTTATATTTTCCGTGAACCCTTCGCTTCTATGATTCATGCATCTTCAAAGCTGTTCTTGGATCTTATCGAATATAAGCTGTTTTGCGTTTTATAAAGGCCTAGGCAAATGAGCGCCGGCAGCCATTTTGTGACCGACGTGTGCATTCTGAACTCTCACGTTCCAAGAGCAAGTAAAGCAGTTCGGTCACCCTTGACCCGAGTACGGCCGTACCACCAAGCCCGAAACCGACAAGCACGATCTGGATATCAAACTTGCCCACGCCCATGAGTTCCTTGAAAAGGGTCACAAGGTGCAATTTACGGTGTTCTTCCGTGGACATCAGATGTTGCACAAGGACCATGGGTACTCTATGCTTGATCAGATTGCCGAGTCAATGCGGGACATTGCCAAGGTCGAACGGCCGGTCAGAATGTCCGACAGGCGCATGACCATATTGTTTGTGCCGAAATAATCACAATAAAATCGGGGTCTATACCAACTACATTCGGCACAGGCACTGGTTTAATAGTTTATCTTAGCGGCCAGCTTTGCTCGATTACCTTCTAAATGTAATCATTTCAAAACATTGACCTGAAGATACAAGCAGATTTTGTAATTTTGGCAAGCCGAATTCCTTTTCGCAGACAAAAAAAAGGGCTGGACACGCCAGCCCTTAAATGGCATCGTCAATGCTTCTGCAAAGCAGAACGAGACACGCTGGTGCTGTGTAAGAATCTATTTCGGGGCCTGCACGAAGTGCAGGCCCCGAAATTAACCTATGTTCAATGGCAAAACACTAACATCTCACTTAGTAATTCTGATGCCTCTTCGCTTTTCTCTTTTGTCTTTTGAATTGCCTAGCTAATTTTCGCTCTGGGTTGCAATATGGAGCGACGTCCCGTTCTTGCCATTCATCGAAGAGAACTGGGACCCCGATTGCTGAAATAAATCGAATTCTGCCTGGATAGACACCGCCGCCGGGGGCCATTGGATAAACACCGGGTCCCGCTGTCGCATAATCCAAATCGTCGTCCCCGTCCGCTACCCCGCCGCCTGGGGCAAGCCCTTCGAATTCTGCCGGATAGACACCGCCACAGGGGGCCATGGTTGCTGCCACAGATCTCGATGACCCTTCGAATTCTGCCGGATAGACACCATCGCTAGGGGCCATGGTTGCTGCACGCCCCTCGAATTCTATCGGATAGACACCGTCGCCGGGGGCCATTGTTGCTGCCTTCCCTTCGTATTCTATCGGATAGACACCGTCGCCGGGGGCCATTGGATAAACACCGGGTCCCGCTGTCGCATAATCCAAGTCGTCGTCCCCATCCACTACCCCGCCACCGGGGTCGCCGCCTGAGATTCTTGGACTCCAAGGATTATACGTTTTATGAAGCTTTATCCATTCAGCATAGTCGCACATGACACAGGGTAGGGGTTTGGGTTTCTTCACCCCCCCACCGTTAGCGCCTTCGAAGTCAACGGGATAAACACCACGACCAAAGGGGTCTATACGAGCCGTGGGTTTGTTGCACACAAAGCTGCAACCATTGCCAAGGTTAGTGGGGTCACCCCAGATACCGATTGTATCTCGTGTTGTGAATCGGCCGGCTTGTGGGTCGAGATACCTTGTTCGGTAATAGTAGAGGCCGGTCTCCGGGTCGTAGCGCCTGCCATTGAAGTGGTACGGATTGCCGATGGCCGATGGCGAGCCGCTAATGGGCAGCAGGGTTGTTGGGTCAACAGGCCAGCCGTAGTCGTCATATTCGTAGCGCTCGACGGCGTTTCCGGCCGCACTGGTAACAGCCATTACGTTAAACAGGTCATCGACGTGGTAGTAGCAATCATTTGCGCCGCGCTGCATATTGAGGACTTCATCGAAATAGTTGCCGTAGACGTAAGTTGCCTGTGTAGTGCCGCCATCCCGCTCTTCGATAACCTGCCAGCGGTCGTATAAGTAAATCGTTGTCTGCGGTGTTCCTGTGGAATCGACGACCTTCTGTATTCGCCGACCGAAACAGTCATAGGAGTAGGTATGAATCTGGCCGGTGCCGGCGTCGCTGACTTCGACCATGCGGTTGCGGTAGTCGTATGTGAGGTCCTTCTGGGTAGGCAGGCCGTTGTCGATGGTGGTAAGGTTGCCGTTTTTATCATAGAGACGACCGTCGAACGAGGTGGTGGTGTACTGGTTCATCTGGTCATCGGCCGGCTCGGGCGTGGTATTATCCATAGTGTAAACACCCGGGTCGGGCGAGCCGGTAACAGTCGTGCGGTTGCCGACGCCGTCGAGGTCATAATCAGTATCGCGAACAACGACCGGGACAGTGTTGGTAACTGTTGTATGGACGAGGCGTTTGATTGCATCGTAGGTGTAATCGTGGGTAAGCTGCGGCCCGCCGGCACGGACGTCTTTTCGCTGGACAACATTGTACGTCTGGTCCCAGTCGTAGGTGCGGTCGTCAATAATGGTCGGAGTGCCTCCCGGGTCGTGTGTATGAGTCGTTTGAATAATGCATCGTGCATTGTCATAGTCGTAGCTTGCGCACGTATTATTGAAGTAGTCGCGTTGCTGGATCCGCCGTGGACCAAAGTAGTTGTACGTTGCAATTGAGCCTCCCGCGTCTGAGACTGTCTCTATGCGGTTCAAGGCATCGTAGGTGTAATCGATGATGCGCCCACCGGGATAGGTGCACGAAAGCTTGTTGCCCAGGCCATCATAGCTGCAAGCCGTATTTTCTCCATTGAGCGTCTCTTCGGTAACATTTGAAACCGAGTCGTAACTGAACGTTACGACAGAGTCATCATCTTCGGCATAAATCAGCCGAGACAGGCTATCGTACTGATAGTCTTCAAAGGTCGTGTCATTGGATACGCCTGCACCCGGTCTGACAGTTTTCGTGATAAGGCGGTTCAAATCGTCGTACGTATAGTCAACCACGCTTCCGGCAGCGTCGGTAGTCTGAATCGGATTGTTATGGACATCGTAGCTGGCCTGCCTGCTGGTGCCATCGGCATAAATCCTCTTGATTAAGCGATTCAGCGGGTCGTACTCATAGCTGGTCGTGTTGCCTTTATCATCTGCCTTACCGGTCAAACGGGAGTTATCGTCCCAGGTTTGCGTGGTGACGATATCGTTTGAATCCTTGGGGTCAGCACCATCAGCGTCCATATCCCGCACGGTTTGAGTCAACCGGTTGAGGCCGTCGTACTCATATCGAGTGACGGTGCCCTTTGCATCAATGACCGTAGTGCGATTGCCGCGGGAGTCGTATGTGTATTCAGTAGTGTTGCCTGCGTTGTCAACGGTCTTGACAAGTCGATTCAGATTATCGTATTCGTAAGTCGTAACAAAAGCCTCATTGGGGTCACCAAGGTCCGATTTATCCTCCGTGGTAACAGAGGTTAGATTAGAGTTTTCATCGTAGCAGTAAGTTGCTTTATTACCTTTGGCATCAAGCACAACGCTTCTGCGGTTGGCTGTATCGTACGCATAGAGCGTTTCACTACCTTTGTCATTGGTAACTTTTGTAACCTGGGAATTGACATTATATTCGTACTCAGTAGTTACCTTGCCGTCGTCGATTGATTCGCCGGTGTAGGGATTAAAGAAGGCTTCCTGAGTTTTGGTCAGTTGATTCAACGCATTGTATTCATTGGTTGATTCAGATAGGCGGACGTTTCCATCAGCGCCAGGCATGTCGATCAATTCACCCAGAATCCGGGTCCGTGTTTGGTTTCCTGCTGCGTCGAAGTTAACGAGTGTTTGATTGCCCATAGGATCTGCAATCTCGATCAGCCGGTTAAATCCATCATAAATATAAGTTGTAGTACGAGGCTCGGCCTCCAGGCCTTGAAAGACTCTCACCAGATTGCCATTGCCATCGTAATCCTGCTGAGTTGTGCTCTGGCTGGGATCGGCTTGTGCACGAATGGTCTGATATAGAAGTCCCCGTTCATCATAAAATGTACGCACCATGTTGGTTGGTTGATTGCCATTGACGGCCTCGCCGGATCGGGCCAGGGTAAGCTGCTGGTTCTTGTTGTATTGATATTCCGTGACCATGTCATGGTCGGGATCGACTTCTTCGGTCTTGCGTATCAGATTGCCATGGATATCGTATGCAAACTGTTTGGTTAGGTAGGGATTGGCTGCGAGTTGGCCTTGATCGTCACGATTCTCGATATCCTCGCGAACAATACGATCGTTTTCGTCATAGATGGTGTCTGTGGTGTACCGAATGCCGCTGCCGTCCGTTACCTCCGGTGAGATCTTACGCACGACCTGGTTAAGCTGGTTGTACACAAGATGGGTGTCACCGCTCATGGGATCGATGATACGACTTATGTTTCCGTACCTATCGTAATGATAGTGGGTGGTCAGGGCCAAGGTGTCGGCATCCACCGTAGTGCTCTCACGCAGTCCGTAGTTGGGATCTGCCGGATCCGTGATATAACTAACTGTATCGCGGCGTTGATAATTGCCCCCGTTGTCTGATAAGATATGGGCGATGCGTCGCCCGCGCCCGTCATAGGCCCACTGCTCGATCACATCAGGGCCGTCCGGCACCACCCTTGTCGTTGAGATGCGGTTGCCCTGATCGTCGTAGTCGTGTTGGGTCACATGGCCGTTACCGTCCGTGTATTGGGTTACAAAGTTGAATCCGCAGCAGCCCCCGCCATGGGTGGTGTCGTATTCAAACTGTTCGACAATTTCATTTTGATCGCTGATGGAGGCCAGGGCACCGGCATAGCGATGCCTTTCCCGCAGATTTGCCCGGCTGCGCTGGGAGGCCTCATGATTGAGGTCCATCTCGTATACGTTGATTACATAATTGCCATTGGGATAATCGATGCGTGTAACCAGTGATTCAATGCTGTACTGGTAGTGCGTCTCAAAGTACGACGGATCGTCCCCGCGCAGAGGGTTCACAGGGGGATTGGCCGTTAGGTCCACGCTGGTTGGCTGGTCGGACGCGGCCCTGCCTGTGTGTTGACGCACCATCAGGAGGTGATTGAACTCGTCATAGAAGTGTTCGGATACGTTGCCCATGGGATCATTAGTCACTGTCTTTTTGGTGGCGTAGTTGTTGGCTGCCGACGGTTCAACTTCGCCATAGGTGATGTCCGTGATGCAGTCTGTGCCTTTAACCTGGCGGATCACCTTATCAAAGCTGAAATCTTCAGGATCCGTGGCCGGGGAATACATATTTTGTAGTACGACGCTTCCGCTCGGATCCGTGATGGTCAGCAAGTTATGGTTCAGACGGTCGTCAGCAAATCCGCATGAGTAGGTATAAGTTTTGGTCTTGCCATTAGGGAAATCATTGCCCGTGGCTGTATCTATGACCGCGGGTGTGGTGACTGATTTCAGATCGCCTGGCGCGCCGCCAGTCTCACCGGCCTGATAGTACGTATAAGTAGTTGTGCGATCGGCCCAGTCCGTGACCGAGGCGATCTGGCCATTCATCGTATAGGAAAAGGTCAGAGGCCGATTGAGTGTGTCCGTTATCGTGCCCAGACGTCCCTGGGTGTCATAGGTCAGTTGGATGCTATTGCCGTTACGATCCGTAAGCGTAGTGATCTTGCCCTCAAAAATGCCGCCGTCAAACGCCGCAAAGTTCCAGGTTGCATTGTCGGAGAAAGTGAGGGTATAGGTGGCATCCGGATTCTTGGTCAGGACCCTTGAGAATCCCTGGGCCACCCAGGTGCCGTCTGCCTGGAGTATATAGGCGTCCAGACGCCCGGTGCCGTCATGCAGGATAAAGTGATCCCCGGCGGGCTCCAGAAAGATATTGTAGGCCATATCCACGCCGTCACCCATCACCGTCGCGCCAGCCTGAGACGCTTCCGCATTGTTAGCGGCCAAAGAGCCGTATACACGTATCGAATTCACTGCAACATAAGCCTCCTTTGCTTCTGCATCAGGTATTGTCCCTATCTGCGAGCGTACTGTCCGCGCGAGTCCTACATCGAGTCCTACACCGGGAATACACGTATCCACCACCGTCTGCTTGTATTCACCGGTAGCCAGATTAACACCGGAGGTGGGATTATTACCGAAGTCATTTCCGGTAGGCGGCTCGTATCGGCGGCGGTATTCGTTGGGATCAAGTCCCCCACTGCCGGTCGTAAAGCTCCAGATCTCGCCTTTCCATGGACTGTCGGGGTGAGCGTCATTGACCTCATCAATCCGCCAGTAGTAGGTTGTGTCTGAATTAAGGCCGCCGGGATCATAGCTGTTAACATCTTGCCTACCTTTGAACGTGTCACCGACCCCGTCGTTCACATCGTTAAAATTGGTGCCGAGGTACACATCGTGTGAAGCTGCGGTGACACCTGGACTCCAGCTAAGGACCACATTGGGGTCCACACATGAGGCCCCATTGTCCGGTTTGGGATTCGTAGCATATGTTATCGGGGCAAGTGAAGAGATCACCAAGGCATTGACAAAAGCGTATGGGTTATTCTCGCCCGATTGCTCAACGGTGTTTTCATTAGGAAAGTATTCCAAGACGATCGTACCGGCGTCGTCTGCCTGAGCTATGCCCGTATAAGCGTTGTCATCTTCATCCCCTGGTGGTTGCCCACTGTTGGTAAAAGTCGTGAGACAATATACTCCGTTGGCATTCACGTCCGCGATCCGGTCACCTGCGCTTCCTGTGTCAAATACATAAATAGTGATTTCGTAGTCCTTATTAGCCTCCAGCCCAGATAAGGTTGCTGTTATTCCACCAGGCCTCGCGTAGATGAAATCACGATAGATAAGCTCGTAAGGTATTCCGGCTGGTTCGCCGCGCCAGCGTGCATTGAGTTCGCCGGCAAGTTCAATTGTAATACCATCAACCACCGAGCCACTATCGGCGATAGTAAAAGAAGTAAAGCCGGGCTCCGTGCGTGCCTCAACGTTGCTGGGGCTAAAATCCAGCTTGAGGACGGGATAAGTCTGCGCATTTGCCGTCGTTAGGCTGAGACCGCTACAAATAAGAACAAACATTATAGCTACTAACCTTATAAAATCTTTCTTAATCATAATTCTACCTCCTAAAAAAGTTGACAATTATACTGATAGAAATAAAACATCAGAAACAATACTTCTTGCGTTTGCATCTTCTCTATACATATATACATACAAACTTTACGGCAATTCGCTTTTTCTCATAGGCAACCCCTCTCTTCTCAATATGGCGCAAAACAAACCATCTGCGTCAAAATTTCAAATGGTTAAACTAACTGCAAATTCACTGTTGCTACTGGTTATGTAAAAGAAAATGTAGGAAAAAAATAACCAAAAATCTCTTTTTCGCTTCCATTTTTTCTCCCTTCCAAATCTTGTCCCCGCCCCGCATCACAGCCTGCCCTGAGCAAGGCCGAATGGGTGTGGGATAAACTCCAGCGGGGGTTGTCCCTGCATACGCAGGGAACTGTTAATATTTACCCCGTTAGGGATTAACGGCACACACTATGCGCACCAACTCTAACGTAGTGATGTTTACGAAAAATCACGCCTAATAGAATTGCATATTGTTCCCTCCTAAAATTGTTAAAAAATTTCATACAGCGCACACTATACGTACCGGTATTTACCGGCAAAATTAGGCAAATTGGTCCAAAAGTTGCATTTCTCCGCAGTTACTTTCCGTCTCCTATAAAGCTATCAATATCCTATAAAAACATTTTGGACATTGTTGTCAATAAAAATACGCGAAAAATATAGACCAAAATAGCTTGTAAAATCCGCACAATTATCGTGCAGGTAAGACCGACACTTGGGAAACTGAATTAGCAGAACTGGTCCAGAAATCGCGGGTCGTTCTCGAAGAACAGCCGAATATCGGTAATGCCGTACTTTCGCATTGCCAGCCGTTCTTCTCGCTCCCACTCGAGACTCACCGTGCTTCCTCCGTCAGTCTTTCCACTCCCGGCCTTATCCCTCGCCCACCGAGTCACCTGCGGCCATTGCGTGGACGCCACCGCCGAACCCTGGCGACGATTAAATTTACATCTACTGCTGCACTACTGGGGAGATACCCAAAGCCATGGCAAATAACGTGTACTTTACTTGCTCTGGCATTAAGGCTGATATATAATTGCTTCTTGACTGCTATCAAGTACAGTATCGCCTTTTCAAAATTTAAGCATAGGATAAAAAAAATGGTCAAACAACAATACTTAAGCAGCAGAGTTAGCTATAAGGGTTTTACTCTCATGGAGCTGCTTGTTGTCGTATCCATAATGGCATTACTGATGTCTATTCTTCTGCCCTCACTTACAAGTGCTCGTGAGCAAGGAAAGCGTGTCGTCTGCCTTGCTAACATACGAAACTTGACCGAAGGATGGATTATGTATGCTATGGACAATGACGACAGGCTGTGCTCGGCTGATACCGACTGGGATGTCCCACCTGCAAATCATTGGGTCGCCGATGGGCCTGTTATTCCCAGTAACGACATCGGTGGGACCAAAGAAGCAATCGAAAACGGCGTCTTATGGCCTTACACAGAACACACCCTGAATATATACAAGTGCGAAAGTGATGCGACCGACCTTTTGCGAAGTTATGCCATATCCAGAGCAATGAACGGTAAGACCTGCAACTGTGAGCACGATAATATAAATCCATTTAAAATCTGGAGTGAAATTTCCAGGCCAGGCCAAAAGATGGTTTTTATCGACTCGACCAGCAAGGTCCAATGGATAGAGGGCTCTTTCTGTCCTGTAAAGCAAATTGATGCAGTGTCGCCTGAATGGTTCTACAGAGATAGTAGAAACATAACAGCAAGACATAGCAACGGCTGCAACCTTTCTTTCGCCGATGGCCATTGCGAGTACTTCAAATACAAAGACCCACGAACGGTTGCTCTGGCGAACTGGCAGATACGCAGCGATGAGGATATATCGCAGAATAATCCCGATCTTGAGCGAATGGTCCAATTGCTTATGGGGCTGCAACATTAGAGCTACTGTTTAGCGCAGCTTCGTTGTTTCATGGCAAGACCGGCAAAAGGAATATCACGATGTCATTTAGACCACCTGACTGGCTTCGGTTTGAACTTTATCGCAAGTGGGAGCGGATGCAGTACAGATGGCAGGAGCTGGTGGTACGAAAGTGGGTCAACAGAAATCCTAAAGCAGTCATAGCTACAACCGCAGCCTCGAGTTTAGTTCTTCTGACGGTTGCCATATTGCAGTTGCTACCTGAGAAAACGATTACAATCGAACCCATTGAGAAAGAGTGGTACTACGACCTTAATACCGGCCAACTGTTCACGGCGACAAAGGGCATGACACCGCCTATAGAAGCACCATCGGGGCCGCTTCCGAACGGCCAGTTAGCAGGGGTACGGGCATACGTCCTCGCCTACTCTAATAACGCAAGCGAATCAGAGCGATTCATAGCCTTTCTGGAAAAATCCGACTCCACAAACCAACAAAGTGACAATGTCAACACTAATGACGCTCACATCAGTGGTGCAAAGAAATGGGGCAAAGGCAAGCTCATTCGCAGAATCGATGATGAATTCTGGATCCCTGCTGATAATAGCTTGGGATTAGCGATCCTCGAAGAGGCCTTTCTGCCTAACGAAGAGGGGGAGAGTCCTTTCTATATCTGTCCAAAATGAATTTAGAAAAATCACCCTGCTGAAATCCCCAATAACTGTTGACGAACCTGCTCGAAAATCAGTCGCTTGGCATTATTTAGTGGGCCGGGCAGGTGAACACCGGCAGCCATTTTATGCCCCCCCCCGCCGAATTTAGCGGCGATTTGGCATACATCTATAGCCCCCCTGCTGCGCAAGGAGCACTTAATTAGGCCATCCTTCAATTCTATAAACAACGCTGAGACCTTGACCGTGCCTATACGGTGACATTCGTTGATAAGGTTCTCAGTATCTTCATAGCTTGCTCCAGTTTTTTCGAAATCCTCTAGTAATATGTACTGAACAGCATATTGACCATCGAAATGAAGCTGGAGGTTGTTTAACATTGCGACCATCAAGCGAAAACGTGAGTATGAAAAATTCTGGTATAGTTCGTCATAAATTTGTGTTAGCTTGACTCCGGCGTCGATTAGCTCTGCGCAGACACGATAAGCCCTGCTGTCGGTGTTATTGAACTGGAACCAGCCGGTGTCAGTTGCTACTGCTACGAACAATGCCTCAGCCATTTTCTCCGTTATTGTCCAACCTGCGTGTTTTAGAAGGTCGAAAATAATAAGACCTGTCGCTGCAGCAGTGGGATCGACTATCTCAATGTCACCAAGCCCATCTGCAGTAACATGATGGTCAATTACAAGCACGGGTATATTGACTTGCTTTAGATATTGGTCAAAATCGCCCAGTTGACTATGGCTGTTGGTATCAACAATAACGATAAGGTCAAAACTGCCGAATTGGCTATTCTTTAACTGCTGCAAGCTAACATCTTTGCCAAGAATGGGAAGTTTCTCTGCAAAAAGAAACTCATACCATTGCGGAACTGGTGATGGCAAGATAGGCTTTACTTTTTTGCCAAGAGCGCAGAGCACATCGTTCATAACTATAACGCATCCACACGCATCACCATCCAGTCTGTTATGGGTAGTAATCAGGACAGAATGCGAACTGTCAATTAGCTCAATGGCCTTGTTTAGATCATCACTATTCATTATAGACTTCCAGCAGGGACAGCTTCTTCCTCGACAGTGTTATTTTGAAACTCGCCATTGATTTTCACTTTTTGCAAAGTGAGCTTCTTAACTCCAACGAGCACGTTAGACTTCTGAACGTTATTGAACGTGCAATCTTTCAGGCAGACACCGGTTATTGGCGAACGGTCATAACCTCTAATCAACAAAGCGTATTTGCTTTTTTCGCTGGTGACGTTTTCCAAATTGATATTACGGACTGTCGGAGGATAGTTGCCGGTATCACCCTCTCCATAATAAAAGTTGATCTTGAGCACCGCCTCATCAACCTGGCCGATTTTGACATTCCTTAGATAGACATTTTCGACCGTTCCACCGCGAACCGAGTTAGTTTTGATCCGTAGCGCTCGATCCAAATTTGGGCTGTCCATTGTGCAGTTCTCTGCGAAAATATTTCTCGCGCCCCCTGTCATTTCGCTGCCGATCACAACTCCGCCATGTCCATCTTTCATCTGGCAATTTCGTATGATAATATTCTCACTTAGCACATTCACCCGTCTGCCGTCGTTGTTTCTGCCCGACTTTATAGCAATACAATCATCCCCTGTGTCAAAGTAACAACCTTCAATTAGGACATCCCTGCACGATTCAGGATTGCAACCATCGTTGTTGGGACCATGGCCAATCACTTTTACATTCCTAACTATGATGTTTGCTGAAAGTACAGGGTGAATATGCCACATTGGAGAATTCTTGATTGTCACTCCTTCCATTAGAAAGTTTTTGCATTTGTAGGGCTGAATCATGTTGGGCCTTAATTTTTTGCTATTACCGTAAACTCTCTGTTTAACCGGCACGCCTGCCTCTCCCTGATCCCGCAGAGCTTTAACATCTTCGCGTTGAGTTGTCTTCCATTGCCACCAATTTCCATCACTGGCCTGTCCATCGAGCGTCCCTTGGCCTGTTATGGCAATATTTTCCTGCTCGTAGGCATAGATTAAAGGTGAAAAGCTCATGCACTCAACGCCCTCAAATCTGGTATAAACCGGCGGAAGATAATTATTAGGATCCACTGAGAATTTAATAACAGCATCTTCTGAAACATGTAGGTTAACGTTGCTCTTAAGGTGAATCGCTCCGGTGAGAAATGTAGCAGCGGGAACAACTACTCGCCCACCGCCAGCTTCATGGGCGGCTGATATTGCTTTGGTGAAAGCCTCGGTGCAATCAGTTTGGCCATCCCCGACTGCGCCATAATCGGTAATGTTAAACTCTCGATCTGGAAACTGTGGCGCTTTAATCCCGCTTAGAATTTCACTAACCAGCTCCCAACCAGCGTTTGCTTGCCCCACTGCTCCTACTAAAAGAATAAGACAGAACAATACCTGCAGAGTTCTGCCTGGAACAATTGCCGTACCTGCCGGACTCTCCAAACTTCTATGTTTCATGACAATCTCCTCTATAAGTCCAAGCGAAATCTTTTTTCGCTTCACCTATTACAGTATATTCTTTGTTTTTGGCCTGTTTATGTTCCAGCCCAGAACCAAGTTATATTGGCGAAAGAATTTACCAGGAATAAAATTCCCAGGCATAATATAAGCCAATCGACCAATGTCTTTCGACTTTTATATCTGAAAGCAAACACAATTGCAAGTACAGATACCTGTTAAGCCAACAAGAACCAATTAGGTCATATTGCTAAATCTGCATTGAAAGGCTAACCTGCAAGCAGTGTTAAAAACGAATCAATGCACAAGAGCGAGATACATCTATGCGTGGCCAGCAAGGTACACTTTGTAAGATACCGGCTGATAAGAACAGCAGTTAAATCTTAGGCCATGAAAGACTTAAGCCGAATAGGGAATTCACAAGAAACAAGATTCCCAAAGCTATCGTGACGTACCCCAGCAGAGTCCTGTGCTGTTTATATCTTATTGTGAGGATTGCTGCAAGGATGGATCCTTGCACGAGAACGAGTGCGGCGAAATAAGGCGTGTTGCCGAGGATATCACCAAGGCGTTCTGGAAGAAGCTTGCTATAAAAGCCCACTGTAGAATCGAATACGCACCTAACAGTGTAACCTCCGGCATTAAAAGGCCAGTTCGTAAGTGGTGTTAGAATCCTGGACCAAAGTGGAGTCCCATTTATAGGCAAATACGACCAACTGTTAATCCCCTGCCAGATACCAGCAGGCAGTGACAGCATGATCTGAATTCCCCAACCCAACAAGAATACCAAACTCCAGTGCAGTTTGCGTTTTCGTTTGAGAGCCATCCGGCAACGGCGAAGTATCAATACTGCAGCGCCGGTGTTAATTACCATCAGAGGAATGACATCTCTGTGTTGCTGAAACAGCCAGATATATGCATCGCTCTTCTTCCAGTCGCTCTGGAACCACCTGATACTACTGACTATGAAACCACAGACAGTAATCGTGGCAGCCAGAAAACCTAAAAGTAGAATCAAGGCTTTGAATTTTGTTTTTAGTGACTTCCAGTGGACTTTGAAGGATTTTGAAAAAGACATACTCCTGTCCGGCTAATTCAGTCTCCGGTACGCTTAGCCAACCAATCACAAGGTCGCGTTACTGCTGTTTGTCTGTTAGTATCTTCTTCGCTGTTTCGCAGTCCTTTGCGATTTGCTTGGCAAGGGCCTCTGGTGTACTGAATTTATGCTGGCTACGCAGCCGCCCCAAAAAATCCATCGCCATCCATTTATCGGTCATATTATCGACCTGCTTTACCAGTAAATGTGCCTCAATCAGCAGCGGATACTCATCGGCGAATGTTCGAGCTTGTCCTATGCTGAAGACGGAAGGGATTCTCTGCTGCTCTTGCAGGAGCTGCTCTTCAGAATCGGAAATCTCGACAAAACCGGCATAAACACCCTCAGCAGGAATGACCTGTTCAGGTTTTTGCATATTCAACGTCGGAAAACCAAGTTGTTTACCTCTTCCCTTTCCAGGGACGATTCGTCCCATAAGGCGGTATAGACGTGACAAAGCTACAGCAGCGTCAGAGACATGGCCGCTTTCAAGCATATAGCGTATCATCGTACTCGATACTCTAATACTCTGGCCCATCGCGAGCTGAACCTTTTCTGGCGGTACAACAGCAACCTCGAAATCCTTCTCCGCTCCCAGGTCCTTCAGAGTCTGCACATTGCCTTGTCTGTCAACTCCGAAATTGAAGTCTTCACCCTCAACGATTAGGGATGGTTTAATGGTCTGTATCAAGAGCTTGTCAATAAAGTCTTCAGGGGATAGGCTGAGTAAGTCTTTACTATCCTCCAGTACAATCACACAGTCATCAGCGTAATCTTTCAAAAGGTCTATTTTCAGAGCTAATGGTGTCAAAACACGAGGAGCCTTTTCGGGGTGCAAGATAGCTACAGGGTGTGGCTCGAAAGTCATTACAACAGATTCCACGTTTCTTTGTTCAGCGATTTTACGAACTGCTTTGAGAATCCGCTGATGCCCAAGATGTACGCCATCAAAATTTCCTATGGTGAGCACACAACCCTGCTTTATTTTATGAAAGTCCGATATTGCTTTTATGATTTTCATTATCTGTTTTGATATCTATCTGGCATAAATTACGGTCTATTGCCTCGTGTGTATGTCGACATCTATTACAGCGAGGATCTCTGCAGTTTCTTTGCCACAAGTTTCTAAATATAATCTACTTGCATTGAGTAGCATCCGCAACGTCTTTTTTAAAGCAACAACGTCAGCATTCATCAGAGTTAAAATATATTAATCAGACAAAGCATCCATTGCTACTGAGCGTTGCTGTGAAATCCATTTTCAGCACGTCAAATTAAATCTGAAAGGAACGCTAATCTCGTGAAAGACAAGAAACCGCAGTGACATCCACCGGAAACGGCTGCCAAAGTATTATCGACGTAAGGTCCAAAAAATTGTCAAGAAACTTGACGTAAAGTACGATGATAGTTATAGTTTAGTGAAATTGGTGTACGCCAAATAAACAGGCAAGACAGATAACCATTTGTTGCGGTGAAAAGCTTAATTATTTAAGGAATATCGTAATGGCAAAGAAGCCCGCAAGGTTAGGAAAAGCGGCAGCTATGTCGGCTGTCATCTTTGGGTTGACAGGTTGCTTCTCGTCCCGTCCTAAAGACATCCAGGCCTTCTTCAAGCCCTATGAGGTTAATGTGACCGCTGAGAAATATATTCTACAGCCTCCTGATGAAATTGTGGTGCATTGTTCTAGAGTTGCGGAAATCCACCTGCAACGCCAGCGCATTCGACCAGATGGAAAAGTGTCTTTTGAGGCCCTGGGGGAAATAGAGGCAGCGGGAAAAACACCTGCAGAAATAGCAGAACTGATAAAAGAAAAAGCAGCGGATCTATATACGCTTCCCGGGGACAAACCAATCGATGTCCGTGTCGCTGTGTATTTAAGCAATGTATATTATGTTTTGGGACAGGTTAACAGGCCTGGCCCAAGAGTTTATACCGGCAGGGATACGGTGCTGAGAGCTCTTGCTGAAGCATCTCCTAATCCTATGGCCTGGGAGCAGCGAGTCCAGGTCATAAGACCCTCAGCAGATGAAAAACTAAGATCTAAAGTGTTCGAAGTCGACTTTGAACGTATGGCCGTCCACGGTGATCTTCGCAAGGATGTGCTGCTGCAACAAGGTGATATAGTATACGTGCCACCGACCATACCAGCAGCGCTAGCCATGATAATTGAGGAGATGATACGACCAATTGCACGAGCCTTTTCGGGGTATTACACTGTGGAACGAGGCCTTGAAGGCAGAACTCCCTATGGTGGTGGTGGTTACTATGGTGGCGGCTACTAAAGATAACCTGGCTGCTATTCGACGCTGTGATACAGGCTGCACAACTAGAGAAGTAGTAGTTGTGTGAAAAGATACCTATGTCTACACAACGAACTCTACGATCTGTCCATTTAGCCAGCACGGTCTGGTTCGTCGTCTGTATGGGCTATATTCTGGTACTGGCACTACGACAAGCAGGCTTCAACTGGTGGTTCGTTTTCTCTTTATCAGGACATTCGGCACTGATTGTCTTTCTACTGGTGAGTATATATTTGTTTGCGATCTATAGAGGGATTGGCGGCATCCAAATCATAGCAAAAGAACATCCGCTAACGAGCACAAACTACTACATGGCTTTTTACGTTGCTGCTCCGTTTTTGGGTGGATTGGCTGGCTGTTTTGGTATGATTGGTGCCAGTAGTGCCAGTCAGTTCCGACTCGGCGTTACCCTGGGCACGCTCGGTACAACTTTTCTGGTTTGGGTCGTCGTCGATCCAGCGACCGGCATGCTTGAGACATTAGGACCTGCCAGCCGCAGGCATCGTGCTGAGAGACTGGCGCGAATCGCGGCTGAACGAGAAACGAAGCGTAGAAACCGTGATCGCTTGCTGGCAAAGGTATTCAGAAAGGAAGAGGCTGACCGAGCTCATTGGGAAGGGCTGTTGAAACCGCAAGCTGAAAAACTTGCAGACCTGCTGGCAACAGACCGGGGAAATTTTAAACAAGCTGAACAGGAAGCTGTTAGCATTGGTGCCCACGCTTGGCAAATTGGTGGATTGGGCTGTATGCGACAACTCCGGAATATGGCACTTACAGTATCAGAACGGAAAGGTGAACACCAGCCGATTATAGATTACATTTCCTTATGGTGGGACGGAATAGGTACGTGGCGAAATCCCTCCATGTGATAGATAAATAGAGCCATTTAAGTATACCGACAAAATTAATGTTCATTAAAATAACTACTATCCTTATGTTCTTTCTGCGTCGAAATTAGGCATAATCGATTGTAGGGAGTCCTTCACTCCGGCTAGGTAAACGGGTTCTTTCATACCTTGAGTGTGGGATTAATTATAAAAGAGTTTTTAAATTCCAGGCAGTAGGAGATAGATCACCTCCTTGTGATCCTCTCTCCTACTTGCCCAGACAAATAATAATCAAACGCGCTTGACATTTAAATGCTACAATGCATTTTTTCTTCGCAGCCAGCCGACGTTTTCGTGTTGCGTATTGCTTATCGTGAACTGCGTATTTGGTCGAGTTTATCCTGCGCATTGTTGCAGGTTAAAAATAACGTCGTATTTCTCAGTACTCCATCTAACATGCCTTCAATATAACTGCGAAGATTGGCTGAATCCTCAAGCTCTGACGCATAAGTTGCATTTGGAGCGTAGCGTTCAATTTTCCGTTTGCTACGCACTTGCCACGCCCAATGTGGCAACGCAGTGAATACATCCTGTCCGAGCGACGCCAAGCCAAAAAGCATAGCAAACCAAAACCTGCGGTCTCTGACAAACGAGATACAAAAAAATCCAGCCAGGACCATAAATAGTGCTCCCGGCACAGCGGTCAGGGACGTGGCAGAGTTAACGGTTGAGTTGTGCAGGTTGACTGAACTTTCGAGAGAAGCAAGTGCGTTGGTTGATAAGAATGCCAGAGAAGAATCTTGTGCTGCAACAATATCGCTTAACTGAGTATGAGAGGTATTAAGTTCAGATGTGGACAAAAAAATACTGTCAACGACAAAGTCATTGCCAGTCTGGACGACTGTTGGAACACTACAAACCGCTGCACATGCAGACAGCAACAGTGCACCAACTATTATACTATCCTTGCTGTTTCGCATTTCCCCGTATCCCTACGGAACACCCTCCTGTCCTAAACATAACATAAGTGCCACCCTCCTGTACTTAACTGAAGTGGCCTCCTCCTTTCGGAGTTATGTTTCAAAAAACACTATCATGCTGAAGAAAGAAAGTCAAGAAAAATATAGAAAAATGTACATCAATTAAACCCAATTATTGATACCACAGGATAGATAATAGACGTATTTTCGGACGTATATGAAAAAAATATGGATATTTCCTATTGCTGCAGTAGTCGGAAAATAATATTCGTGCAGTCTTGCAATAACAGGCGCATAAAATTTCTGAATTGCTAACATATAGACTGGCTCTGTTGAAAACCTAAAAAACTGTCATTCCGAGCGCACCGTAAGGCGTCCCTT
>CAYSPM010000036.1:0-20102 GCA_964432925.1 uncultured Pirellulales bacterium | reverse complement strand
GTGAGTCGTTCGAGCTGGCTTGCGCTCTGCGGCAGCAGTTTTGCCAGTTCGGCAGTTTGCATTCGGCTGGTCAGCTTTTTAAGTAGCGCCAGTTTTTTGTCCAGCACATCGGAACCAGCCAGGCGATTGAGCGTGGCAAGTAGTATCTCAGCTTCAGCGTCGTCAACGTCCCAGGCCACCGCGTCGGCCGTTTTGTATCCGAGCTTCAGAAGTGCCTGGTGTCGATGATGACCGTTGATGATTTGAAAGTAGCTGGGCCTTTGCGGATGCGGCCTGACTACCAACGGCTCATATCGGCTAGTGTGCTGGATATTGCGGACGAGCTTTGCGAAGTTGGCCTTACTCATCCGGTTGGGATTGTCCGGATGTGGCAGCAATCTTTCGAGCGGTATGGATTTAATCGTGTTTGTCATAGTGGTTGAAACCTTCCTTAAGAGCTGAAACTCCGCATAAAATGGAGTGCTAAATATTTCTAAGTGCCAGGCTCCCGTTGAACCAGATATAGTAGACCGGGCGTAAGGTGAGCTTGCTTAGCACAAAGCTGATTCGTTCGATGCTCGGTGGCATGCCGCGACGTCTGCCGTAAGTCTGTAAGAATATCTTGATTCGGTTCTCGATAAAATCAGCCTTTGGCCAGCGAAGCGAATCAAGCTTTCGCCTGACACATTGGGCATCGATGAGTTGATTTTCCTGGATTCCAACCAAGCTGAATGCCTCAATCAATTCCGCACAACGGGCAGGAGGCGGCGCAATGTAGGCCTTCATTCCCGCCTTTTCAAAGAAGGGATTGAGCGCACCCATCACAGCCAGCGCCTCAATGATGGGCATGTTTACTTGCGGCATGGTTTCGCGGACCAGCCGGGCCGCCAGGCCCAGGCCCCTGAAGCGAGGCCCGATTATAACTCTGCTTATGCAGCGAATATTTTTATTGATAAGTGCCAGTTGAGTTTTGCGGTCGAAGCCGGCGAAAAAGCCATTGGTAGCTACGTTGCGAAGCTGCGCCCCGGGCGTGGGCAGCGAATAGACGATGACTCCGACCGGCTCGTCACAGAGCAGACCCGGCAATCTTGTGCGGGACTTCATGGCAAAGATATTGGTGAAAGGCCCCAGGCGACTGTCACGATAGTGATAGTGCGACAGCCGTTTGTAGTCATCGATGCAGCCGGGGACAATATCGAGTTTTTTACAGATGGAGCATGTCGACATAAGTACGCTGTTTGGTAATTGGTTCCCAAGAAACTGGAAAATACTTACCAGTCACCAATTACCTTCAGTTTCTTTAAGGCTAAGCCTTTTATAGATGACCTGTGTGGGGCCGGAGAGTTCCTTTACCACCAGAACATCCGGTACAAGGTCCAGCAGGATGTCCTCGTGACAGGAAGCGAGAATGAATGTCACGCCGGTCCGCTTGGCGAATTTGCGTATGTTATATGAAATAACCGCTGCGGTGACACGGTCCAGCTCGGAGCAGAATTCGTCTGCGAAGATAAACCTTTTTTTCGATGCCAGCGCTTCCGCCAGACGGAAGCGGTATTTTTGGCCGGCACTTAAATTCGCAGGCTGATTTAGAATGCAAAAAACATCGTTCAAACCTGCGATGCTTAACGTTCTAAGGCTGGTCAACAAATCGCCATCGATGCAGTCTATCAATGCCTTGTCACGGGGCAACTCTATCTGGGCCAGATTAGTTCTCCCAGCCGGTGGCACACATTTTTCCAGTTCGTTCAGCAGAACACTCTTGCCCGCACCCGACGGCCCTGTTATGTACACGATGTCACCATCGTTTATCTCGATCTGACAATTGTGCGTGACAGCATTTGCTTTGAGTCTGTCGACTGTCAAGCCAAACATCCGACATACCTGTGCGACCTTGCCGGTGATAGTCCCACGCCAGGGAAACTGTTTTGATATGCTGTAGTTGGACATTTAGTTGCCTGCCTCAGTTAGGGGGATTTGGCGGCGAACATTGTCCTGGATTGTCGCGGTAATCCAGCAGATTTTGTTTACCGTTTTGCGTATCTGGTAGTAGCTCAGGTCACGTTGCTCAGCGATTTTTGTCATGGGCAGGTCTAAAAGAAGATAATCCTTTGCGATTGACAATTCCAGGCAGGTGAATCTGTCTCGATGTCGCATACAGAGGAAGTATCTATCATCCAGGAGCTGTTGTGTGAGCTTGCGTACCCTGCGGGCGATGGTCGTTTCATTCAATCCCGCCAACCTGGCGATTTCTCGGAAGCTGCTGCCTCTTTCCAGATACAGCGTCATCAGAAGTCTGTCTCTTCCATGAAGGAGCCTTGCCCGCCGAGACAACATATCGATTCTCTGGCGCCGTTCTTTGTGAGCCAGCAAAGCCTCTTGCGACACTTGTGCATCAACCTTCATAGCGCTACCTTCTGCCTCAATTTGGATGCGATTTCTTAGCGTTGGATTAAGCTATATCGAGTCGTACTGAGACATTAGCATTTTTTCGTTTTGTGCGAGCAGCCTTCGGCCCCGTGGGCAGCTAGCCAGGTGGTCCCTGGCAAAACTCGCGTCTAATTAAATGTGCCAGCAATTGCGGGGCTGAACCTCTGTCTTTGTGAATGTTATCTTGGTTAAACTCTTGCTGGCTGAGCAGAATCACATAGGCAATAGCGTATTGTAAGTTATGTATAAACCAAACAATGCTTAAAGTTATATATTATGTTTAACTCTGTCAAGTCTTTTATAAGTTTTTTACGAATTTTTTTATTTGTTTATTATATAAATAACTTATGCGGTGATGGACTCAAATCTAACATCGTGTTGCAGGAGTTAATTTTGCTCGACAAGTTATTTGATGCTATTGGTCTTTTCTTCCTAAGTGGCTACAATTTAGGCGATGCGGTATCATAATATGGAAGAGCTGTTTGAGTTGTTGGGCAGGTCTCGTTTTCGCAGCCGGTTTCGGCTCGGCAGTAAAGAGACGTCATATCTGAGGGAAAAGGGATTAGAGAGGATTCTTGAGCACGCCCGCGATTTTGTGCAGGTCCGGCTGGCTGATGCAAATCCGGTCAAAGATGGTCGGCAGACGCCGATGAGAGGCCATCCGGTCTTTATAGCTCAACACTCAACGGGCATATGCTGCCGGAAGTGTCTTGAGAAATGGCATGGCATAGCAGCAGGTAAGCCCTTAACTGAGCAGCAGATAGATTACATTCTCAGTGTATTGGGCCATCGGCTCGAAAATCAAACACATCAGATTGACCGACGATAGCAATTACTCAAAAAATTAGTCTTTGCTCTGCTCTTCACTGGGTAAAAGCTCGCTAATCTCAATTCCTGGGCCTTAAAATCTTTTTGCATTTAGTCTAAGGTAGGCTATACTTCAGATTGAAAGGATTGTTCGAGGCAAATAATGGCGGAACGGAAGCCGAAAGTAATAGTCATCGGCGGCACTTACGCTGACATGGCAATCAAGTGCGGCCAAATCCCATCACCCGGGCAGAGTGTCAGTGGTTCTGCGCTTTCATATACAGCAACAGGACCCGGGCCTAATCAAGCTGTGCAGGCAGCATTGTGCGGTTGTGAAGTACATCTAATCAGTAAAGTAGGAAGCGATCCATTCGCGCACATGGCCAGGGCAAATCTGGCAGAGCTCGGTGTCAATATAGATTTTGTATACACAGCAAAGGCAATGAACACCGGCGTTATGGTAACGCTGGTCAATGCCGAAGGCGAAAATGCCGCTTGCCACTATACCGGTGCCAATAGTGCCTTGCAGGCTAAGGACATTGAGGAGGCTGAACAGATTATATCGGAGGCTGCTGTTTGTCTAATTCACGGCCAACTGCCGCAAGAGGCGATTGTGAGTGCGATTCGCTGTGCGGGCCTACACGGTGCGAAGATTATTCTTAGCCCTGCCAAGCCGATAGAACAGCGAGAAAGTGAGCATTGTGACCTTCCGATCGATTATTTTTCAGCTAATATTATGATTCCAAATCTTCACGAGGCGGCGGATATAACTGAGCAATCGGCGAGCATCCGCACCGCAAAGATGATTGGCTCTGACCTTGTGGCACGCGGTGTGAATTACGCGGTGATTACGATGGGCCGACGCGGTTGTATGGTCGTTGAAAGAAACAGTGCCGATCATATTCCTGCTTTTGAGGTGGATCTGGTTGACCAGACGGGAAGAGGCGATGCCTTTGCCGGGGCGCTGGCAGCATACTGTGCGGTTGAGGATGACGTAAGGGAGGCAGTCAAATTTGCCTCTGCTGCAGGTGCTTTAGCCTGTACGAAGTTCGGCTCGATAGAGGCGCTGCCAACAAAGGCTGAGATTATCGAGCTACTGCAGAAGGAAGACATTGATCTTTTGCCCAACAGCCAGTAGTGTTTTCGTCTCGTGAAATGACGGATGTCATCCCAAAGTCCTCTAAAGGTGATAGTAACTGGTCCCCAAGCGACTGGTTAAATGGTTGACCAATTACCTGCACGGGTTTGCGCAAAATCGTGCAGATAGCGACACATCAAAAACGACAAATCTCAAGAATTTTTTTACTGCTTTTATGGCAACGGATTAGCCTCCGTATGATTTCTGCAAAGGGCATCTTTTTCGCAAAGATAATGCAGGTTCGTCCAATTGTGGAAGCAGTTATAGATTGCTGCCTGCCGGCAATAAAGCCGGTATGAAGTTAAGCCCTAAAAGGAGAAGCAGGTATGGGATTTGAGCTAAAGATTTTCAACGACCAACAGCTCGACGCGGACTATATCGAATGGTTGGTTGATGAGCGCTCGACAGATATTCACAGGCAATTTTCCAAGCTATGGCAATACTACGCAAATCCCATGTTAGAAGCTGTTGGAATCGGCGCAGTAGATAGAAAAGTTAATCGCTCAGGGCGATGCTATTTTCAAGCTCAGGAGTATGGGCTGCCCGCGAGAATAACAGGATTAGCTCATTCAAGTACGGCGGGCCTTCTTGGTTCACGACCTGTTAAGGATGTGCAGCGAAAGGAAGTCGTTATAGAGAATGACATTGGCTGGAGAATAAACGCAGCAGTGGATTTTCTCTTCGGTAAACCGATTAGCTTTGTCTCGAAATCGCCGGATGGCCAAAAACGTGCAGAAATTGAGTCGATACTGCGGGCATTGTTCTCGGCCAACGGCGGTATCGGATTTTTCCAGGATATGGCGGTGCTCGGAAGTGTGTACGGTTTCGTCGATTGTTTCGTCAGGCCTGGCGAAGAAATCATCAAACACATTTCCTCCTCCTCCCAAACCCTCCCACTTGAAAATGTGCTGCAACTGGCACAGACAATCGAACTGGAACTGGTTGAAGCACCAAGAGCACTGCCTGTTCTGGATGAGAACGATTACAGACAGATTCGATACTATGTGCAGCACTTCTATCAAAGAAAAAACGCTCTGAATAGAAACCGCTCATTTTTGTCACGGATACTCTCGGCTGGCAGAACAAGTGGTGATACTCGCAGGGTGGTTGCGGTAACAGAGATTACATCGGCTGTAGCGTGGCAAAGGTATGATGATAAACAACTAATGGCTGAGGGAGAACTGCCCTGGGGTTTTCTGCCGGTGGTGCATATTCAGAATATTGCTCAGCCTTACTACTACGAAGGTCTGAGCGACGTTGAGCCTTTGATACCTCTACAAGATGAACTCAATACGCGGCTAAGTGATAGGGCCAGCAGGATTACGTTCCAGTCTTTCAAAATGTACTTGGGTAAGGGCATTGAAGGCTTTGAAGATAAGCCCATCTCGCCGGGCAGAATGTGGTACACAGACAATCCGGATGCCTCGATTGAAGAGTTTGGCGGAGATTCGGCTTCGCCGAGCGAGGACCTGCACATCGCGGAGATTAGAGAAGCTATGGATAAGGTCAGCGGAGTGACGCCGGTGGTAGCAGGAGTGCTGAAGAATAGGCTCGGTAATCTCACAAGCGCAGTGGCGCTTAAGCTGACGCTTATGGGGATGCTCTCGAAAAACGAGCGAAAGAAATTTACTTACAGCGAGGGCCTGAAAAAGATTAGCCAGATGGTTCTTAGCATTTTAGATACCGCAAATATATACAACAGCAGCAACGAAGACAGGCAGCTTGATATCATATTTCCCAGTCCGCTGCCGGAGAACATGACAGAAAAACTAAAAGAGGCTCAGATAAAAAAAGAGTTGGGCGTGCCGACTGAGCAGGTGCTCAGAGAATTAGGTTATGAGAGTTCGTAGTTCATCGATGAACGATGAACACAAAACAACAAATTCCAAAAGGAGGCTTTATGAGTTCGATTGACGCGAACGAGGCTTTGTCAGAGACAACGATGGAGCAAGGTGACCGTGACGATCTGAAGCTTGTTCCAGTAGCGGAATCGATCCGCTATCGTAAACGGGCACAGAGTGCCGAGAAAAGGACCGAAGTCCTCAGTGAGCAACTTGCAGCGGCAAATCAAAAAGTAAGCGAGCTTTCCGAGCAGCTAAACAGCTTACAAACGGAACAGAAGCTAACTCGCAGACTCACCGCTGCTGGAGCTGTGGACCTGGAGACGGCTGTTCTGATTGCCAAAGCCAGATTGCAAAGCGACGCCGAATCCGCCAAACCTACGGCGGATAAAGCGGATGTGGATGATATAATAAACCAGCTCAAAAAGGAAAAGCAGTATCTGTTTGACGGTGCTGGCGAAACGGTGACACCCGTAAAGACGGCTGGTGCCAAGGAGCGAATGTCACACAGCCAGGCGGCACTTGAAGGTGCGGCTAAAAAGGCAGTCAGAAGCGGCAATCGAGTGGATCTGCAGGAGTACCTGAAATTACGAAGAAATTTCCTTTAGCCCCCAGGTTTATCCTGGGGGTTATAACCCCAAAGTAAATTTGGGGGCTAATTATTGCAGGGTATATACGCAAAGTCATAGGAGAAAGAAAAATGGCATTTACTGGCAAAGCAACTTACTCGGCGGGTTCAACACTACCAGAACTTGCCGAAGATGTATCAGATTTGATCGGAATAGTATCGCCCTATGAGACACCGCTGCTGGATGCTCTGGGTGATCCATTAAGAGAAGCAACCAGCACACATCATGAGTGGCTAGAGGATGATCTTCTTCCAAACAAGGACGCAATCAACGACAGCACCTGGAGCGATCCGGCCAGTGATACGGAGTTCGACGTAGATCACGGCAACAGGTTCCGTGTAGGTGATCAGATTCAGGTCGAGGGCAGCGAGGAACTGATGCTGGTAACGGCGGTGGCCAACGATACATTGACGGTTGTTCGCGGATACGCGAGCACAACGTCAGAGAATCTCGCTGACAACCAAGTGATCAACATTCTGGGAAACGCTGCTCTTGAAGGTTCAGATAAGCCTGCCGTGAGGTTTACGAACCGCACACGCTGCGGAAACTACACGCAGATATACACCGCTGTGGTGGAGGTCAGCGGCACAGATATGGCTGCCAGACAACTTGGGCTTGCTGACGAGATGGATTATCAAAAGCAGGAACGAATACGGGAACTACTGCGGGACCTTGAGAATACCGTCATAAACGGTGGTCAGCCTACAAGCGATCCACAGGGTAGCGGCTCGGTAAGACGCAGTATGAAGGGAATCAATCAACATCTCTCGAGCAATGTGTTTCATACAGGTGACAGTGGTTTTCCTTCAGGCGCCGACCTTGATGAGGCAAAGATAAACTACGTGCTGCGAAACATCTGGGAAAACAGTAACGGCAACGTGGACTTGATAGTAGTGGGCGGTTTTCAGAAGCGAAAGATAAATGCGTTCTGCTCTGACAGCCGAACCTACTCAGCAACTGAGACCACCTTCACCGACATGATTAGCATCTATGAAAGCGATTTCGGCGTTTGCAGGATTGTCACCACCCGATGGATGCCGCAGGATGCGGCGTTACTCGTGGATTCTTCACGAGTCAGTGTGCTGCCTTTAGTTGGGCGTAGTTTCCACTTTAAGCCTCTGGCAAGCGGCGGCGACTACGAGTGTGGTGAGCTGATTGGCGAGTACACGCTCGAACTAAAGAATGAAGCCGCCCATGGGCTTATTCGGGACCTCAGTACCAGCTAACGACCAGGGGGACGTTTAGCCCCCAGGCCTGCCCTGAGCGAAGTCGAAGGGTTTATCCTGGGGGTTATAACCCCCAAAGTTTTTACCGGTGGGTCAAGCCCCACCCTACACAGGGGACAAGAATGGTTAAGTTCTCAAGTGATGCGGACATTCTCAAATACGAGCCGATGCTGTTTGGCCAGTTGCATCTGCCGTGGCAGGTTCTCGCGACCGGAGCAGACGGGACACTTAGCACAACGACGTTTACCGTAAACGATGCTGATTTCGTGGTTGCGCATATCGCCGCGGGCGGGGTCATATATATGCGGTCCGCTGACGGCCAACTGGATGGGGCATACGAAATAGTCTCAGTGGACTCAGCGACGCAGCTTACGGTCTCGGTGATAAGGTCGGATTTTGGTGATCCAGCCGTGGCACCGCCCGGTGCGAGTGACATAAGCTATCGTATAAGTACGTTCGATCCGCAGGCAACAGAGGCCGGCTTCAGATTGACAGAGTATTTCGATATCCAGCCCGGCAATCCGGCAAGCGACGTCGATGCAGGTGATATTCTCGATACGGAGGTTCTCAGGAGAGCATCTGTCTTTGCCACCATATCGAGTGTATATGCGATTCACGCCAGCAAAGCGGAAGATGATAACTACTGGAAGAAGAGCCTGCATTATCAAAAACAATTTGAAAAAGCCAGGCAGCGTTGTCGGCTCAGTATCGACCTCGGCTCAGATGGTGTAGCTGATGTCACGAGAGTCGGTGCGTCAATAAGAATGGTGCGTGATTAGTCAGCAAAGGAAGAGCGGATGAACGTGACGATCGATGGACAGGTTGTGTTTGAAGACGAGCAGTTAAAAATCGAACCTGATAGTTTCAAGAGGGAATCGATGTTAAAAGCGGTTCCCGGTTTGGACGGGACTTTGAGCATCGATCTAGGCGGACGTGGCAGGACTATAAAGCAAAAAGGTGTGCTGCGAGCCAAAAGCACAGCCCAGCTTACCGCACAAGTCAACGCAATATCGGCTTTGATTGACGGCAAAACGCACACATTGACAACACGCAGCGGACAGCAATTTGATAATCTTCAGATGGATATGTTCAAGGTAGGCCAGCAGCGAATAAGCGGCAGCGGCGTGGAAGTTGATTATGAAATCGTCTATATGCAGTTAAAGGTTCGGCAATAATGTCACTTACCGGCGAAGGTATAGATTTTGTGAGGATTTGCGAGCTGCCCGCGGGTATCTGGTTGGATGGTGTTTATTTTGCATCGCCGCGCACCGCACTTGTGAGATGGCGTTCAAGTTTAAGCAACATGTTCTATCAGATTTATGTAAATAGTCGGTACGCTGGGACGACCATCGATGGCGACCAGCGCGAAATGGTTGTACAGATACCCACGTCTATGGAATCCGCTGTTCGCATCGAGGTCTTTGCTGTTAAGCCCGAACAAGCTCACCTTAAATTTAGTGATGAGATTGGACTATTGCCGACCGACAGCGGACGTGTGAAGCTAAAACTGCCGCGAAGCCAGACTCTGCCGATGGGTGCTACTTTAAACATTTATTGCGATAGTGGCACCGGTCAGATCGATTACGAAGAGCCTGTCAACAAAACGCCGTTATTGGTCTGGCCGAGTTGGCTAAATAAGGCCGGCTTCGGAATGAGCAAATTTGCTCTGGGTGACTTCGGCTGGGACTCGCCCGCGGCGGTGGGATTCGCAAAGGGAAGTTTCGGTAACGGCGAGTTCGGCCTGGACGCAGACACCATCGAGTGGGTGAGCCAGCCGATGCCCTTGGGCGCCTACAAATTCGGTGTGAAAGTTACCGACGAGCGCGGCAATGAAAGTAACGCAAGTGAAATTGGTCCTGTAACCATGACACCGGCGGCAAGGCCCGCTGAGAAGCTAAGCATCATATCGTTCGATAAGCAAACCGGCGAATTGATTCTGTACATGGAAACACCCGAAGGGTTACAACCCCCAAAGTAAATTTGGGGGCTAAACATGGCAAGTAAAGGAGCACGCAATGGCTGAAGTTTATCCATCCGACAACGAGTTGTTGAACATGCAATCTGAGAGCGAAACCGGCGTTGAGTATATTCCGACCGGCACGGCACCATATTACTTGCACTTTCGAAAGCTGTTGTACAGGCTGTTGCTGGCCTGCCGACGAGCAAATGATTTACGAGTCTACGATGAGGGCGGACTAAATATCGGGGTCAAGGCTGGAAAGTTCTGGCTGGGCACGCAACTAATTAGTTACACCGGCTCATCGGCAAACACTTTAGAGGACGACAAGGCAAACATCTATATCTATCTGGATTCAGCCGGCGCTCTCGTCACTGATGAGTACGATAGTTTCCCTGACATGGCGAACACTGCTCATATAAGACTGGCGATAGTGAGCACCTCGGCCGGTGACATCGACTCGATAACCGATTGCAGAACCGGGCATAATTTTGTAGTGCCTCATGGTGCCGGCGGTACGAAGAAAAACATCGAGGCGCATACGAGCGACGATGCACTCACGGAATCACAGTCCGGCAGTGTTCACAACAACCTGGACGCCACGGGGACAGTGACACTCTCTCTGCCCGCATCAGCCTCAGCAGGAACGATATTTACCTTCGTGGTTCAGGCATCACAAGAACTGCGTATTGATCCGGGTTCAGCGGCGATTAGAGATGACAGTGGCCAGACTGCCGACAAATACAAATCAGCTAACACCATCGGTGCAGCTCTTACTGTGGTAGCCGATCCAAATGGCGACTGGGCAACAATCGCCAAAAACGGGACCTGGACCGAAGAGACCTAAACAATGGATTCGATAATTCAGCTTGGAAGTCTTCATGCTGCAAGGAGATAACGATGTTGGTAAGCCCTAATCTGGCTAATCGCGCAAAAGTGGAGCGAAGATTTCTGCCTTTAATAGCAGGAGCTCAGTCCCAAAAACGTATCTGGCCATGTACAGTCATAAAAACTCTGGCCTGCGATGATGCCGGAGATTGGTCGGTAGTAAATGGTACCGTAAGCAACGATATGGATAATTACATCTGTGGCATGGACAACAAACAGTCGGTCAAGCTTCAGATCAGCGATACAGCAACAGCAGGATTTATGAATTATGATTTCGGCTCAGGGCAGGATTTAACAGACGGTGATAGTAAAGCGCCTTTCGTAAAGATTCGGTTCTATGTTCATGAAGGTAGCGGGGACAGCTCGTATTTGAACATAACGTCGTTGGCGATTTACTTGAACGACGCAAGCGATAGCTGGTCGGATTTCTTCGTGGTCAGTTTTCAGGACAACACTCCTCGCTGGGCCGGCTGGCACACGGTTATTCTGTCCCCCTCACATTTCAGCACTACAGGTTCGCCGAGCTGGAGCAATATCGACATTGTCAGAGTAAGGATCAACACAGGCGGTACCTCATATACACCGGCTGTGACTGTCGACCAAATAGAGTTTATCGCACGGCCAAGTAAGGCCTACTATTCATTCACTTTTGATGACAACTACGATGAGCATTACGAGATGGCGGCGTATCTGACTAGCAAGGGGATGTGCGGAACGTTCTACGTAATACCGACCAGCATCGGAAACTCCGGCCGATTGACACTGGAGCAATTGCACAGAATGCACGATGCAGGGCACATAATAGCGAACCATGGCTACAACTCACTTGGCTGGAAGACCGAAGACAAAAGCTTAAACGAGATGGTCACAGACATAACCAAGGCGGCGGAATGGCTGGCGGCTAACGGGTTCGGCGATGGTGCAAGACTTTGGGCGTTGCCGGACGGAACAGCTGCTTGGAAGCCACAAGGCATCTATCAGCTATTGGGTACATACGTCGACCAGATTCGCCTGACTTCGCCGCGAATAACCACGACTAAGTCAATCGCACCTTATCGCACTGATTTGTTAAACACAGGTCCCTTTGATAGCACCGAAGACGCTAACACAGCGCTTATCAATGTATCAAGTGACACGGGCGATAACGGTCTTGCGATAAGCGGTTGGCATAGCTTTGAGTCATTTACACAGAGTGACTTTGAAGCTCACGTTGATAATGTCGCAGCCAAACGCGACAGTGGTCATATCGAGGTTGTAACAGTTGCTGATTTGTTAATCGGTGGCTTTGTTTAGCAAAGTAGCCTCGTAGGGTGGGCACCGCCAAAGGCGGGCAAGCTTTAGCCCACCAAATAGAAAATAAATTAGTTTTGGTGGGGCGAGCCTCACCCTACCAATGTTAACTGTTGGCATTATTTAAAAAGAGGTTCAAGATGGCCAATGAAATACATGTCGACTACAGCAGCGGTAATGCCCTCTATGCGATTGTGCGCGACGCCGCAGGAAATGTCTGGTACACGTCGGGGCAGGTATTCGAAGCCTGGGGCACCGACGGACATGACGCGGATGATTACGATGTAGCCCTTACAGACAAAAACGGCAACAGGTATGTCGGCAGCTTTGATGGAAATATTCCTGCAGGTAGATATTCGATTCAGGTATTCTTTCAGGCCGGGGCAAACCCAGCGGACAGCGACGACCTGCTGGCAGGTGAGCAGATTATCTGGACCGGCAGCGGTGAACTGACCAGCGATAAGGTTCTGGCCAACAAAGCGGTTCAAAACAAAGCAACTGGCGCCATAGAGTATTACGACGATGACGGCCAAACAATCGTCCTTACTCATACGCCCACCGACGGCCAATCAAGTATCACCAGAACACCAAGCTAAAAAAGACAGACTCAAAACAATCAAGGAGATCAACCGATGGGAAGCTTTTCAGATTATTGGGAAAATGAAGTTCTCGATCATGTTTTCGGGAAAGGTAGCTATGCACCACCGACGATCTATGTAGCCTTATCGACAGCCGATCCAACTGATGATGGAAGTGGCATAGCCGAGCCGAGCGGAAATGGCTATTCACGTGTACAAACTCAGGCTTCCGATTGGAACGCGGCATCAAGCGGCTCATTGGATAATGCCAACGACATAACATTACCAGAGGCCACGGGTAATTGGGGAACAATAAGTCACTTTGCTCTGTTTGATGCAGCTTCTGGAGGAAATATGCTCGCTCATGGAGCATTGTCTGAATCTAAATCTGTAGGGACCGGTGACACTGCCAAGTTCGCTGCGGGCGATTTAGACGTGTCACTGGACTGAGGAGGTAAACTATGGCGACTATTAAAAAGAACTGGGCTGCTGTTCAAGACTTATATAGAACCGATGGCTATGGCGGCGGAGACGCCGACGTCGATAATACAGAGCGATTCGGCAGCGACGTGGACCTTGAAAGCAATGGACACGAAGGAGTGCACTGTCATCTAAAGTATGATGCTTCCGGCACGACCGACGACCTTGAGGTTGCTGTCTATGGCTCATTGGACGGGACAAACTACGACGATATAGCCATGACGAAGTTTACCGCCGACAATAACAGCGGCGCAGAAACCGAGATTAGCTTCGTGGTCAAAGACGTAGCACACTTTCGAGTCGGTCTGAAAAGAAGCGGCAGCACCGATACCTTCGAGGCTCATCTTACCTGCCAACGATGGAATTATAGTTCGGCATAAAAGAAATCAAAAATGCCAATACTAAAACCGCCAAAAGGAATACAACTCAACCGTAGCCATCGGCTTGCGCGCGGATTGGTTGGCTGCTGGCTCTTTAATGAGAACACAGGCGGCAAAGTCTTTGATTTGAGCAGAAATGGCAATGATGGAACTTTACAAGGCAATACTTCTTGGAAGCCTGGCAAATACGGCTCATGCCTGGATTTCGATGGAGATGGAGATTATGTTAGCGTCCCTTACAATTCTGGTTACGATGCTCTTGACTATGTGACAATTTCCTTATGGGTAAAGCTTAATAGTGACAATTCAAATGATATGATGTTTTTTTCGAGTTCTAGCGGAACTTCTTGGAAATGGTTATATGTGTGGAAAAATGGTTCTACCAAAGAAATAAAATTTGTAAATTCAAATGGATGGACGAGCGCGACAAGCACGACTGTAACAACTTCAAATATTTGGTACCATGTGGTTGGAGTTTGGAATAATAAAGATATGTACATCTATATCAACGGCGTGCTTGAGGATAGTACCACCGATGTCGACTCTCTAACTTCCCCCAGTTATGGTCTAAAGTTTGGTAGATGGGAAGCAACGAATCCTAAATATCTAAATGGCCAAATCGGCCACGTAATGATTTTCAACAGGACGTTGAGTACGGAGGAGATCCAGCAGCTTTATCGCGAGCCATCTTGTATGTTCGAGCATGGGCTATCACCGGCGGTCCTCTATGCGCCTGCAGAGGGAGTCGTCGAGCTTTCCAGCTCAATAGACGCATCAACAGCCACCACGGCGACAGTGAAGATAGACAAAAAGGTATCAGCAAGCTGTGCATGTGCGACGGAAGTGTCGGCGTCCTTGAAGTTAAGCCGCAACCTTGCTACAGAACTACAGAGCTTGGCTAATTTAATCGGCTCGCTAACTCTGGCCGGCGAGGTGGGATTGGCAGGAACAATAAGTGCGGCTCTATCGCTAAACGGAAAACTATCTTTAGTTACCGCGGGTAAATGGTTCACTGGTTCGTTGAAAACCGAAAGGAAATGGTTAATAGACGCACTTTTTGCTGGCATGACCGCCAATGCCTTTAAGCTGGGCACGGTGCTAAGCAATGGATGGTTCTGGATGCGGCGGTTGGAATGCTCAGTTCTTTATCGTGGGCTGAGTATGGACACGGTAGACTTTGCAAACATTCTGACTGTGGCTGAGCACAATGACAATACCATCTCGCCACCTGATTACATCTCGCACGACGCAGGCTTGAGCTATTTCTATGTGGTGCGCCGATTCAATGGTTGTGGGTATCAGGAATGTACTCTTGCCGCCGCTTTCAAAATTGCGATCAATATTGACGGCGAGCTAATAGAGCCACAACCGAACAAAGTGTTCACGTGCGTCGTTAGTCAGATAAATGGCAATAAGGTGCAATTGCTCTGGTTCTATTGTCCCATTGAACAGAAATCACAGCCGACGCGCTTCAACATTTATTGTGATAATAAAACGGGCCAAATTGATTACCAGGAGCCGCTAACGACAATTTCTTATCAGGGCAAGCGGTTCTACAGTTTCAGTAGTAACATGTTTGAAACCGGCAAATATCTGTTTGCCGTAAGGCCGATGGATGCTGAGCAAGTAGAGAATGATTCTTTAGCGCGGATAGGTATTCAGATTGATGCGGCAAGTCCCGAAGCGATTGATATTTTGAATGCTGAAACCTCGTAGGCAAGTACAGACGTTACGCATACTTCAGATAACTTAGCTGCGCTTATAGGTAGTCTTCAATGTCTAACAGAGTTGACTTCTTCCAACCAGACCAAACAAACCTATCTATTCCTGCAGCAACGGTCTCGATATTATTGGATGGCACCTTATGCCCTGACCTGGAGCCGATAGAGATTGTACGGGCGGGCTGGCCCGAATTTAGCTGGGCGAGACTTGCTTACAATCCTGCTGCACATCAGGATGCTGAGCATTTAGCTGTTGAGGATATCCAAAAAAGCTTTGCTATGGGTAAATCCATCTGTATTGAGCAATTCTACAATGCTGCTGCGCCGGATTCAGCGGCATTGAGTGTGCCTGTTTTCTGCGGACAGATAGAAAGCGTTGAGACCAAAATTAATTCAGACAATGGTGAACGCTTGGAATTTATTGCGAGGGATTTTAGCGCGACTATGAAGCGCATCACTGTTTATGGCCAACGTGTCGGCAGCACAGATGGTTCGACCATATTTTTGCCTGGTCTTGATACGATATTCAATCCCAACGGCCAAGCCAATGCTTCCGTTGAAACGATGGAGGTCTCAGGAAAAGAATACACAACCTTTTGTGCCCAGCCCCTGCAAAGCAGGTTCTTCAGCTACGCACAAATAATCGACTATCTTCTATGTGAGTATTTGCCACAAGGCCAACTGAGTAGGCCGAACATTGAGCAATTGCAGGCGTTGACCGAAAATCAACTGGCTCGTGACCTTGATGTCACGGAGATAAGTCTTCTGGGTGCGCTTGGCCGCTGCTGCGACAGGGTCGGCCTGAAGTTCAAATTCGTTCCACGACTGGCCGAGACCGGACCCAACCAGGCAATTGTCTTTTATATAAACGATGCAAACAGGACTGTAGAGTTGAATTGCCAGCCAGGCGGGCAAAAGCTGAGCATCTCAAAGACAAATATCACAACTCTGCACAGCAGAAAGAACTTCTATCCGGTGACACACAGATACATTGGTCAGGGCGACTTCAAAGTCTACGAGGCAACTTTCGAATTAATAAAGGCCTGGGACCCAAATCTTGAAGACACGTATTATGATAAGTTCTCGCCTTCGACGAATTCTGAGTTTTATAAGGTCAAAGATGTCTATCGTAAATGGGCTCTTAATGAGGCGGGTAACTATACAGGCGCTCCATACAATCAGGGTCAACCATTTGATTTTTCTAAAATATTCGGCACGAACAATTTCACCCGACGGCGCAGACGTTTCTGGCCGGTGTTAAGCACCGACAAACAAGGTAAGTCGCTGGGGTATTTCCTGCAGGTCTCGTTCGATGGCGTAAACTGGTGGCAGTATCTTTATGCCTTCAATAATCTTTTGGATGAGTGTGGAATTTGGCTCAGCGGTGACCAGCTTGATATCGATACCTGGGTTGCTGCGCTAAAAAGTGTGCTGCGATTCAGAATTACCGCTTCGGTGATTAGCGATGAGAGACTCAGTTGCGCCCCTGCCGATGGTCCAGTTGGTTCAGCCGCTCCTGTTATCGAACATGTGATAACGCTGCCGCGACAGTTCAAGTTCCGCAAGGTCTCCGATGAAAGTATCTTTGAACAATCAACCAGCGAAGCACTTGGCCAGCCGGATGAGATTGACGATTCCACTGCCTTGTATGAGTTCGTCCGAAAATCTGCCGTGGCTACATCTCAAACCATCGAGACGATTGATATAGAGACTCCCTGCCTTTTGCTGGACTACAGAGTAGGCGATAGAGTCACATCAAACCCTGAGAGCAGAGATTTATTTAGCTGTAGAAGCGACAACCGTAGCGAAAGTTACGTTGAGCGCGTGCGGATGGATTTCAAAAAACAGTGTACGAATTTGAGGGTCCTGCGCAAACGCATTTCATAAGTCGATGTGTCAATAAATAGGCGTGTGAATCTGTTAGAAATCATATAGGCATGCGAGATCCGTAGGGTGGGCTTTAGCCCACCAAGTACCAACAAATATTTTCATCGATGGGGCAAGCTCCACCCTACCAATTAAACTATGTAAATGTAAATCAGTTGGCGATCATGTAGACACACGAGATTTGAAATTATGGATATGACAGACAGCCAACAGGTTCTTCAAAGGCTTGCTCGAGATGATTCGCAGGCGAGGACTGAGATTGAGATTGTGACATCGCCCGGTGCCAGAGCCGCTGCGTGGGCGATTAAAGTGAAAAGCCACGTTTCTTATAATGTCTACAAAGTACGATCTGTCGTTATTGGAGATGCTGGCTCATATCCTGTAGAAATAGGACAGGACTGCGAAGCGGTTAACCTTGCTGAATCGTTTATTGAGCAGGGTACGCTATCGGCTGATACTTACGCGGTGATGTCAAGGGTCGGCGACAAATACGTCTTCTATGCAAAACCATGATATTTGTCGATGAGTTTATGCGTGAATGAACAAATGAGTGTGTGAATAGATAGTTTTATTACAACTCATCTACTCATTTACGCATTCACACATTTACATTCACGGGGATTCAATGAACCAGGCAAATTTCAAATCGTGGCGTTTCGATCGTCGGATAAATCTCTCCGTAATCGTGCAATTGGCATTTTTAGCTTGCCTGATTGTAGGCAGCTACGTCAATCTACAGAGACAGCTCGACCTCTTACAGCGTGATGTCACAATGCTGCTCCAGTGCCAGAAGGATTTTCAACATAAGCTCGAATTGTTATCAGCCAAAAGTATTTCTTATGAATATCGCCTGCAGGCTGTTGAAAAACAGCTCGCACAGGCCAAAAAATGAAGCGAATCTTTTCATTAAAGAAAAGAAAGGAGCGAAACCGTGAAAAATAATCCAGGCTGCTATAAAACTAGAATAGTGATGCGAATACTACGAGGCTTTGTGCTTTTATCGTTAAGTTTGTTGTGCTTACTTGCTGGCTGTGAGACTTTGCGTTTTACACCGAGTGAAAAACAAAAGCAAAACGCCTGGCTACACAACCGTACAACTCTTGCTGTAGTCGAGACAGCCAGAGCCGAAGATGCTTCCGAGAAACTAAAGGAACTGACAAATCTCAGCGAACTACAAAGCCGGGCGTTCGTTTCTTACTATGGTCTGCCGGATGAATTCCCCAAGGCAGAGACAGCCGACGATATTCTGGCGCAGTCCAACTGGCAGCTTGCCAGTTCTGCGCTCAACGAATCTACCAATCGTCCGGACGCCTGGCAGATGGCTGATTCTGCACTTGAGTTGGGTATTGGCGTTTGTGCTCTTCTGGGTGGTGTCTATGGCACGCGGGCTGTTCGGTTCCTAAAGGACACCAGAGCAAAGTCAGAAGCCTTGAAGGAAATCATCACCGGCAACGAGCTATTCAAGAAGCAAAACGCCTCTTCCGCCGCCGCCTTCAAATCCGCCCACGCTAACCAATCCCCCCAAACCCAGCAGATCGTGACACAGTTCAAAGCCTAACGCCTGAAGCAAAGAGTTTAGGCAAACCGTTGTGCTATGAAATGTTGTTGAACTGATAAAAAAAGACATACAAAGAATTCCACGGCCACAAATTGCTCAACCTGCTGCAGGGGTTTGCATGAGCCGTGATTAGCGCAACTCATCAACTCATTCACGTATTGACCTCACTTACTCTCGGTAGCAGTATCGGTAGGATTCTCATCTTCATATTGAAACAGTACATCCACAGATACATCAAAGGCTCTGGCGATTCTAAAAGCCAGCGGTAGTGATGGCGCATATTTGCCGGCTTCGATGGCGATGATAGTCTGGCGTGTCACGCCAACCTTATCAGCCAACTGCTGCTGTGTCATCTCGCCATTTTCAAAACGCAGCCGACGAATCTGGTTCTTGAGGATGTTATTTTTTTCACCCTTTGCCATTACTGCCTCCCCAGCCATACATAACCAGCGTTGCAATAGATTCCATCATTATCCAGATTCCGCCGGCAATGCATATCATCAATAGTAGAATAAGAGGATAATCCAATGCGCGTCTGGGCCCGAGCAATAAGACACAAATCACATTTTCTGCAACTATTGCCAGGACGAATGCCCATAATCCCACATAATGAGATTTTTTATGAATTTGCACGTCCCTCTCATCGAAATCAACTCGTTCGGACTTTTTTCGAATAATAAGTTTCGATATCGCTATGACAAATAGAGAGGGAATAATTATCAAAGACAAAGGTGTTGGGGGTGTCATGATCCACTTGAATTGCAGCACTATTGTTAATATGAAGCAAGCGATAAAACATAGGATTACTACAATCAGATTAAACCATGCAATTTTCTGCCATCTATTCATGGTTTTTCTCCTTTTGATTCCCGGCCGTATTGAATCAGACTGGCCAGACCTTGTACTAATGTAAAAATGACAAGGCCCCCCTAGAAGTGTCAGAGGCATTACGTTAACGGATATATAACCATGTGGACCAACGATGCACCAGGCAATCACGCATGCGGCAACGAAATATAACCAAAGCACGACATACGCGGCCATAACCGCTTTTTTATGAATTAATTGGTCCCGCTCATCAAAACTAACCTTCTTTTTTCCTTTACGGAGCTTGCCACAAATAAAAGGAAATAGCCAAAATAAGCCGCCCCAGATGACAATGCCTGTGAACATAAACACTGGCGCGAAGGATATTCTCCTGTCATAAGCAATAAATACGGCGACTCCGCCCGGGATTAGAAAACAAGCTAATCCCAAAAAGAAATAAATCCATGATTCTACCTTTGTGTGATTCATGATTTTTCTCCTTTGCCTGC
>CAYSPM010000035.1:0-20360 GCA_964432925.1 uncultured Pirellulales bacterium | reverse complement strand
AATAAGTTCAAGAGCCGCATTAAAGAAGGAATCAGATTATGAGAACTTGGCAGTTATATTTTCTTTGCTTGGCTGCGTTGACAGCGATTGTCCAAACGGAGTTAACACCGGACGAAACAGAATATTCCGCGGTTTTTATGGAGGGCAAAAAAATCGGCCACGCCATCCAGAACCGAGTAGTCGCCGACGGCAAGATCGCTACAAGTGAAAAAGTAAGCATTACTATTAGCCGGCTGGGCATCCCGGTCACGATCGATACGACGGAAACCAGCATCGAGACAACTGACGGAAAACCTCTGGGCTTTGAGCTTGTTCAGCAGTTAGGTGCAATGACAACAAGAACTACGGGTACGATCGATGAACAGGGCAAAGTACATCTAACAACCACCTCCATGGGCACCGAACAGAAAAGCAATATTGATTGGCCCGAGGGCGCGATCATGGCTGAGGGCATGCGCCTGCTAACCTTAAAAAAAGGTTTAAAAGAAGGTTCAGTATACACAGCTAAAGTATTCAGTGCTGGAATAATGGCGGCTGTCGAAACGCAAATACAAATCAATGCAAAGCAAAATGTGGACTTGCTCGGACGTGTCGTACCTCTGACGGAGACGACAACCACTATGACCTTTCCAGGAGCTGGTGCGATTACAAGTAAAAGCTACGTGGATGATGAACTTCGCCCACAGAAGATGATAACGGCCATAGCCGGGATGCAGGTTGAAATGGTCGCCTGCGCCAAGGAGTTCGCACTCGGTGAGAACGATGTTCTTGAGTTGATCGATAAGATGTTTGTTCCCAGTCCGGAGCCGTTGGATGATGTCCACTCAGCCAAGGCTATTACATATTTGCTGAATCCCAGCAACGAAGTAGAGCTTATCATACCATCCAATGACAACCAGCATGTGCGTAGGCTGGAAAATGGCAGGTTGATAGTAACAGTGGCACCTGTTACCGGACCAACTTCAGTGCGCTTTCCATACACAGGCAAGGACATAACCCTCTTAGACGCAATGAAACCAAACAGATTCCTACAGAGCGACCAGAAGGAAATAATTGAGCTCGCACGCCGGGCGGTCGGTAAAACAAGGGACGCTGCTGAAGCAGCCCAAAAAATCGAGGATTTTGTCGCCAACTATGTTCAGAACCGGAGCCTCTCGGTTGGCTATGCGTCGGCTGCGGAGATCGCAGCCAGCCGACAGGGTGACTGCTCAGAGTTCGCGGTGCTGACGGCAGCTTTGTGCCGAGCTATAGGTATTCCGGCTCAAGTGGTTGCCGGACTGGCTTATGTTAATGATTTTGCCGGCTTTGAAGGCTTCGGCGGACACGGCTGGACACAAGCCTACGTGGGAGACCGGTGGGTGGGCTTAGATGCGGCGTTCAAGGCGACGGGGCGAGGTGGGTACGACGCCGGACACATAGCTCTGGCAGTGGGTAACGGCGAGCCCGGCGACTTTTTTAACGTAGCAAGCACATTAGGACAATTCAAGATCGAGAAGGTGATCGTAAACCCAAAGAATTAGCGATAGTAGAATCATTACAAGTGACTCTGTTCACAAAAAAACCTTGCAGCATGTACGTTCGCAGTTTAGACGTAATTCCGCCAAAGCGCTTTCTGAGTACGTCTGCCATATTCCTTCCAACTAACGACCTGAGTAAAAATTCCAGGCAAAATTTGGAGTAATTTGTTATTCTGTGCCGATGTTATAATATATAAATGATCCACCTTGCCGGGCGATAATCTACGCCTTTTAGGTGATTCTGGGTGGTAACATTTTGCGTGATACCCATAAAGAATAAACCATCAAGGACGATGTGATGTCGAGCCAACCAAGGGTTGTAAAGGTATTGGCTTTGCTACTGATTTCAATGACAACAGGCGCCGTTGTCCTGATGGCCATGGGCTATAATCCTCCCTCTGCCGGCCCGTTTTGTCTGTCAAGTTATTACCTTCTTGATCCTGTAGAAAAAGCTGTTGTCTCTCGTGCTTGTCAATCCCCCGAGCGGTGGAACTCCATCGAACTTTTCTACAGTCGCACACGAGCTGGCAACATCGAGCAACTGGCTATATTGAACGGCTTGGCGGGTTCAGAGGACCTTAACTGCCACTTTGTTGTATGTAACGGCCTCGGTGGCAACGATGGCCAAATACAGCCAACAGAGAAGTGGCAACAACAATGGTCCGCGATCCCTGACCAAAATTGGCAAGGTAGTGGACAGACCATCCGCATCTGTATCGTAGCGGATGGCAAAACCGTCTGGCCAACAGATTACCAGATGAAAAGAATAGAAACGTTAGTACAGGCACTTTGCAGAAGATTCCAAATCAGGTCTGAAGCCGTTTATCTGCCTAGTGATTGTCAATAAGCGTTTCTCTCACTCTGACCGCGTAGCTTTACGGCCGATAACTAAAAGCACTCCACACGATAGTTTACGAGCGAGCGCAATTTCAGGGTGCTATCTCCCTTTTTGAACCGTGCATTTCTGTCAGCCAGTAGACTAACACACCCGTCAAGAAAACAATCGATGAGACAATCAAACTAACGGGCTTATTATGCAGCGCGTACGAAATTGCGCTAAATATTAGAAACGCGCAGACAGCACAAAAAATAACGGCAGTAACAGGATAACCTGTCAGCCGGTATGGGCGTTTGACATGGGGCTGCTTAAAGCGTAGGACAATTACCGACAGACAGGTTGCCATGTAGAACGAATAAACCGCTGCCGCAGTGTAAAGAATTGTGTCCAAGAACGAACGCAGAACCACGATTAGAGCTACCGCGATGATACCCTGTACAACCAGCGCCCAAGTAGGCGTTCCTCTTTGGCTGTCCCATTTACCCAGAATACGAAATGCCCGATGGTCGAGACCCACTGCATAGGAAATTCGGGCACCGGTAAAGACCAAACCATTAATGGCTCCCAAAGTGGAAATACATATAATAGCAGCGATTATCCTGCCGCCGTACTTTGGAAAGGCAGCCCTAATCGTATCTGTAGCCACAGCCTTAGAGCCTACTATACCACCATGGCCCAGGGCATATAGGAATGCTGAATTGGCTACGAGATAAAGCAAGGTCACGCCTACCATCCCGAATATAAGCGCTCGTAAGATATTCCGGCTCGGTTCTTTGACCTCTGCTGCTACGTAAGCCACTTCGTTCCAACCTCCGAACGTAAAAAGAATCAGGATCATAGCCAAGCTCAACGGTGTTGACCCAAGCGCTCCGACATTTGGACTGTCCACTGACTGATGTGGCGTCGCTAATGCCGCTACCAGAATCGCCATCAAACCCAAGACCTTTACTACCGTTAAAAGATTCTGTGTCCACTTACCCTCTCGCACGCCTAAAATGTTTATTAAAGTCAGGATAACAACAGCACTGGTGGCATAAACTAAATTAGCGTGCAAACTATGCGGATCGGCTGTCTGCGCAGCCGGCTCAAAGAGCTGTTGCGCATATCGCGCAAAGATAAACGCCATCAAGGCGATGTCCCCCGGGTGGACTATAGTTAGCTGAAGCCAACCAAATAAAAAACCTGCCCAAGAGCCGTAGGCTCGACTCAGATAAACGTAGTCGCCGCCCTCCTTAGGGTACGCGGTGGCTAATTCAGCGTAGCAAAGCGCCCCAGCCAGCGACAGAAATCCCCCTACGAGCCAAATCGCCAGCACAGCCCACCAATGGGTCACACTACCAGCCACCGTCGGAGCAGTCTCATAGATACCGGCACCTATGATAATTCCTACTATTATGCAAGTCGAATCGAAGACAGAGAGCTCTTTCTTTGGAACTGCAGGCATAACCCCTCGATGTTATTAAAGAACTCGAACTTGTTGTAGCATCGCGACTACTCGCTCTGGCGTTTCTTAAGTGTCACGCTAAGGTCATGGCCCCTGCCTTGAAAAACTGTCTCAAGGTTAGGATCGGTAGTAATTGCCTTGAAGAAGTCCGGCCCTGTAGAACCAACATTATGAGCAAGGATAAGTCCGCCCGGACGCACAAGCGGCAGTAGTTTGTTGAAGTAGTCGATATAACCTTCTTTGTCCGCATCAAGAAAAAGAATATCGATCGGCTCTTTAAGGTTTTGAACGGTTTCGTGCGCGTCCCCTTCAACGAGTGTAACTATCTGGTCGACGCTGGCTCGTTTGAAATTTTCGCGTGCCAGTGAAGCCCTATCGGCGTTTATTTCGTAGGTGGTCAGCTTACCGCCTGTGGTTCGCAAAGCCAAACAGAACCAGATGCCCGAATAGCCGTTGGAAGTTCCTATTTCGACAACATGCTTAGCTCCGGTTGCCTCTGTGAACAATCGCAACAACCTGCCGTCTTCCCGCGGGACGTTCATCATACCTCTGCTTTGGTTCAGGCGCATGTCCTCCAGCACACTTAAAATCTTCTTCTCTTCGTCATTAACCGGCATAGGCGGTTGCTTCTGCGCAGCCGACATGCTCCTCCACCCACCGAAACGCCTACCCTCCGGTCTTTGCTGGGCTGTTAAGCTCTGAACTGCTGCTAATATTAAAACCACCGCCAGAATGATCAACAAAATCTTCTTTAACATTTCCTGCTCCTTTCCAAATTATAGCACCTTTCGTTCTGCAAAATCAGAATACGCATATATAGACGAACCCAAACGACAAGATTATTGCAGCAACTGACAGGGATTCTCAAGAAAAACAAAAAGATACATGTCAGAGCAGCGGTTTTGCCGCGCCGTGTCCAATCAAGCCAAAATTCTCTTTCTCAGTCAGAACCACCCAGGCTCGCCAGTCTTTTTTGTCAATCCAACGGGGCTCGATCCGCTCTACGTCTTTTAGCCAGATCAAAAGGCCGAATCGGCAGCTCATTTTGCTCTGCCAGTACTTAGCGCTGCCCTTGATGTAGCAATTGTATTGATGTTCGATCTTACGGACCTTCTCCGGTGTTAGATCTTCGAAACTTTTAACCTTGCTGACAATTGCGGTCGCACAAACAGGACCACTACTGAATTTAAGAAACAACCTGTCACTGGGTTGCACTCGTCCGAAGAAAAAACGCTTCGTCCTGGTAATGCGAGACTCTACAGTCTTTCGCCCCTGCAGGATATCATCCAGATAGGGCTTCTTTAGAATCACTAAATGACAATTTTTCATGTTTTCGCTCTTTGTTTGGCCAACCGCATTCACATTCTGCCCAGCACTTTCGCAACGGCCCGAATGTGCTCCGGCGTTGTGCCACAGCAGCCACCGACAATTCGTGCGCCGGCCTCCACACACTCCGCAATACCTCGTGCAAAAGGTTCCGGAGCCATATCAAAAATTGTCTTATCTTCAATTAACTTAGGCTTACCCGCATTGGGTTGCGCCAGAATTGGCACAGTAGTCGCTGAGCGAAGTAGTGACACCACGACAGCCATCTGAGCCGGATCGAGGTCGCCACAATTAGCGCCTATAACGTCAGCGCCGGCATCGGTGAGTCCCTTAGCGCAGTCTTCAGCAGAATTGCCCATAATTGTCCTGGCCCCCTTGGTCTCAGTTGAATAAGTTATTGAGACAATTACCGGCAGGGAAAAAGCCTCCTTGCATGCCCGAAGAGCACACAACGCCTCAGCAAGATCGAAGACGGTCTCGATGATAAAACCATCCACACCGGCTTCAGCCAGGATTTCAGCTTGCTCTTTGAAGGCATCGTGAAACTGTGATTGCTTGTATGTGCCGTACGGCTCCAGGAGATGACCCGTCGAACTCATATCGCCAAGGACAAATTTATCCTCGCCAGCAGCTTGTCTTGCCAGTTCTACTCCAGCCCGATTCACATTTCGCACGGAAACTCCCATATTATGTTTATCAATGAAGATACGGTTCATAGTTAGCGTGTTCGTAGTTATCGCATCACAACCACACAACGCATATTCTCGCTGGATTTGAAGCACCACATCCGGGGCATCGAGATTATTGCTGGCCCTACCCATCAAGCCACGCTTATCCAGTTCCGTCCCTATCGCCCCGTCAAGTAAAATAATGTCATCGCTCTTAAGGGCCTCCAATAACGTCATTCGCAATCCCTTCCACGACCCATGTTAATCAATTTTTAACTCCTAACTGGGCTAATTCATTTTTGACCTGGTCAACGTTCTTAAAAAGAATTGTGTTCAGACCCACCTGTTGGGCTCCTTCTATGAACGCAGGTCTGTCGTCTATAAACACTGCCTGCGCGGCGGGCACCCCGAGTTTTTCGAGTGTCACCTGATATATCCTTGATTCCGGTTTCGCTGTGCCTTCGGTGCAAGAAAAGACAAGCACATCGAAGCTATCATATCCCTGCTCATAGAAGAACTCCATAGCTGGCACTTCGGTATTGGATAAAAGTGCGATTTTATAACCCTCATCATGTAACCTCTGGGCCAGTGCAAAAAAATCAGCTCTCGGTGAGTAAACCGATCTGAAAGCCTCGCCCCAGAGGAAGGGATGGTTAGGCTCTGGCCGAGACAAATCCTCACAGACCTTCGTCCAGAAGGCATCCTCGCTGATTAAGCCTTTCTGGAACTCGCCCCCGAATTTATCGTGTGCGCCGATATATTGTTTCTTCGATACACCAAGTGCTTTGGCGCAGTATTCCATAAGTCCCGGCCGAGGATCATCTGCCAGCACACCTCCCCAGTCAAATATCACCGATTCAATCTTGCTCACTGTAGATACCTTTCTCTCAAGCGACATAAAATTTTTGCCAGGACGATACAAATGTTATACTCATATATCAACACTTTTCTGGTTGACCTATCGCGTTAGCGTTGGTCTTTGACGTATTGCTCTGTGACGTCTATAATCCATGATGAACCCATTAAGGATAAAAAGATGGAGCCTGTCTTAATCGCTATAGGTATCGTATTGATTATTGCCGTTCTGGCGCTGCTGGTCTGGCTGATAAGCTCCAATATCACCAGCAGAAAAGAAATGGCCGGTCAATTCACCGGTATTACCCTGCTCCAACAGCAGCTCGATGCACTAAAAGCCGCCCAGGACAGAACATCGGAAAATCTACAAAAGTCTTTACAGACCGGGCAAAGCACACTCACCCAGAGTCTGCAATCCAGCCAGCAGGTTCTCGATCGGCTCAACAGCCAAATCGGCGAACTGCAGGGCACAAACAAACAGATGCTGCAGGTTGGCACCGAGGTTCGCCGGCTACAGGATATCCTGAGCAGCCCGAAGCTGCGCGGCCAGATGGGCGAATGGTCGCTGGAGAATTTGCTTGCACAGATTCTGCCGAAAGATAGCTACACACTTCAATATGCCTTCAGAGACGGCAAAACGGTCGATGCGCTAATAAAAATGACGGACTTCTCAGTGCCCATCGACGCCAAGTTTCCGCTGCCGAGCTTTGAAAGAATTTTATCAGCCGAGCAAGATGAGCAGAAAACAAGGCTCCGAAAACAGTTCCTGCGAGATGTAGTAGCCCATATCGACAAAATTGCTACCAGTTACATTAGGCCCGCTGAGGGCACTCTCGACTTTGCCATAATGTACGTACCCGCTGAGAACATCTACTATGAGACAATAGTCAAATACTCAGGCGACGCGCAGGATATTCTGCAATATGCGCTCGATAAGAAGGTTATTCCAGTTTCACCGAACTTGTTGTATGCGTATTTGATGACAGTGGCGATGGGCCTGCATGGCCTACAGATCGAAAAACAGGCCGCTGAGATTAGGCAGAACTTGAAGAGGCTAAATGCTTCGTTTGCAGATTTTGTTTCACATTGGGATGTTCTTGGCAAGCATCTGCGAAACGCCTACAGCCAATACGATGACGGGCAAAAGAAACTGGACCGCTTTGGTATGCAACTGGACCAAATTCAGGCTAATAGAGAAGAATAACTATAGTATGGCAAGGCCTCTGGGATATATGATAACGTTCACAACCTATGGTATTTGGCTGCAAAGGAAATTATTATACTAATCCGCGGGCGAGGCACAAAATAATTATCAATAAACAGACTAATCTAAACGTCATCGAAGCCTCTTGATCATACAACATTTTTCGCCACGCCCTGACGACCATGCCAATAGCGAAGCGAATGCGCACGAACGGCATATAGGATGCCAAAGGATTGATGACTTCGTTTGAATCACAGCCATCGCAGTAGTATTGCAGAGGTTGACAAGCTTTAAGGCAGTTGGAACAGAGCGGGCAAGCGTCGTCCGGAATAAAATCATCCTCGACCTGCTGAGCTTCTTCAGTCTCTCCTGCCCATAGATTATTGCAATCTGTGTTAGTCATATCAGAAACCATCGTGCCGGATCACTGTAAATCGGCGCTGGTTATCGCTCTTCCCACGCCAACATTTATATAATACTTGCCATATTGTTTTTCAAATAAGTCCCTCGCTTCGTCACCCGTACAATGACAAGGACCCACGTATTTTACCTGGGCCTTCTTGAAAGCCGATATAATTTTTTCTATTTCACTTTTTGGAACCGAATTAAGGTGAAAACCGCCCATTACCAAAAGAATATCATCTTTCATTAAATCTTTCACAGTGTTCACTATCTTGACGATACCTGGATGCGCACAGCCGGTTATTACTATCAAGCCCAATTTTGTGCGCACAATTAGCGATTGTTCTAAGATCGAAGTTCCGAGTTGACCGGTCGTATGAACATCCCCACAAATCTGTAGAGGACCTTGAACTTCGACTATGCTTGCTCCCCGCGCTTGCATGTTTTGCTTGAACTTCTCAGGAAAAGACTTTGGTAGGTACACCACCACCTTAAAATTTTTCTCAAGAAATCCATCCAAGCCACCGGTGTGGTCACCGTGGATATGTGATAGAACTACTATGTCGATACTGTTTACGTCAATTGCCAGTTTCTCCATATTGCTGAGCAATCTGGGGCTATCTGCCCCAGTATCAAAAAGGACTGTTTTCTCTGGGCCGGTTATAAATGCCGAAAATCCCCAGGCTGTTTGCAATCCATCCATGTATGGGTTATTGTCATAAACGACTTTAATTGTTATATCATTAACCTCGGCGGTTTTAGTCGCGTCAGGTTTTTCGTTCATGCTATATTCCCTATACTGCCCTTGTGAGGCTGGCAAATCGTATGCCGCTATAGCAAGTACGGCTGTAAGCACCGATATCTGAATAGCTCGAAGTAGGCACATTGATTTAACCCTGTTTGAAAAAGTATATTATAGTGCCGAAGCCACGGTCAGAGCAACTCAAAACAGCAAAAAACTTTCCAAAGAAATGTAGGAGGATTTAAGCTTTGTGGACTTTAATCTGGGGATGAACTACTATATCCATCAGCAAAAAAATTATCCTCCAATCACCTCAAACCACACAAATCGAGACAGTTACTCGCCATCATCGATCGAGCATCCCGAGTCAAGACTCAGAACCTATTCCCATCGCAACGAGATTGATTCGTCCCAGTTTGACGCCTTTCATGCTAAGTATGTTCTCGCCGATGTTGTTGATTTCACCCACGCGACCACGTAGCACAATTATTTCAAGACAGTCATGTTCATCCAAGTGCACATGTAGAGAGGATATCACATGCACGGCATGCGTCCTGTGTGAGCCGGCTGTGGAAGAATGCTGCAATCGTATCAGTCTTTCTATCAGTTTTGTCGCATGGTGGTCGTAAACCAAAAATAACGCAGCAACAGCCTGGCTTTTCGGGTCACCAACCTGCTCACGGCTAAGCTGTTGTCGCACAAGGTCACGTATAGCCTCAGATCGGCTGGGATAGCCCTGTTTGGTAATAAGCTTGTCGAACATCGACAGTAGTTTCTTATCAAGTGAAATGCCTATGCGTTCAAGCTGTGCCATTTTCTGACCTCTCGATTATATGAAGGTTTTATTCTTTGCTTGTTACGTAGATTACCTGCTCAGCAAACAAATTAGGTGCAAACCTCACTGGACTGACACTGGTCTTTATCAATGGTATCCTTTTTTCCACCAGGACTGCCAGTCTTTTGCAGAATTCGTCAAAATCTTTAAGTGACAAAAAATGTATATTCGGCGAGCTGTGCCAGCTAAAAGGCAATTGCCCAGTTATGGGGGCTTTGCCCTTAAGTAACAACTGTGCTCTGCACCGCCAATGGGCGAAGTTTGGAAAGCTGACAATCACTTTCTTTCCGATCCTCAGCAGTTCACTAAAAATCTTTTCGGGATTCTTCACTGTTTGTAGCGTTTGCGACAGTATCACATAATCAAAACTCTTGTCGGTATAGCTTTCAAGCCCATGTTCGACATTCCGTTGAATAGTGGTAAGTCCACGAGTAACACAAGTCAGCACAAGATCCTGCTGAAGTTCAATGCCCTTGCCCGTAACATTTTTGTCGGTTATAAGCCTTGCCAGCAATTCTCCATCACCACAGCCCACATCGAGAACCGCCGTATTCGGTCGTATCAATGACTCGATTAACTCATAGTCAACGCGTGTCCGCTGAGCCTGTTCAAATCGACTAACCGCGCGTTTGCCTTTGATCGAGCTGACCTGATATTGTCTTGCGACATCCGGTTGATAGGTTGCCTCTAAAAAGTTAGAAATGAACTGACCAAGTGTCTCGATCTGCAGCAGGAAAGCATCATGTCCGTACGACGATGCTATGTTGCAGTAGCTAACATCTTTGCCGTTGGCGACAAGCGCATCGACCATAGCCTCGGATTGGGCCGGCGTAAAAAGCCAGTCGCTGCTGAAACTGATTACGAGAAATCTTGATTGGATATTAGCAAAAGCATTAGTTAGCGAGCAATAGTCTCTTTGAAGGTCAAAGTAGTCCGCTGCTTTGGTTATATAAAGATAGCTGTTTGCATCAAATCTTTCCACAAAGGTCTGGCCTTGATAGTCCAGATATGTCTCGATCGCGAATTCCGAATTGAAGTCGTAGCTGTAACGGTCAACGCTGCGGAGTTGTCGGCCAAATTTGTGACGCATACCTTCTTCAGATAGGTATGTTATGTGACCAATCATCCTTGCAATGGCAAGGCCTCTGTCCGGTCCCTTTTGACTGTTGTACCGACCATCAGAAAAATTCACATCAGCCAGTATCGCATTTCGGCCTACCGCATCGAATGCTATCGATTGAGCCCCTAAATGGGTCGTTGTGGCGATCGGTATTGCAGCTTTAATAAAGTAGGGATACGCAATTGCCCACTGCAAGACCTGCATACCTCCTATTGAACCACCAACAATAGCTAATAGCTGTTTTATGCCAAGCTTATCCAGTAAAAGTTTCTGCACCTTGACCATATCCGCTATGGTAATAATTGGAAAGTCCAGGCCATAGGGTTTGCCTGTCGCTGGGTTTATCGAGGATGGTCCAGTAGTCCCACTGCAGCCGCCCAGAAAATTTGAACAGATTACAAAATATTTATTGGTGTCGATCCCCTTTCCAGGCCCAACCATTGAGTCCCACCAACCTGGCTTTTTATCATCAGGACTATGGAAGCCTGCAACATGAGCGTCACCACTAAGCGCGTGGCAGATCAGAATGGCATTGTCCGAAGCGCTATTAAGCTGGCCGTAAGTTTCATAGACTGCATCGATAGGCGCGAGTTTTTTGCCACACTGTAGCTCCAAAGGCTGGTCCGGCTGGATGAGCCTGACTGTTTGCGTCCGGACGATACCTACCGAGTTATTACAAATCTCCACCATAACTACAATTTAGTATACGTGAAAATTCTCTCTTGTAAAGCACATCAAAAAACTGGCTAACTATCTAACTGAAAAATTCAGAGGGTGTTTGTCCAATTTTGTGTATAATGACTGATATTGCCGCTACAGGTTCTTAAAATTTGATTAGGCTTGTTTTCCTTGTCCGCAGTAATGAGTTGTCAGTCTGTCTAAGCCGAATGTGTCAGTGACTATGCCGGTCAAACTCTTTTTACCTCCATCGAGCATTTAGCGCAGACCTTCGGCTGCAAATCAGATATGGAGGTGCGCTGGAAATCGCTGCACGGAGTCGTTGAACTGAGTGTTTTACGAAATTTCTCGCTCTGTAATTTTAACAGGCGGCATTATGTAACTGCTGCGAAAAGTCGTGATAATTTGGAATTCTGTACGGTCCGCGCCAGTTTATACGGTCGGCATATAAGTAGTAGAGAAGGCTGTAAGAAGCCGATTCTGTCCCTATGAATGTTTCTAAATTATCTCCAGACGTTTAAGAACGGCTCTGGTCCAGCGAGAGCTACGTATCTGAGAAAGAACGAGCAGTAAAAGAATCAGCAGCCAGTAGCCTACGAAACGCAAATAGTGTAAAATTATTTTGAATATACTGTCACTTTTAACCAAGCACCAATTTAGCAGTTCTTCTGGGGTGTAAATGGCTCCGACAAGAATGCGTCCAAACGTCTTCTGCCATGGCACCAACAGGAAAACCATAATAAGTGACAGGAAAAATGCTCTGGTAATATGGTTAATTCCACCGAGCCTGCCGGTGAGCGATATTTTCAGGATAAAGAGTACCGTCAAACAATAAAGTCCCGCAGCTACTAAAAGCACAAAGTTGCATAATTTAATGGTCAGTTTTATGTGTTGTATTTTGACCCCAAAGAAAGACTCCTCTTGCTCTTTTTGTTTGCCTTCACTCATACTACTGGCCGACTGCGCTGTGACTATTTTCTGAGCAGCTTCTTCAATCTTGTCCGCCTCTTTAGACGACTGTTCGGTCTCTTTATCCCCGAGCGGCACGACAAGGTCCTTTTCGTCAGGCGGTGTGATCGTGGGAGGTGGAACCGCTGTCGAAGAAACGGCGTTTGTTGATTCTGTTTTACTTGCAGTCTTAATCAAACCCGTATCTACAATCCAAAAGCACGTCTGTAGCAACAATAAACAGATTACCACGATCGCAAACAGAAGCTTCTTCCACACTCTAAATACTCCTACAGCCTCGAGGCAATCTGTCGTCTCAAGCATATTGCTTTGCCTGGCCTGATTCTCACTCATTTTCTAAACCTCCAAATTTCGGTTTTTAATCTGCCTAGCGCATGCTATTAAACCGCCAATTCTTGTTGTCGGCGAATCCCATTGCACCATCACAGCGGAAAGAGCGCCTACATTTGTTTATCGAAAGCTAACAAGTATTATGCTCTGAGAAATTTATACATGCAAGCAAATTATTTATGTGCGAGCGTTGCATCTCAAATGATATGGCGAACGAAGCCTGCTTCTCCCATTTCAGAGGCGCTAGAGATTGTCCTAATAAAAACAATATTCAGTTGTAAGCTTAACACGTACTCATCCTCCACAGAGACTTTTTCTGAGATTGCGTTCAAAAAAACGCGACTTGTAACTTATATCCATACCGTGGAGAATGTCTAATCAGCCGAGCGCAACGACATCTGGCAGGACCGTATCGCTCGTGACAAACCACATGTTATGGCACAGACTATGTTCATTTGCTCCTTTGTGAACTGGTTCTGTGATAAGCGATGTATCAAAACAAAGCCCAGTACCTGCCCCAGCTCACCCAGCGGGACTGCAAAAGCGGATATTTTATTTAAGCCCACTAAGTTGCCTTGCAGACCAAGTGCGAACATGTCTTCGAGCGTGCATAATTTATTCGCCTTGCAAATATTCTCCACAAGTTCAGCATTAAAACAACCTTCCAGCCGATCGTTTTCAAGAACTTCAGGCTTGTTACTTTCATAAGCATGCGTTTCGAAACCATTCGTTTGGCGTAGAAAGAATGTGACACTCGCATCGGCAATCTCATCTCTGATTAGCCTACCGGCGATATTTAAGAGTTTGCTTAGATCATTTGATCCGATGATGGCTTTGTAGAAGTGAACTGCGAAGCTAATAGTATGTAGCCTCCTGATTAGGTCTGACTGGGCAGTAATAAGATCGTTGCAGAGGATATCTATCTTCTTCGCTTGCTTCTTGCGTTCTTTGTTGAGTTCTTTTATAAGCAGACGCAGCCTCTTATTTCGTTGTTTGTTCTCCACCGTCATGTTTCACCACAATTAGGTTTGTAGGAGTCTCCGCATATTAAGGTCGGCTTCACTAAGGCTTGGCTTTAGGCACAAATGAAGACCGCAAAATACTTACAGAGGTAGCCCTATAAATAGCTAACTATCAGTTTTACATCTGTCCAGGTTGAGTCAGCAAACCGTGATGGTTACGCTGTGTCTGTGTCTACCGAGGTTGACTTATCCGTGTTCTCGGACGTGATCTCCGCAAACCAACTATCCTCGTTCTCGATTAATAACTCATATACATGACCTTTCGTATCTTAATTCTGGTATAGCTGAGGTCAGAACGAGTTTTAATAGCCGTTATACAAAAAAATATAAAAATCTAATTTGTTGCCTTACCATAACATGTTTTTTAACCGATATAGTTAGATATCAATGCAATCACACCCTGACATAATATGTGGAGATTATCAAACTGAAATTGTAAGGTCGAAAGGATGGACTTTAAAGGTGTTATTTGTGGTAACTTTAATGTATATTGACCAAGCGGAAAAGATTACGGTATCGGGTAGGATTATGAAGGTTTTTACCTGTCCACCGGTCCCCAAAATGCGCAGCTAAAATATAAAACGCTTGACAACTGTGTACAGGGCATTGTAAACTTTAAAATGTACATTATGAGGAGTGGTGAGAAAGTTTGTCCGATCGCATATCAAGCTTTCCGCAGGTCAAAACAGGATGCTTCCCTTACGGAGATGAAGCAAACGAGTTTAAGCGTAGCTAAGATGAGTCTTGATGAGATATAGCGGAGTATCTTCATTCAGACAGTTAATTTTGGGTGTGTCATGGCAGACGCTGCATTAGAAAAACCTCGGCACGTTTGTATCGCATATGTGAATGGATGTCCTCGAAGTGCCATGGACATGGCATTGCTGCACGACTATTTCAAGGCCAATGATTACACTATCACCAGGAGATTCCAGAATGCCGATCTTGTCGTCTGCTCGGCGTGTGGTGTGGATGTGCTCTGTGAGGACAAAAGCATAAAGTATCTGTCTATAGCCGACAAAAAAAGGCCGAAAGATTCACAGTTCATTGTTATGGGATGCCTTGCAGGCATTAATGAGGAAAAGATTCGCGAGAAATTCGATGCAATTGTGATCCCTCCAGTTCGTCTTTCTAAGCTTGACGACATCATCGGTGCTAAGGTCAAACTAACTCAACTTAAAGACCTCAACTATATTAAGCCTTACATGACCAAATCGCTGGAGTGTTTCGGTCGCTTTTACAGGTTTGGCACTCCACAGGAATTTTGCCGGGCGCTGGTTCGCAAAGCTGTCACGGTCTCCGGCCTAAGACGAATCCTTATAGCTTTGGGTTTGATTCGAAACGTAAGGCATTCTCTTGAACCAGTAGATAAGCCCTATTGCCTTAGAATTGCCCATGGATGTATGGGCCAGTGCAGCTATTGCGCGATACGTTTCGCAGCGGGGCCACTTCGTTCCAAGCCGATAGGCGATATTCTTGAGGAATTTGACCGTGGACTTAATCAGGGTTTCACTGATTTTAGCCTAATAGCTGGCGACGTCGGCGCGTATGGGCAGGATATCGGCAGTAACATAGCTGAACTGCTGAGGAAAATTCTATCTCGCAAAGGCAACTATAAGATTACTTTGTTTGATTTTGGACCACAGTGGTTCATCCAATATGCGTCAGAGTTAATAAGTCTTCTCGCATCCAACAAGAAAAAAATCGGTATGCTGATGCTGCCAGTGCAGTCAGGCAGCGATAGAATCCTTTCTCTGATGCGACGGAACTACAAGGCAGACGAGGTAATACAAGCGGTCAAGAAGTTACGCGTGGCATACCCGCAGGTATTACTTTCGACTCATGTGCTTGTAGGTTTTCCTGGCGAGACCGAAGAGGATTTTCAGATGACGGTCGAACTTTTACGAACGCTACGGTTCCAGCGAGTGGATATATACGAATACAGCGACCGTCCCAAAATTGACTCACTTGATCTGCCAAATCAGGTGCCCCAGGAGGAAATCAAACGCAGAGCGACAATGCTCCATAAGGAATTCGATTAGGTTTCAACCAGGTCCTTTTGCAAAAATGCTATGAATAAGCCAAGGATATTATATAGCTTTCCATTTACGATAGGTGATCGAGGTATAGGTCATACGGCATACCACCAGGTACTTGGCTTAGTTAATCAAGGCCTTGATGTCAGCTTATTCTGTGGGTTTTGTGTTAATTCTATAAGCGGACTGCACTATCAACGTCAGACTCTGTCACTCTATGGGCTTAGATTGCCAATACGACCGCTGGGAGTGGTCAGGTCCTCAGCACTGCACGATAGGATCGTAGCCAGAGCTTTACGACGGTTCTCCAACAGGATCGACATCATACATTGTTGGCCTGGCGCGGCGCTGCAGACGATTAAGGTCGCGCGAGAACTCGGGATAAAGACGGTCATGGAACGACCTAGCGCACATACTGGTTATGTTTTTGATGTATGCGAAAAGGAGTGTAGAAAATTACATGTCACGCTCAAGAGATCACACTACGCCAAATTTAATACAAAAAAGTTGGCCCACGAAGAAGCTGAATTTGCCGCTGCTGACTGGCTACTATGTCCCTCGGATTTTGTCAAAAAAACGTTTATAGATAAAGGCTTTGAGCAGAAGCGGCTTATACGACATCAATACGGTTTCGATCCGGCGGTTTTTTCGCCCACGGAACAAGCGCCGCGTCGGAGCAACTGCTCCTCGTTCACTATGGTATATATTGGTGATTGTTTTCCATTGAAAGGTCTGCATTTTGCCCTACAAGCATGGTTGCGGTCTCAAGCATCTAGACAGGGAAAGTTCTACATTTGTGGACAGTTCGTCCCTGGATATAAGAAATTACTCAAAAACCAGCTTAGCCATCCCAGTGTTGAATATCTGGGATTCGTTTCCGACGTGGCCAAGATTATGCGACGCAGTGACGCTCTGGTTCTGCCATCGCTGGCGGAAGGAAGTGCACTTGTAACGTACGAAGCCAGAGCATGCGGTTGTGTTCTACTTGTCTCCGATGCCTCAGGGGCGGTTTGCGAGCACAATAAGCATGGATTAATACACAAGGCAGGAGACGTCGATACCCTAACAAAACACATAGACCTTTTGGCTTCAGAGCCTCGGTTAATTTCAACTCTTCGTGCCAACAGCTTAGCCAACACACATAATCTCACTTGGCAAAAGTCCGCAGCATTACTAGCCGATATCTACCGTCAATGCCTGAATAAGCAAGACGAAGCGAGAAGCGAAATGCAACCGCACGCCTCAGAGAGAGTACAAGAAGTTCCCATGACTTCCTATTAAACTACTCGAAGAAGCTCTTTTATTAGGCTAAACCCGGAACAGCGGGCTTCATCACGCCTACCGTAGCGTTCAAAAAGTTGCCACCTTCATGCCCTTATGGCAAAGTGAACTTCTAAGGATAAACCATCGAGTTTAATTCCCGCTATTCCACGTAGTCTTTTGGCTGAGAATTTTCAGATCATCCGTGCATAACATCGAATTCCTTTTCTGAATGGCTATATAGCCTCCGGCATCCCTACGCTCGCCAGTAATCATGTTCTATCCGAGCGCTCCCCTCGAACATGCAACACTCGATATGACGATGAGAATGCACGATTGCTTTCTCTACTCATCAGCCCCTTAAAGGGTTCAAAGTGCATAGCTTTGAAGAATCGTCAGGTGTGTTATTCCACACAAGAAGCCACTGTTATACTAACGTAAACGGAGCCTTGGGGTCAAATAGAATCATCGAGACGGCAACTTGCAATCCAAAATAATTCTGAATATACTTGCTGGTAATCTATTATTATGAATATGTCGGAAGTGGCTATGAGGTGAATATGTCACGAATAACCTCAGATGATGTAACTAAAAGTGTTGGACACATCCTACACGCAGCAAAAGCCCTTACCTACTCGTAAGAAAGACGAATCGTGGACATCTACAGAAGAGGTGTTCAACACGGATTAAAGTGTGGATGTGTTGCCTGTTAAAAAAATAAAGTTGCAGCACGAATTGATCTGATGACAGATTTTTTTTTGAAGGGATTGGATAATCATGTTGAAAAACATTCCTCCAATAATATCGCCCGAACTTATGAAGATATTAATGGAAATGGGCCACGGCGACGAAATAGTTCTGGCTGATGGCAATTTTCCGGCAGCCAGTATTGCTCAAAGGCTTATCAGATGTGACGGCCACGGTGTTTGTGAGCTCCTTGAGGCAATCTTGAAGTTCTTTCCATTGGATATTTACGTGGATAAGCCAGTAGCACTTATGAGTGTTGTACCCGGCGATGATAAAAAACCTAAAATCTGGGGGGATCATCACGCGATAATCAAAAAAAGCGGCGAAAAATTTACGGATTTTGAATTCGTCGAGCGATTCGCGTTCTACGAAAGAGCCAAGAAGGCTTATGCTATTGCCGCGACGAGTGAGAGAGCCTTATATGCCAACGTCATTCTAAAAAAGGGTATTCTATAAGCCCATAGAAAGGCGTGGTCGGCTGTTAACGCTGAAGCATTTTGCCTTTGCTCATGGGATTGGCTGGTTTCAGGCCCTAATAGGACCAGAGGTGCCACTGCACCGATTCAGCCATATCAGTAAGGCTGTCCAGTATCTGCTTAATTATCTGCTGCTAATTGCAGTAATCCGGGGCTCAAGCTGATTGAAAGCATGGACCCCTGCTATTTTTCTCTCCTGAGACGCTTGTTGGCAGTAGCGGATGTTCCAATATTCCTGCCGGTTTGAAATTCCCAAGGGGGATTTCTCTTGAATAACTGGCTGTTTATTTGGTATTATAATATAGGCTATCTGTCGGGTAATATACATGTTTTTCACAAAAATAGCAAAAAATAGTTATATCTAAAACGTGGGCCTCAATTCGGGCTTTCAGTACTACCCAATAGTCTTTGGAATCTAACCTGCAGTTCGTTTTAAGCTTTTGTGGGAAGGAGGCGGTGTTCAATCTTGTTACAGCCACATCACTTAAGTACAAGTTCGTGTGTGAGTGGATCTATGATTGTTTTCTTAAGTTTATTGAAGGTTGTCTGAGACAGATGCTTAGCTACTCATAATAATCTGGCCGCCCGTCGAGGACAACATGCGTTCTAGTATGTAGCCATAACGCGGCTAGTTTAACTTTCTTGAAGGAGGAATATTATGTGTAGAAAATTGATTTATTTGTAGTGGTGCTGGTCTTAGTTGTTAGTGCATAGGTGGCTACGGTGGCCTAACGGCGGTTTGTGGAAGAACCAGCCGTTGCTCCCAAAGCCGCATGCAACGACACATGACGTTTATGATTTCGGTACAGTTGACAGTTTAAGCAATGGAGACCATTTGTCCGCCCGGATGGAAGGTGAGACCAATTAGGTATGTGAAGTGTGTGATTATCTATTAGAGTTTAATTAATGTATGTATTATTTTTTAAGGAGTAGGAAAATGAAAAAGATAATATTATTGTTGTTACTAAGTTATGGTATTGTAGCCCAAGGAGCACTTGTCAACCGATATAGCTTTACGGATGGCGATACGGAGGCTGTTGATTCCGTCAGTGGTATGAATGGAACCCTGGAAGGGTCGGCCACTATCGCCGGAAACCAATTGGTTTTGGATGGCGCTGGAGCCGTGAATCTACCTGGGGATATACTTGATCCCGCCCTTCAAAACGTTACGATTGAAGCCTGGTTCGAAATAAGTTCAGCTACGGCCTGGCAGCGTGTGTTTGATTTTGGCGAAACCTCAGGTGCCGATGGTGGAAACTGCATATTCTATACCCCTGTATCTGGTACTCCTGATTCAAGATTTGTCATTGGCACCAACGGTCCTCCCTCATGGGGAACTGGTGAAGATGTGGTAACCGCCGATGCCATTCCGGTCGACACCCCGACACACATTGCCTGTGTGTATGATAGCGCTGCAAGACAGATCAGACTCTATCAGGATGGAGTCTTGATGGATTCGGCAAATACAACGATGCCCCTGTCAGGTGTCGCAAGGATGTTTGCTTATATTGGAGATTCTGTTTATACAGCCGATCCATACCTCGAAGGAACTGTAGATGAGTTTCGTATCTACGACACAGCCCTGACAGACGAGGAAGTTCTGGAAAGTTTTAATTTAGGGCCAGATGTAGTTATGTTGAAAGGGAATGCACTTAATCCAAATCCGACTGATGATAACCCAGATGTGTGCCGGGATGTGGTTCTTAGCTGGACGCCGGGAGAGTATGCTGCCACACATGATGTGTATTTCAGCGACAACTTCGACGACGTCAACGACGCCAGCAGAACCAACGACCCACAAGGCGTACTGGCCAGTCAAGACCAGATCGACGCCAGTTACGGGCCCGAAGGCCTGCTGGAATTCGGCCAGACATACTTCTGGCGTATCGAC
>CAYSPM010000034.1:17873-20389 GCA_964432925.1 uncultured Pirellulales bacterium | reverse complement strand
TTCGACCGTAGGGTTGCGAAGCAACCCGAAGTGGAGAAATCTATTAAAAAGCAGATTTCTCGACTCCGCTACGCTGCGCTCGAAATGACAAGAATAAGCGCATTGATTATTCACAATCAGTATAACTTGAATTCGAGGGAAACGAAGACTACAAGGTGGCTATCCCGAAAAGCCTGGCGCTGCTGCGGGACGCCTTCAGTTGAAGAGTGGCTCTGTTGAAAACCTAAAAAACTGTCATTCCGAGCGAGCCCCCCTTCTTGCTTTCGCAAGAAAGCAGGGGGGCGAGTCGAGGAATCCCTCGGCTTGGCTCGGGACAGGTCTGTTTTTAATAGATTTCTCCACTACGCGTCCCTAAGGGACGCTTCGGTCGAAATGACAACCAAACTTTTCAACAGAGCCTTATACCAGTTGTAATTAGATATTGCGCTTTGTATAACGATCAGAAAGCCATCCCCAAGCTACGCTTGAGGCTGCCACCCATTTATGCCAAAAATACGAAGCGCAGCAATTTAATACAATTGGTATTAGAGAGTTCACGGGCGGGGTGACAAAAACGTTTTACTATGGCTCCTGTGGCCCATATAAATACGACAGATTCAGTTGCTCGCGGCCCGTGATGTAGCAATTCCATACATATCTGTGCCGGCAAGTGACTCTAATTCCGCCAATCTCTGGGCATTTTCCGAAGTCAAGCGTTCGCGATACAGTTCGTATTTCAGTAGCATGCGTTGCGCGTCAATCAGACTTAAAAAATCGATTTTGCCAGCTTTGTATGCAGCCTCTGAAACCGTGAGCATCTCTTTTACCTTTGGGATTACCACATCCCCATACAGGCGAATCTTCCTGTCGCCGTCATACAGTTCGTACAGAAGCTCTTGACCCCTCGCATAGAGCGTATTTTCCATCTGGACTTTCTCTTGCACTTTCTGTCGTACGTGCGCTGTTGCCTGGCGCCTTGCAGCCTTGTAGCTGTCCGTCCATATTGGCAGATTAAGAGAAATCATAGCTATAAAAGGATCTTTACCACTGTCGTCAACGCCCGAAGCCAAGGCATGAGCAGTATCGATGTAACTTAGTCCAATTCCAATGTCTGGGTAGGAATTCTTCTTAGCAAGTTTTTCGCCGTTCCTCGCAGCTTCGATTTCATAAGCAACAGCCTGTAGGTTGGGATTGTTCCTCTGTATCACGGCCTGCAGCTCCCTGAATTCGACTGAGACAAACTGATATTTTGGCGACTCCGGCCAAGGCAGGTCACTTGATATAGACCTATTCAAAATACTGTTTAGTCTTGCCGTTATGGACGGCTTTAATTCCTGCAGGCTCTTCAGTCGGTCCTCCAGAATGGCCAGCTCTATCTGCGCATGGATAACATCAGGATGTGTTGTAGTGGCCGTCGCGTATCTTGTGCGGGCAACCTCTTCGAAATGAATCATTAGCTCAAGGTTCTGTTCGGTGATTCTGATAGCCTTAGCCAAATAGTCGTATTCATAAAAGGCGTGTTTGACCTGCTGGAAAAGCTGGAGCTTCTTTGCATTGTATCGCTTGTAAGCAGCTTTTGCCGTTGCGGTAGCCTGGTCCGTTCGTGCCTCGATTGTCCCAAACCAGGGAAAGGTCTGCATGATATCAAACATGTGCCGCTGAGGACCGACTCTGGTTTCAACTTCCTCGATGAAATAACCATAGGTAAATCTCGGGTCTGGCAAAGCTTTGGCCTGTGGAATCTGCTCCAAAGCTGCTTTCCACTGCTCAAATTCCGCTTTCAGACCCGCATTGTTCAAAGCCGCAAGCCGCAAGTAGTCCTGCAGGGTAACAGGAGTATTGCTATAGGACCCACTCTGAGGGTTCCCAGCAAGACAGTTGAAACAGAACACAACTATTAGGGATAAGGCCACAATTCTTATCCTTGGCTGCATTGCTCACTCCTTTCACACTAAACCGCAATAAAATATTCCTGTTTTACCCATTAAACGCCGTTACCGGCTGCCGGTCGGTCTCACAATAACCAATCATAACCTTTGATCATCGAGAAACTGCTGCCTTTCTTGCAATGACTGGCCGAGGATATGAACGTGATGCATTTCTTCTCTGATAATATCATCAATTTTATCCCTCCCCTGCCGCACGGGGATAAAAGCCTTCAAACCCGTATAATAGACAATAGTGTCTTTTTCTTTCTCGATAGCTTTATTAAGAACGTCGACGACGCTTTCATTACCGGTTAGTTCATCAGTGGGATCGGTTCTGATTCCGAATACCGCCAGGCCAGCCATTGACTGTGCATCAATCAGCAGATTGTTTTCAGGCTTGAACGTTCTCATCTCGCTGCTTTGCTCGGAAAGCTGTTTCTTCATGGTCTCAAAAACCTCAACATGTTTTATTTCCCAGTCGGTCAGCTCCAGAAAAATCTTCTTGATACGTGGATTGTCGAAAACCTCCGCTGCCCTTCGATAGAACTTGACAGCATTGCGCTCGATCTTCATGGCAATCTCAAATATCTCAAAAGCGTTGAACTCAAC
>CAYSPM010000034.1:0-17773 GCA_964432925.1 uncultured Pirellulales bacterium | reverse complement strand
CATTGCGCTCGATCTTCATGGCAATCTCAAATATCTCAAAAGCGTTGAACTCAACATTCATGGTCCTACTTGCCATAGTACCCAATGCCTCCAGTATCTATAGTGATAGTCCCAGACAGCAGAGCTTGCATGCACCACAATTATAATATCATCTGTTCGGGCCGGTAATGGCACACATAAACACGGTATCACAATCTAACCCCGTGGTCAACTATTCGGCTATGAGTATATACAAGATAATATTGTTTTTGTTCTGTACGAGAACGCTACGTCGCCAACCAGAGCATATATGGCAAGTCTTGACTACCTGGCAACTGCCCTGAAAAATCCGAGCATTCGCTACCTGTCGATCGAGCCTTTGTACATTTGTTTCACCCAAGAAAACGCTCTCTTATCGTGTCCAAGCACGCAAATATCCTGTAACAGCACAGGAAAAAAACTATGCGTTCTGGTGGTCATATCAGTGACATCGCAGTACAATCTGGGCCAATTATGGATGACATTCAGCGAAAACTGGCCCTTATTGACAGACAACTCGCTGGGGGCATGGGCATCTGGAAAAACGTTTTAGCCACAGCTCCTTTATTCTTTGCTGCGACAGGCTTGATAGCGGGGATTCTAATAGAGAACACGATAGACCTATCGAGCGGATTCTGGATGACTCTACTGGCTTGTTGCACTATAGGCACGTTTCTGCTGTTCGCCGGTCGTGAACACACTATACCATCGCACGTCATAGCCTTTGCAGCGACCATCTGCTTCTTATGTCTTGGCGCAATTAGACTTGACAGTTTTTACCGACCAAGGCCGGAGGACATCCGCAATTTTGTTAGCGATGAGCAAAAGCTTGCTACAATTCGCGGGCTGATTGTCACCGAGCCGTATACAAACAATTACGGATTTACGGTGGAACCGAACCAACCTGAGGATGCTAATGATAATGCTAATAAAAAAGACAAATCCAAAAATCCCAAGTTCGAATACAAGCAATGGCAATTTGCAAAGTTTATGCACAGAGACCCTTCGAGTAGTTTCTATCTCAAAATAAAGGAAATCAAAACCGTTGGTGGTTGGGCAAAAATTAGTGGTATTGTACGAGCGCAGGTCGATGAGCCAACCCTTGACCTACAGGCAGGCGATTATATACAAGCAGATTGCTGGCTTCGGAGGTTTTCGCAACCTTCAAATCCCGGCCAATTCAACACGGCTGCATATTTGGCGAGAAGAAACGTCTATGTTGCAGCTTTTATTGAGACACGTGAAAGCATAGAGCTGCCTAAATCTTACGACAAAAGTACCTTCACGAAACTAACGAAACTAAAAAGGATAATACGTGAAAAAGCAACCTATGCATTGTTGGACAACCAATCAACAGAAAATCCAAGCGAGGGTCTTCTGCAAGCGCTCCTGCTTGGCTATCGAGGGAATATCGACAACGAAACTTACGAGGCATTTCACAAGACAGGCCTTCTACACCTTATCAGCCTTTCCGGAATGCACCTGGGCATTTTGATTGGGATTATCTGGTGGTTATGCAAGACAGCGGGTTTGATGAAATACACCCGGGCGATTATTTGTATAATTGCGATAGGTCTTTTTTTGCTGATTGTCCCGCCGAGAGCACCCACAGTAAGGGCGGCTATTATAGGATGGCTTTTCTGCGCATCATTTTTGTTTCGCCGACATTCCAGTGCCCTTAACACGCTTTCACTAGCGGCAATAATTCTCTTGCTAATCAGGCCAACGCAGTTGTTTGAAGCTGGCTGGCAGCTTTCCTTTGCTTCGGTGCTTGGGATTCTGAGCTTTACTAACAGGATAGCCGGCTTCCTGCATGATAGCACAAACCACCGGTTCAGGCGAACTCAGACAGGCGAAGGTAATTTTGCCACAAATGCTGTCAAAAAACTCGGTGCAGCAATGATTGCACTATTTTCAGTGGGCTTGGCAGCGTGGTTAGGTAGTGCCGGGATTTTGCTTTACTATTTCTACGCAATCACACCGTTGGCAAGTATCTTAACAGTGCTTGTTTTTCCATTCGTCGCGGGGATATTAGCGATTGGTTATTTGAAAATGATTCTCTCTTTTCTACTTCCAATGACAGCGTGGGGATTGGGAGTAATTGTGACAAAATTAGCTGGTGCGCTGATTTGGATTGTAGAGCATATCGCCAAAATAAACGTATCACAAATACTTGTAGGCCACGTTCCAATTGCACCAATAATTTTGTATTACTGCCTTATCTTTTTTGCTGCTTTCGTTTATTTCCGACGCCCCTTGCTAAAGAGATCTGTATGCGCTGTAATGGCTTTATCACTGATTGTCTTTCTGGGCGTCACGAAATGGCAGAGGACACACCGAGACAACCTAATCCTAACCTGCCTGGACGTCGGCCACGGCCAGGCAATATTGGCCCAATTGCCAGGCAAAACCAATCTGCTTTTCGATGCGGGATCACTTTCCAGAAATGATGTCGGCAGGCGAATTGTCGTACCATTTCTGAACTATATGGGAATAAATAATATCGACTCAATCGTCATAAGTCACAATGACATCGACCACATCAATGGAATACCTGAAATTGTTGAAAGCTGTGAAGTAGATCACATTTATGCCGACGAGGCTTTCATCGAAGGAACAGACAAATGGGGCACAGCACAATTTCTGAATGAGTGCCTGGCAAAAAAAGGTCTAACAATACAAAGAATCGAGAAAAATCTAAATGTAGGACGTGAAGCAAACATAAATATACTTTGGCCGAGCGGGCCCAGCAAACAGAATACTCAACTCAGCGACAACGACAAATCCTTGGTGTCTTTGATAAAGTTTGCCGGCAGAAAAGTGCTCTTATGTTCGGACATCGAAAGATTTGCGCAGATTGAACTAAAGCGACTGTACCCGGAGCTAAAAGCTGACATCGTGGTTGTTCCTCATCACGGTTCAGTTAGGACCTCTACGCCCGATTTCCTTAGAATGCTTGATGCAGAAATCCTGCTGTGCAGTTGTGGTAAAAGGCAATATGAGAATATGCCAGACGCGACACGGCAAAGAAGCAAGGGTAAGCAGTTCTATACTCCCTCGGATGGAGCAATAAGCGTTAGAATAGGAAAAAATGGGATGATATCAACTACAACTTATACGAGACAGAAATAGCCGCGGCTACTCCCGATACGCGATCGTAAAGATATTCCCAGTGAATCTTACTTCATGTGTACGACAATCTCTACTCTTCGATTCTTTGCTTTTCCGCTGGCGGATGCATTCGATGCTACCGGCCTGGCGGCCCCGCAGCCTGATGCCTGAATCTTGTCCTCAGGAATCCCCCCTTTGATTAAATATCTAACAACGGCAAGCGCGCGTTCAGCCGAAAGCTCCCAATTGTCTTTCCAGGGTGACTTTTTAATAGGGTCAGAATCAGTATGACCTACAACGTCTATCTCTTTTCCACTGTACTTTTGCTTCAAAACGGACAAAATGTGGTCAAGCTCTGAGATGCTGGCCTTTTTGAGCACGACTTTCCCTGAGTCAAACAAAATCGTACTGGGCAGCGTTATTGTGATGGTCCCGGCGTCAGGATCAAAGGCAACATCGTAACCTTCTCCAAAACCTGTAGCCTCGGCTGGACTTCGATCAAGCTCCTCGATTTGTCTTTGTAGTTCTGCAATAGTCTGCTGGTCTTGCGAAATCCGCTGAGCAAGTTGCCCTCTTTCGCCCTGCAAATTATCAAATCTGCCTTTTAGATTCTCATGCTCGACCTTCAGGTACTCGTACTTTTTTTGCCAATCAGTGCAGCCGGATAAAAAAACAACTGAGATAATACAAAATAGCGGGATAACCTTCCTTGGCTCGGCGAATCGCATTTGACACCTCCTTTAGCGCTATTGTATTAATAAGCCACAGGCTTATAAAACCTTCCTTGCTAACGAAAAAAATAAAAGCAAAATCGGTTTAAAATCCAGTTATGCAGAATCATAACAGTAAAAATACCTAAAGACAAGAAAGGACCATAAGGAATTTGCCTAATTTTTCTAAAAAGTAGTTGAAAGCTGGCCCAGGCCAAACCGAAAAATGGTGCCACAAAAAACGCCACAACAACAAAGACAGGCCCTATAACTGCTCCTGCTGCGCCCATCAGATGTACATCTCCCAGCCCCATCGCCTCCTTGCCAAAGGCCAAAGTACCCAGAATACGTGTGGCCCAGACCACGCCGCAGCCAACAAAGTAGCCCCAAATACTTCCTAAAAGCCCCATAATAAAGGGACGTTGCGAGAAGCCTTCCCACCAGGTACGCAATAGCTCACTTTCACGAGTTAGCCAAAAAACAATCGCTGAACAAATAATAATGGGCAAAAGAAAGAGAATTTCCTTGAACATCTCTACACGGTGGTTAATTTTCGCAACTTCAGACGATCCACTCTTTGAGCCGGTACCGGTTTGTTCTTTATTATACTCTACATCTTCCGTAGATGCCAATTCGTAACTCCTCTTGAGCAACCCAGTCACCAGTAATATCAAGCTAATGGCCAGGCCAATTATAGCACCGGCAGCAAGGCTAGCTGTGGTGGGTGAAGCGATTGGCAAAAGCATGTATGTGCGAACCAAGCTCGGCTGGATTATATACGTCCCTACCGCAGAGCCAATTATTCCTACAGCCGTAACAAACCAGCAAATTGACATAGGAATAACCCAGTATTCCAAATCTATTGCGGACGCAGCTATGAACGCAGCCAACAAGATTATGTGAAGAAGATAAATTAACCAAGCGCCGTCTATTCTGACGCTACTGAGCAAGTCGATATGAAAATACAAATAAAACAGACCAACGAAAATAACGCCTGTCAATAACTCAACAACAAAATAGCGTGGCGAGATTGGAGCCTTGCAATATCTGCACTTTCGGCCCAAGATTAGCCATGAAACAAGCGGTATATTGTCGTAGAAGCGGATGTGTTTACCGCACTCAGGGCAGAATGAACCTGGCTTTATCAACGATTTATCGCGAGGCAGACGATAAATTACAACGTTCAAAAAGCTCCCAATACAGCAGCCAAATGCAAATATAAATATAAACCAAATCCAATCCGGTACTACCACAACGCCTTCCGTGCAGATTTATTTAACCCTGTAATCCTTCGACCCTTCTCAGGATGGATTTATTGCGGGATTCTAATAAACATTGTCAAACCTGTAAATCCTGTCGAAAAATAAAATATATCTTCTTTTTTATTCTGTATCTAAAACATATTAATAAAAAACGCATATGCTGCTGTCTTGCCGATTAGAGAGCCGATGCCCACTATTTTCGACATACAACCCCTCTCTACTCCTAATCCTCACTAGGTACAATGAGCCGATTTTCTTTGATATAGAGTGTTCCTTTTGGATTCGGCCTATACTTGTTGATCCATTCTAATATATTACGATAGTCCTTTAGATCAACATCGTAACGTGATGACTTAAATGCCTTTGCGCCTTTAGTGAAATAAGAGGTCGTTGCAAGCAGAGCATTTGCCACTCTTAGGTCGCTTTTAACGCCGTACAACGCCCGGACAATGTCGACCCCAACTTTGTGTTCGGGCTGGTATTTCTTGCACTCGATAATCCAAGAGGATTGAAGCCCCGGCTTAATGTCTTTGGAGATGGCAAAAATGTCATAGCCGCCATCTTTGACAGGAGGGGTCAGTTGGACATCCCACTTATAGCTGGCAAGGATTTCGGCGACTAGCTCCTCAAATTGACGCGGTTTGATTTTATAGAGGGCCTTTGGATGTTTTTTCAAATATTTAAGCAATTCGGCAGTTATAATGTGGACGACTTCGATTAACTGTTTTGGGAGATGCCGGTCTGCATAAATGGTCCTGAGGGCCTTGATATTCTTTATTGCACGATCTAAAAAATCGGGCCACTTCTTTGCTTCGTATGTATCTATCCTATGGGCGTATTCAAATGCCTTTGTCAGATACTCCTGTAAAAATCCCGATTTGGAAAATTTTGCAGATTCAAGCCCGAAGCACATACTTAAATCGAGAAAACTTGCGCCATCTATTGGTTCACCTTCGGGTGTAAATGTTATTTCGGTCAAGTTTGCATCGGCTATGTTTGCCATACTGGCGGTTTCATCTCCACAAAGGATTACCCCGTAGAGATTTGCTTTACAAAGGTTGGCATTACTGAGGTTTGCTCCACTAAGGTCTGTTCCGGTTAGATCAGCTTCCTGAATATCCGCCATATGGAGGTTTACCTCACTGAGATATGCGTCTTTGATCTTTGCTTGTCTAAGGCTTGCTTCGCTGAGATTTGCTCCGCTAAGGTCTGTTTTACTTAGATTAGCTCTAGATAGGTCTGCTTTGATAAGGTCTATCTTGCAGAGGTTTGTCTCTTTAAGGTTTGCTTTGCGGAGATTTGCGCCGGTAAGTTTTACTCCACTAAGATTTGCAGAAACGAGATCTGTTTCGCTAAGGTTCGCATTGCTGAGGTCCGCTTTACTCAGATTAGTTCCAAAAAGATTCGCCCCATACAGATTCGCCCCACTAAGGTTCGCTCCCCTCAGGTTCGCTCCACGGAGGTCTGCAAGGCGAAGATCAGCTCCACATAGATTAGCCTCAGTGAGACGGGTCCAACTGAGGTCAGTTTCTAGCAGCTCTGCCTCGCTGAGCTGCGCACCGTGGAGGTTTGCTTCACTCAGGTCCGCTCCATCCAGCTTGGCCCCAGTGAGATTAGCCCAACTGAGGTCACTTCTGCGCAGGTCTGACTCACTGAGCTGCGCACGGCTAAGCTTTGCTGAGATGAGGCCTGCGTCGTAGCCAATCACTCTCCTGAGGTGCGCACCTCCGAGGTCCATAAAAGAGAGTTCTGCTCTCCTAAGGTCAGGTATAATATTAGGATTTTCTTTTCTCCATTTGTTCCAGGCTTTGACGCCTTGTTTCAGGATTATCAGATGTTCTGGATTGGCCACTTGCTTAAATCCTAATATCGAAACACGAAATTCGAAAGAAATCCAAATTACAAAATGACCAAATGTTCAAAACTGTTTCGGTCATCAAAATATTTGAATTCGCTTTGTAGAAAGCCCTTGCCAAACGTCATTGCGAGGAGCACAGCGACGAAGCAATCTCAAATGGGATTGCCACGCTTACTTCGTTCGCTCGCAATGACAAGAACCGTCGTTTCGGTCATTTGAATTTTGAACATTGTTTCGTGCTTCGGATTTCGTATTTCGGATTTTACCCACTATCTTCTCTCGTCTATCGTCCCTCTTTCGACTTTTTCTTAACCGCCGCGGCTACTTTTATCGGCAAGCCATACAAACGAATAAAACCAGTCGCATCGGTTGCGTCGTATTCGGCTCCCATCTTAAAACTTGCCAGATCGGTCCGATAGAGACTGTATGTGCTCTTGACTCCAGCCAATGTGCAGCGACCCTTAAATAGCTTCATTCTCACCTCGCCGGTAACGTTGCGCTGCGTGACATCGACAAACGCATCCAGAGCCTCTCGCAACTGGCAAAACCACAGGCCGTAATACACAAGCTCAGCATATTTCAAAGCGATCTGCTGTTTGTAGTGCATCGTTTCCCTGTCAAGTGTCAAGCTCTCAAGGGCTGCATGAGCAGCGACGAGAATGGTACCACCCGGAGTCTCATATACTCCGCGCGATTTCATGCCGACCAGTCGGTTCTCAACAAGGTCAACTTGACCAATACCATGTTTGCCGCCAATCTGATTCAGTGCCTCGACTAATTTTACACCACTTGTAAGTCTGCCATCGAGCTTCACCGGAACACCCTCATGGAAACCGATAGTTACGTAGTCCGGCTTATCAGGAGTCTTGGAAATCGGACGTGATATAACAAACAAATCTTCCTTTGGCTCATTGGCTGGGTCTTCCAAATCAGCACCTTCGTGACTTATGTGCCAGAGATTACGGTCACGAGAATAGATTTTCTTTTTAGTTTGCTCGATCGGGATTTTGTGCTTCTTGGCATAATCAACTGCAGCCTCGCGAGACGTCAATTTGAATTTGGGGTCTTTCCAGGGGGCGACAATCTTCAGTGACGGGTCCAGCGCCATGTAGCTCACTTCAAATCGGACCTGGTCATTGCCCTTACCAGTTGCGCCGTGGGCTACAGCAGTTGCACGCTCGGCGTGGGCAACGTCGACCTGGTGCTTGGCAATTAAAGGCCGGGCTATACTTGTGCCTAATAGATACCCACCCTCATAAACCGCACCAGATTTTAGCAGCCGCCAGAGATGGTCTTCTACGAATTCTCTTTTTATATCTTTGACCACGCATTTAACCGCTCCACTGGATAGCGCCTTTTTTTTGATTCCGGTCAGCTCGTCGCCTTGGCCCAAGTCGGCTGCAAAGGCGATGACCTCATAGCCGTATGTCTCTTTAAGCCAAGGCAGAATCACACTGGTATCCAAACCACCACTATATGCTAAAACTACCTTTTTAGATTTCGTCACTTCTATACCTCAAAAAAATATAATTTCGTATCTGTATTATATAGGGAACGCGTAATCGTTGGTTTCTAAACAGCGACAACGATGCCTTCCCGCCGGGCGATTTCCAAAATGGGACGTGCGCTGTCAGTCTCCCATTCCTTCTCACCGCAGGCAATAGGCTCAATGCGATTATCAGCAACAGTTGCACGCCAAAGAGCTTGAACTAATGAAATTTCTCGAGGGCCGTCAAACTCCGGAGCGATAACAATTAAGTCTATGTCACTATATTCATCAGCCTTGCCACTCACAAACGAGCCAAACAAAACCGCCCGACGAGCATGGATGCCCAAAGTTGGCAGCCCAGTTAAATACCGCTTTACCGCGGCTACAATTGTTTCTTCAACCATGATAACATCCTTTTGGCTCTTGAGATTTCTTCCTCCGTAAAACCTGACTCGAGCAGTATTTCTTCAAAATCAGGGTAACGCCCTTCCAATTGGTAGAAACCAAACTCACGTAAAAGTTGCTCCTGTTCTTGATCGAGGTTGAGATTAGCAATTTCAGCAAGGCGAACAAGATTGTGTATTCGCGGCGGTATATCTTTTATTCGCTTGGTAACATGTGCTTTTAGCATCTTTTCAAGAGCAAGGTGCGCAAAGAAAAGACTATGGCGAAAGTGACCTTTTTCAAGTAGTGATTGAGCTGCCGCGAAGTCCTCATCGCTACTTTCTTTCCAGTATTCAATTTGCTTTTCAATATTCATAATCAAGCATCTGCTTCTTTAGATTCATCAGGCGGCACAAGTGGCTCGATAAGCCGTATCAATTCGGATATATTGTTTTGAACGACGTCCCAGACCCTTTCAGGAATAATATCAAAGTATTCGTGAACAAGACGGTTTCGCATACCGATAATCACCTGCCAAGGGACTTGCGGATGAGCCGACTTGTATTCCTGAGAGACTTTACGGGCAGCTTCACCAATTATCTGAATCTGGTGCATAACGGCGTTTTGCAGAAGGTCATCAGCTTTGAATTTTTCCCATGTAACGCCCTCGGTAAAGTTCTCAACTTTGCGTGCAGCTATGAGCATATCGAGTATATAGGCGTCATCTCGCCACATAAATCGACTCCACCGACTCCAGAATATGCCGTCTGCGAATGTAATTTTCGCTTTTCTCCACAGCCTGACGCTCAACAAGGTCAACCTTTTGGCCGAAAATCTGAGTCAACTCATCTTGCATTTCAATTAGTTCCATAAGTCCTGGCCTGTATTCCTGCTCGAACTCAACGAGGACATCGATATCGCTGTCGGGTCCTAAATCTTCTCGCAGCGCAGAGCCAAACAATGCGAGACTACGTATATAATTTCGCCGGCAAAAATCAGCTATCTTATCTTTGGGCACCTTAATCTGAATAGCCATATTATTGTTTCTTTCAATGTCATTCCCGCGCAGGCGGGAATCTCCTCCTTCTTCCGCTTTTAATATACCAATAATCATTATCGCAGAACAATAATTAAATCCATTTTAGTTTCGACTGATTGTGCACACTATGCAAGATTCGCTTGTGTTTTAGATGCTATCCGGTTTCTAAAGACGTAATAATTCCCTGTGCTTTTGCCTGCCGGTAGGATTCTTTGAGGTTCTTTCTAATTCCGCCGCCTAATATAACATTGTAGATTAAAATCAGTCCATCACAGACTATAAACCCTTTCCATGGTAACAACACCGCTGAAACAAACACTGGCAAAGGATACGGTACCATCTCGATAATCTCGTCGGTCAGGCTAAGTATCCCATAAGCCTTTGGCGGATCTTCATCATTTAGAAAAATGGTATAGTCTTTCAGGTCTCGCTCAATGAAAAACTTGTCGGAAATAAAATGCTTAAATTTCAGAACATTAGACAGCTCTTTTTCAGGAAACTGATAGGGGTTCTCATCCACAAAATCATCAATTAAGGTAATATTACCCAAAAGCTTATCTCTGGCTTTAGCTCTATCATTATTTGAGGCGCGCAGGAAAGTCTCCGCATCGATAATTCCTGCAACTCCACATAAACGACCAGCAGCGAAACCGATCAGTGAACTATAGAGCGAAATAAAAATCGGAGACTCCTCCTCTGGTAGCAGCATATCAGTTTAACTCTCTTCCTATTTCTTCTTCCCCCACCGTTCTTAATATACTAATAATTGTCATCACAGAGCAATAATTAATTGGCAGTAACCTGTAAACCTTTCCGGAAATTTCGAGCGTCTAACATAGCGAATAGTACAATTTGCTGTTTGTCACTCCCGCGCAGGGCCTGTCCTGAGCTTGCCGAAGGGCGGGAGTCTATAAAAAATCAAGAAAGACTGGATTCCCGCTTTCGGGCTTGTTGCCAAACATTATTGTGGAGTGTTTGAGATTGCCACGGCCTATTTCATAGGCCTCGCAATGACATTAAAACGCAGTGTTTGTCATTGCGAGGAGTGAAACGACGAAGCAATCTCCACTTTAGCAACAAGCCCTTTCGCGGGAATAACACTCATAGGTTATATTTTATTTTTTAAACCTCTAAGCCCAATCGTACTTGTAGTCCTCCGGCACCTCTTCAAGACTTGAAAACACATCTTTATCAGGAAATGCTGCTTTAGCTAAAGGCTTGGCCAATCTCTCATCTCTTGTCAATAATCCATCAGCTCTGCTCAAAAGAACCACATATTTCATGTCTTGGAGATCGTGCTCAAGGTTGGTCACAGAACCTGACCCACCTTTATGACGTAGGAAGTATCTCTCAAGGAATAAAAGAATGCCAACCATCCGTAGGAAATGCCAACTGACCCACTCGCGCGATAGGCAATACTTTTCAGGATTGTGGGATATGGGTAGTATCATCTTTGCCCATTCGTTCATATTTTGAGAATCGACGAGTCCTGCCCATCGTCGAAAAAGAGAGAGTTTAGCATTTTTTCTGCCATTCCATTTACGAACTTCACTAAGAAGTCCCGGATCCTCCGACAGCAACTTCTCATTGAAACTCTCGGTATTATTACGGACACTTCCTGCAAATTCCAACTCCTCGCTCAGCAACTTCTCAACATGCTCTGGACTATAGGGTCTGCTATTTACCTCGAATGTTTTTTTCACTGCGGCAGCTTCCTCCAAATCTACAAGAGAACCATACGGGGATAAGTTTTGTGCCTCCCACTGAACAATACATTTGCAAGTTGGGCAAATGTATCCTCCGGTCAAGATTAGTGATCTAAAACGGTCTAGTAATTCTTCCCGTTTCTCATCAGTGGTGGCACACTCATAGTACAAAACTTGGGGCAAAATCAAGAAGTGATTCTCAACGAATCTTTCCAATTTTGAAGTTGAAGTTCCTCGCAAAATATCTTTGTCAATTATTAACTTCTTTGGCATTTTTCTCATGATTTTGAAAGATAGCTACAAATAGTTTTTCGCATCAGTTTAGCGTTGGCGTTTTGGCCGGTGAAGAGTTTGAATTGTGCAGCAGCCTGATTGACGAACATAGAAACGCCATCGATTGTTTTTAGTCTTTTTCTCTTAGCCTGCTTGAGAAGCATAGTCTTGGCAGGATTATAAACCGTATCAAAAATAGTCATGCCCCTTTTAAGATATTCCTTAGATACAGGCGTCGCATCAACGTTTGGGTGCATTCCAATACTTGTACAATTTATCAATAATTTCGCATCCAGATTTGCCAGGTCGTCCAGGCCGGCAAACTCGCAGCCAAACTCTTCAGCAAGTCTTTCAGCCTTTTCAACGGTGCGGTTATAAATTTTAATTTTTGCGCCTACGTCAGAAAGCCCGGCCACTATGGCTCTTGCCACGCCCCCTGCGCCGACAACTGCTACCGAAATTTTTTTCAAGTTGGCCCGCCTGATACCCATTCCCGAAATGACAGCATCGGTTGCGCCTGCGTAATCGGTGTTATAGGCACTGATCCGTCGCTCATCGCTCGTTGCTCGTAAATCGACAATAAGAGTATTGACTGCCCCGATTTTTTCAGCCAAGGACTCAACAAAACCCTGATTCGAATTCGCAAAATTCAATGCGTTTTGCTTATGAGGGATAGTTACACTAAAACCACGGAAGTTCAGCCATTTTCTCTGAATGATATTACGTAAGAATGAATCAAAGCCCTGCTGGCCTTGTGTAACCAGTAACGGTAAATACAATCTGTTCATATTCTTTTCTGTGAAGCACGCATTATGGATGGCAGGGCTGAGCGAATGCCCCACCGGATCAGCAATGACGCCGAAAAGTTCCGTATCACCATCTATGGAATCGTGCCTGTATATCTCTTTTAACTGCTTTACGGTGATCTGTCCCGGTGCCGTTGCTCTTTTCTCATCAACGCTCGCGTAAGTCACGAAGCTGTCCAATTTCTTTGCGAGCAGCCTGGTGATAAGGCCAGCCTGGCCCATACAAAAGACTATTCGTTCGCCGCTGCTCTGGCGCAGCAGATCCATCGCCTCAAAGCAGTCGTTAATGTGATTCGCAGTATAAATCAGCTTCGGTATCGCGGATGGATACATAGCTAATACATCACGGTAAAGTTTCTTGATATTGTCGAACTTACTTTCGAAGTTGTGGGCAGACAAGATTAGCCGAGCTCTCGGATTTTGCGATAATGCAACCCTTATTCTCTCCTGGTTCTCCGTAATCCGGAAATTCTCATATTCGTAATCTACGAACTCCGCACCGGTTTTTACAGCAGCTACAAGCACCGCGAGCCGTAACTGCTGCGGATAGGAGCCAGCCCCCCCCTGTCGCTCATCGCGGCAAGTTACGATAATAGGCATCTTGCGATAAGCTCTTTTGGTCTCGGCGACTAAAGCACTAACCTGGTCAACGGTCAGATTCTCGAGGTAATCTGTCCGAAGTTCCAGAACCTCCGCGCCGTCGGATATAGCCTGTTTAATTTGCCGCTGTGCCTGACTCGAATCGGCCGCTGATATTGGAACAGCTAAAAATGTCATAGTCATCTAAAGATATAGCAACCATATAACTCAAAGGCAAGGCTAAAGTGTAGCTGCCCGATGAAAGAATTGAGAGCTTCATTTAAGAATAAATTTCCCCAACGTAGGTCTGACTTCAAGCATCCACTACCATTATCTGATGTGCAAAAACATATCGGCTCTCGCCGCACTGGGACTAGCTCAAACGCCACGTAGTGAACATCGATTAATCTATATCGCCAGGAGCTAACCTGACGGTACAGGTCCTATTGAAAGCTGCGTGAAATCACCGAGAACGAACTGGCTTGCAAGTGCGTTAACATCATCGGTAGTAACCGCTCTTACGGCATTGACGTCTTGCTCGATGCTGCGATACTGCTGTAAATACAACCAGTTCGCACCCAAACGTATCAGTCGGCCATGGGAAAGCTCGTTTTCGATTACGATCGCACTTAAGGTCTTGTTCTTCGCCTTTGTAAGTTCCGCCTCCGTGATGCCGTTGTTAGAGACACCGTCAAAGATATTCTGCACTATATCAAGGACCTTATTGACATTTCCACAGCTACACCTGATATAACTACAGAACACTCCGGTGCCATCCATTGGCCCAAATTGCATCGATGCCGTCTCGGCCAAGGCGTTATCAACCAGCTCCCAGTAGAATCGCGAACCTGTGTTGTCCCCGACAATAGTTGACAGAAGATAGGCGGCAAATCTTCTGGGGTCCTGCGCAGAAACACTCCGGCTCATTAAGCATATATGTTCGTAATTCAAATTAGGTTTTTCAAGTCGCTCCTTGCTTCTGCTGCCTTGGCAGTCGTCGAGCTTTCTATCAGCGGCTTGTTCCTGCCAGCTACCACACAATCTTTCAGCAACAGAGCAAAGCTCGTCCCAGTCAAAATTACCTGCACAGCCCAAGATCATATTGTCAGGTGCATAACGTCTGGTAAAGTAGCCTCGCATCTGCTCTGATGTAAGGGCATCAATGCTCTGCTCACTTCCAAGCACACTATTACCACACGGATGCGTGCCGAAGTGCAGCTTTCTGCATCTATCCACAACATCAAAACTGGGCAGGTCTTTGTACATTGCAATTTCTTGCTTGATTACCTCTTTTTCAATATTGAAATCCTCATCTCGAAGGGCCGGCCTCATCAGTTCTATCCACAGCTTTGTCACCTCCAACAAATATTCCGGCAAAACGGCGGCGTGATAGATTGTGGTCTCCCAGCTCGTACCAGCATTAAATTCAGCACCCGTTCTATCGAACGCCTCGTTGACTTGTAATGCGCTGAGCCTGTCAGTTCCTTTGAATAACATATGCTCCAGAAAATGTGACGCGCCGTTTATTTGCTCAGTCTCGTCGCGAGAGCCTGTTTTAACGAAGAAACCCACGGCAGCAGATTTGGCGGCTGGATTAATCTCACCAACAATTGTCAAGCCATTCGACAATATTTTTTTCTTGAATTCCATGTTATTGCTACTCGACTGTCACTTGTTTTGGACCAATTGTCACAACCGTAAAACGCTTAAACTCACTATCTCGAAGAAAGGTTAAAACCGAATCGACCGTTGTCTCTTCTATCCCCTGTTTAATCTCATCCAGGCTTCGAACTCTACCCAGCATATAATAATCACCTCCAATCGCGCCGGCCCGGCTGCTAGATGATTCACTTTGTAGGATTAGTGACGACTTTAGGCCGACCTTGGCTCTGTCAATTTCCTCTTTGCTTATACCCTCGCTGAGTCGATAAAATTCTCCTATTATTACGTCGAGTGTTTCCTGGGCCTTTTCCGGCGCTGTTCCCGCGTAGCAAGCTATACCAGCAGCATCTTTGAGGCAGTGGTACCGTGCGCCTATCGCGTAGCACAAACCTCGCTTCTCTCTCACCTCTGTAAACAATCTGGCACTCATGCCACCTGAGAGCACCGAGATCGCAACTCTGGCATTGTAGTAATTTTCGTCTGATAGTTTTACTGTTTCTGTCATCAGGCCGATATGCACCTGTGCACCGTCATTGTGGATGTGTATATAATCACCTGCCTTCGGACGCAGTGTTATCTGTTTGGGAGGTTGTTGCGGCTCAGTGGCAAACAAATTCTTTATCTGCCCACACACAGATTCAAAGTCATACTTACCTGCAACAGCAAAGATTGTCTCGGAAAGACTGAAGCTATCATGCACAATCTGTCTTGCTTGTTCACTCATGAGAGATTTGAGCTCTGCAACTTCACCGATGGTGCTACGGCCCAGAGGAACCGGATAGAACTGCTCCCGCAGTTTCAGCATGACCTTTTGACGCGGGTCATCATCCAAAGCCTGTATACCTTCGATCGCAAGCTGTCTGGCTGATTCAAACTGGTTTTCCTGCAAGTTCGGCCTAAGAATTACGTCCGCGTACAAATTTAGAGCCTGCGCTAAATTACTCGCTTCTAAAGCGGCTCCAACACCTATGTGAGAGCTACCGATCGAACTGGCACGGTGCAGACCCAGCCCATCAAGAGCATCGCTTAGCTCTCTGCTATTTCTTTTTCCTGCACCTCTGAAAATCCAATCGGCTATGACATTAGCGGCCCCGCAAGAGCCTTCAGGCAAAAGAGCAGCTCCAGCCGGCAGCATAAAGCCAAAGGCCGCTGACTCGACACCTTCCATGCGCTCGCCGAGTATTACCATGCCATTGTTAAGAACACGCTTATCAAAATTTTTAGTCATCGTAGCTATACGTTGCGATTCGTAATTTATTGATTGAGCAACAAACCACGAAATGTTACCAATTATCAATAACCAATTAAGAGAATGCGGATTCTACTAATAAACAGCTATGTTTTCAACAATAGAATTCAAAAGGAAAGTTGGTGATTCAAAACTCACACTAAGACTATGACCACTACGACTTATTTTTTGTTTCTTGATAATCGCCTTATACTGAATACTGGGTGGCATCGTCAAGAACGAAGGCCTTGGCGATGGACTTTTTAATATATCACTATAGGTTTAACCATCCCCAAGCTTGCGCTTGAGGCTGCCACACGCCGTATGCTGCATTGGCTTGTCGGACTGTACTATTCTATAGCTTTTTTAAATTCAGCTTCTGATCGAGTTGGTTTCCCTGGGGTTGTGTTCATCAAGCATGGCACACACATCTCCCTCAGGAATTTCGTTTTTTTTATGTTCATCAACTTGGGATTCTTTTCTAGAGCTGCGCCAATCAAGATTGTTTCCAAATAAGCGATATCTCGATACTTTCTCTTGGTTGGTTTTACAAATTTATCCTTCTTGGTTCTTTTTGCAATGAGGAAAAGAAGTGGTGCCCCCTTTTTCCCCGCCAACGCATCATTGTAAATATTTATTTTGTGAGTAGCGTAGCATTCGAATTCGAATGTTCGTTTTTCAGCAAGACCAACGTACCAAGGTTTTATCCCTTTAGCCGCGCGAATCGCAAAGAGGTAACATCCACAAGCAGATGGTAAGTTTGCGTTGCTTTTTCGAACCTTGTTCCAAAATAATTTCTTCGTTGAATTACTGTGGTCAACCAATTTATTATTCTTCTTGGCCATCTCGAACGGACCATGGATTGTATATTTCATTTCCTTCCCCTTTCAGTTCATCCAGCACCGTATACTTTTCGCATAAGACGCTTTTCAAAGCGAGTAAGTTAGGCCAAGAATACCGCAATGTCCACGGCTTAACATGAGCCAATACACTCCAGTCGGCCAACTCCACTGCAACTTCGCTAGTTACACTTTTTCTCGCAATCACTGATGTACAACCCCCTGTTGTATTCATACTATCGGCAGAATTTGGGGTGTGTTTAAAGAAAATAGCGGCCAGGATAATAAGAAAAATCAGCGTGGATAGAGTTGTCGAAATGAATAATACCAATCCAATTAAATAAATGCAATTTTTGACAAACTATCGATCATCATGTCATGCCTGCGAAAGCAGGCATCCAGTGCATATAAACCTATGGATTCCCGCTTTTGGGCTTGTTGCCAAACATTATTGTGGAGTGTTTGAGATTGCCACGGCCTATTTCATAGGCCTCGCAATGACATTAAAACGCAGTGTTTGTCATTGCCAGGAGTGAAACGACGAAGCAATCTCCACTTTAGAAACAGACCCTTTTGCGGGAATGACAGGGCGCAAGAATTAATTCCAACTGGTATAATTTACGAATTCGGAATTAAGAGAGATTACGCCGCGGCTGGTTCCTCCTCATACTCTTCAAATCGGACGCTTATCTTTTTACTGACTCCTTGTGTTTGCATCGTGATTCCCAACAGCACATCGGCAATGCTCATGGTGCGCTTAGCGTGCGTGATTATTATGAATTGAGTATCTTTCTGAAACTCGCTCAGAA
>CAYSPM010000033.1:0-20860 GCA_964432925.1 uncultured Pirellulales bacterium | reverse complement strand
AATTGATTTTTGGATTCGATGTAATAATCCAAATGCTAAAATTGACATCCGGTTTGTGGATACCAAAACAGACGATCCCAATGATCGCCCTTGGCGCATGCGATACACAATTGATCAAAGTATTGCTACGTGGAATGGCGAATGGGAACATTTGCAAATTCCACTTGATTCATTTACGGAGCACGGCTCATGGGATGATAGCTGGTTTAGTCCGGTTGGCGATTTTAACTGGGCCGCCACCGAACGTTTCGAGATAGTGCCGGAATACGGCGACTTAAAGGGAATACATTTTTATTTTGATGATATCCGTGTGGTCGATCCTAATGTGATGAACGTTCAAGCTGATAATAAAACGCAGTGAGCATTTGAGTTTTATCAGAATTATCCCAATCTCTGTGCAAAAAAAAGCCCCCGGCACAGCCTTCGACATTGCTCAGGCCAGGAGTCCGGGGGCTAATATTTCGTCGCGTTTATTTTTTATTCAGTAGATATGGTTAGATCAAGCTCGATATCATCGATATAAATAATCCCATTTATATAATTTCCATCGACGCCAAGACATAGAGATTTGACCATCTCCGTATCCGTAAACAGCGTGTTAAGAATAAATTCCACTTTCTGCCATTCAGCTTTGCTTAAATCAACATTTTGGTATGCTCTCTTGTTATTGACCTGGATGAAGAAATTCCTACCCGTGTTGTCCTGATACCCAAATATCCACACAGTCACGGTGTCATAAGCCTTCCATTCCATGGGCGGCTCGAATGTGCGGCTGGCCACGGATTCTGTGACATCCTCTATGTTATTATAGAAGAACGGCATGGATTGTCTGCCGCTGTGCACGATTTCCAGCTCAGCGAAGGGCGGTTCGAGATAACCGACCTGTGAGCCGTTGTTGGGGTCTTCCAAACCATCGATCCAGGTCTGCCAGACCGCCTCACCTTCCTCTGTGTTATCCGTATAGCTCTCGAAGTCATCAATGATGAAGGTGTTAGGCTCTATCGGTTGGGGCGTGCAAATTCCGCTGATACCATCTATGTAGATAATCCCGGATGTGTCGTTTCCATCGACGCCAATACCCAGAGTTGCGATCGTCTCCAAATCCGTATCCAGCGTGTCAAGATCAATCTCCACTTCCAGCCATTCAGCTTCGCTTAAATCAACAATATTGTATGCTCTTATGCAATTGACCTGGATGAAGAAATCCCCACCCGTGTTGTTCGGATAGCCGTGTACCAACAACGACAGAATGTCGTATCTGCTCCAGTCCATGGGCGGATCGAATGTGCGGTAGGCCACAGATTCTGTGACGCCCTCGTTGTTGGTGTAGAAGAACGGCATGGATTGTCTGCCGCTGTGCACGATTTCGGTTTCCATGATGGGCGGCTCGTCATAACCGACCTGCGAGCCGTTGTTGGGATCCTCCTTGCCGTCAGTCCAGGTCTGCCAGACCGCCTCACCTAACTCCACGTTATCCGTATAGCTCTCGAAGTCGTCGATGACGACACTTACCTCATGTCTGAATGCTGCATAGACGCCGAGGGTATCCGTCTCGATTGTTATATGGCCGTCAGAGCGATTCACATTCAGATTGCCATGCGGCGTATTCCAAGTCTGGGTGTCCGAATCCAACCAAAGAACCTCGATTTCGTTTGGAGAACTATACGTCCAGAAGCCAATCGTAACATCCGTTGTGAATGCATCTTCTCCATTTAGAGTTTCGAACTCGAACAGACCGCTCGCTAACTTTGTACCTAAAGGTGCAGGCGCAGGCAGTTCACCCAAGTGGTTGATATGGATGATAGGTGAATAGAGGAGTGTAGAAGGATCGACTTGAAGATATGCTGCTAACAGGTCTTCGCAATAGTAAAACGGGACGAAACCTTCTCCAGAAAGTGGCACCGCAGTCGGCACATGGTAGCTTCCTCCTTTACCATTCTTAGGCACTTCCTCGTTCTTCTCGTAGGTAATGTTGACTGTTATCCCTACCTTCTGCTTTGGATCAATATTCAGCGCCTTGACAACAACCTCGATTACTTTCCTGAGTCGTTGAGCACGTTTTGTGGCTGGCAAGCTGGAGAACCATTGTGCAACATCATCCTCAGTTGTTGCTCGCCGTTTAGTCCCCTCTATAGAGGGTGGAAAGCCGTCTTTACGGGCTGCCTTCTTCAGTGCTTCACTTACTTTATCTTCAATAGACGTTGTCAGCCCGGTAACTTCCCAACTATACGAATACTTGGCAAAAACCTTCTTTGTGTGACCTTTAACCTTGGAACAACCTTCAGTGGTCTCGGCTGATTTGGTCACAGGTATGACTTCACCATCTCCGTCCGGGTCACTTGCGGTATAGCAACCGTTGAGATTAATCTTGATATTAGAGTCTGCAGGACGCTTGTCCAAAGGATACGCGGGGAGTGGATTGCCGTCTTTTCCCGCATAGTTAGCCCCCGTCCCATCTCCAAACCCGTTATACGCTTTACCACCGTCCAGTTGAATGCCGCCACCCTTGAAATCATCTCCACGTACTATACCATGCTTGGCTATGTGTAATTCCCCGTTCTTACCGACGCGTTTCCATGCCTCATTTGTGGTAAATCCGCTGTTAACGTCGTAGGCTTCCTTGGTTCCATCCGTTGATTTGTACCCAATGATTTTATTATTGTTGTTCCGAATGATGTTTTTTTCAGGAATGGGTGACAAATTCTGCAGGCCGAGCTGTTGCAGAATCCACCCCATGGCATTGTTGTCAAATGTATCCTTGGGATTATGGTTGTAGACATAAACAATACTGGGTTTCTTTTGGTTATCCCCTTCACGTTCCTGCGCCGTCGCTATAAGGACAGTTGTGAGAGCAATACCAAGAATTACAGTTCCTAAGTAAATAGAAAATTTCTTTCTGATCATTGTTATGGCCTCCTTATCTTTTGTAGATAATCAGGATTATGCTTAATGTTTACACTTTAGTAATATGTCCCGTCATGCGTAGCGGTTCTCCTATAATGACACAAACGATGCTGCAAGGGTTTTAGATGCTTTTCTTAAAGTCAAGAGGCCTACGCCCACAGCATCTCTTGGTATTTGCTGGGGACGTGCCTTAGGGCGCGTAGATCCCATACCTGTATTGCCGAAATCAGACAATGACGACTTAAAGGGATGAAACGATAGTTCCACTTAGTGCCTACCTTCGCTCCGAAACGGACACCCAGCAACGTGTGAATTTTCACAGGTCTTTAATGATGACGAATACTCTTATTTTCTTCTGCCAAGGTGCATAAACAACTGTTGTACATTGACCATTAGGCCAGACAGCTACTCCACTAAATCGCGTCCGTATGAATCACTCCTAAACAATAGTATGGCCAAAACGGCCGAAGAAAGCAAGAAAAAACCAACGAATGTCCAAAAAATTTGTATAGAGAGTGACAACATAGTACCAAGGCGCAACAAAACCATGCTCCTGAATCTGCTTTGACCTTGCCATCCCTCACGGAATTTACTATTTGATCAAAAGGCAGAAAGCACATCAGATGTCTTGATTTGGCTTTATTTTTTTCGATATGTTAGTTAGGATAACCAGTCAGTCGGTGAACAGAACTGGTAATCAAATGTAAATAAGGAGCGAAGATTATGAAGGCAACGTCAACTCTCTTAATTCTGGTTGTAATTACATTTATTGTCCCTATCTGTTTCGCCCAGGACGATATTTCTGCAAAGCTAACACCATCTTCAATAGAGGCTCGAATAGAAAAAATCAGAATGGGCGATATAATTGTAAAAACCAATCCAGGGGCTGATGTAAAAGTTCAGCAGGTCCGTCACGAATTTTTATTCGGCACGGCGATTACAAATCATCTTGCGGAAAAAGACGAGAACGCCATGTCGCCGGAAGACAGAAAGATGTTTCTGAAAGTCCTTTCGGAGAACTTCAACTACGCGGTACACGAAAACGCCTTAAAATGGTATGACTGCGAAAAAGAGCTTAACGTTGTAGATTATTATACAGCGGACAGGATATGGGATATCTGTAAGGATCATAATATACCGATGCGCGGCCACTGCATATTCTGGGCGAAAGACAAATACATTATGCCCTGGTTAAAAGAGCTGAATAATGATGAGCTTCGCGCAGCAATTAACCGTCGTGCGATTAGCGTTACAAAACATTTTAAGGGTCGTATTGAAGAGTTTGACCTGAATAATGAAATGATTAATGGTGACTTTTTCCGTCGTCGCCTCGGCTACGGCATTGTCAACGAAATGGCTTATATGGCAAAAGCTGGAAATCCGGATATTACCCTATATGTAAATGATTATGGTGTTCTTGTCGAGAATGGCTTCAATGCCAGCTCCTATATAACTCAAATCGAAAACCTTCTCGCAAACGGTATCCCTATCGACGGGATTGGATGCCAGGGCCATTTTGTCACATCCGACGAAGCTGATTCTTTCGGCAGAGCTGCGACTACGCCCGAGCATGTTCAGAAGACGCTCGACAAGCTCGCCAAGTTCAATCTGCCGATTAAAATCACCGAATGTCTTTTCGTCGCCGATGACGAGCAAGGCATGGCCGAAGCGCTTCGAATGTTCTTTCCGATTTGCTTCGCACACCCCAATGTGGAAGCCATTTTAATGTGGGGCTTTTGGGAGGTGGGGCACTGGCAACCACACACCGCAATGTGGAAAAAAGACTGGACACCCACGCCTCAGGCATTAGCTTATCGCGACCTTGTTTTTAACAAGTGGTGGACTCAAACTTCCGGCAAAGCTGATGGTAATGGGATGCTCAAAGCACGTGCATTTTACGGCGATTATATAATCACCTCAAATGGACGGGCAAAGAAGGTAACTCTAAGTAAGAAAGACAAATCGATAAAGGAAAGTTTTGAATAATAAAAATTTCGTAGGTTGCAACGCTAACTTACACACAAAAAAGCCCTGTACGGAGACAGGGCTTTTATCCGCCGCAGGCGGATTAGTTTCTAGAACAGTTAAGTTTACCCTTCGACAGCTCGGTTGTGGGCGGAGATGCTCAGAACGAGTCTTGCTATTTGATATCCTCTGCGGGCCTTGATAGGTGGTGCAGGTAACCTTCCGTTCGGGGCCAGATGCTTCGACTCTGCCCCCGTTTCTGTCTTCGACAGAAGACACGGGGGCTCCGCTCAGCATGACAACCGGCTTGCGGCTGCATAGCTCGTGGCTTGTGACTCATCGCTGGTCGTTAGTGTTTCGTTAGCTTCGGTAGGCATCACGAAATCTACTGCAGGCGCATCGCTAATCCATATTGCTACAATGTAAGATCTCTTGTGGACGTCTATTCCGACATAAACATCATCATCCTTTGTCAGGCTGATTTTGTTGGAGAATATCTGCTTTCTGGATAGCCTCTTATTCATGGCCATTGCTTATCGAAAAGCACAAATTGTAACCGTTGAAAGGATGGCCTATATTATCTTGGACGGGTTATTAGAGCACCTTACGCTTGACAATGACGGTCCAGTAGCTTAGCTTAGTTGCTCCTGAAGCAATCGTTAACGGTAAAGTATGTTAGAGAAAATAGTAACACGTTTTGCGCCATCACCAACCGGGTATCTACACGTTGGTGGGGCACGAACAGCTCTATTTTGCTGGCTCTGGGCCCGGCGTAATAGTGGTGTATTCATTCTGCGCATCGAGGATACAGACCAGAAACGAAATACGCCAACCGCTACCCAGCAGGTGATAAACGACCTGCGGTGGCTCGGTATCGACTGGGACGAAGGCCCCGAAGTGAATGGGCCAAGCGGGCCTTACTTCCAGTCCCAGCGAAAAGACATTTACGACAAATACGTAAAGCAACTAATCGATCAGCAAAAAGCATACTACTGCTTCGAGACCGAAGAAGAGCTCCAAGCCATGCGCAAAGATTAAAGACTCATCGGCGATAGTGGCCAGCAGATGATCAGACCATTGCGTTATTGCGAACCATCTGTATAGAGTGCTTCAATATCGACCGCGGACAAAGCTGTATCGTAGATCCTCACATCATCAAGCTTGCCAAAGAAGAAACGCGTGCTGCCTTGATAGGAACTGAGCACCAGCCGGTGACCTTGCCGGGGGCCCCTCTCGGCATAGCCGGCAGAAGCATCCAACTGGCCGTTGATGTAGACTGACAATTCAGAACCATCCATGCTCACTGCCACGTGAGACCATTCGTTCATGGGTGTCGTTGAGTTGGAAAGCACAGAAACAGGGGCCGTATTGAGCTGTCCCAAAGTAAACTCCGCCTGAGTTGTTAAATGTATGGTCAGGGCATAGTCAATATCGTCGGTGCTTTTATTTGCCCGAGACAGGATGTACCGCATGCCGCCCATGTGGCCAGGTTCAAGCCACATGGCTAAGGTCATCTGCTCAGGTCCTAATACCTCACTGTCACCGCAATCCACGTAGGTGTTGAATCCGTTGAATTGCAATGCTCCATTTATCTTGCCTTCAGCCCATTCTGGGTTATAGATTGTTCCGTGGTTGTCACCTGCCGAATCGGTTGCAATGTCTCCGGAGCCTTCGTCAAAGGCCCAATGCGCGATGGGTACTGGAGCAGGTATCTCGACCTCCTGCCAGGCAAGAAGGGGATACCCTATCCAGGGAGGCATCTTCCATATATCATCGGTGCCGTTATCCATTTCATCCACGAAGTCCCAGCCGGCATCGAGAAATGTCGCAGCGGTCTTCATCTGTGTGGTGCTCAAGCCAATACCACCGTCACTTTCAGACAATCCGCTGACCTCAATATCCCAGAAGCAATTATTAATTGTGCCTTCAAAGTTATCTCCCACTAATCCACCGACAAACGTGCTATTATCTCCACCATAAACACTGCCAGCGGAATAACAATCAGTGATGTGGCCTGTGTGGATGACTTCCGCACTACCACGTCCGCCGCCACCCTGTCCGCCCGTGATGTTGCCGTTACGCCCTACCAAACCTCCGAGGTTGTTACTGTCATTACCTCCATAAACATTACCAGTGGCGTAGCAATTGCTGATGTGGCCGGAGGAATTCAATCCCGCCAGGCCACCTAGGCATCTACACTTATCTCCACCGGACACCATAGCGGTGGAATAACAATCGGCTATTTCGCCCCCATTGCTTCCAACCAAACCACCGAGATTATCGCTTTCCCGGCCTGATGAAACACTACCGGTCGCGTAGCAATTGGTAATATTGCTATCATATATTACTCCGACAAGGCCACCGAGACCATCAGCACCATCTCCACCAGAAACACTGCCGGTGGCGTAGCAGTTGGTGATCGTGCCTCTATAATTGAATCCGGCCAAGCCGCCAATAGAAGAAGAAAACGCAGTGCCAATGACCGATCCGCTGGCAAAACTGTTTATGATTATGCTATTAACATCGAATCCAACGAGTCCTCCAATTGAGTCCACCCCGGTTACTCTACCGGAGGCACAACAACAGATAATTTCACCCTCATTCCGTCCTACCAATCCCCCGATATCCCAGGTCAAGAATAAAAATTCACTACCAGAGACATCACCAGTGGAGTAGCAATAAGCAATAGTACCAATATTAGAACCTATCAGTCCGCCAAGACTGTGTGTACCTGACACTTCGCCGGTTGCATAACAATTGAGAGCACTACCCCAGTTTTCTCCTATCAGCCCGCCGAAATCACCGCTGCCAATCACTTTCCCCGTAGCATGGCAATCGGTGATTATACCCCAGTTATGCCCTACCAATCCCCCGATCCAATAACCGAAGGTGACTTCAGCGGTTGTGTTACAATTATTAATGCTGCCATCGTTTTGTCCCAAGAGCCCGCCGATGCCCAACATACCCCTGACTTTGCCAGTAACAAAGCAATTAGTAACCTCACCAATATTTAATCCCGCGAGACCGCCGACACAAGTTTTACCTCTGATAGAAACATTTTCCAGGTCCAGGTTTTGAACCTTACACTCACCCATTTTGCCGAACAAGCCAATATAGTCAAGCGTGCCAGCCTGGATGGTCAGATTTCTGATTATGTAACTATTGCCATCAAAACCGCCAGTAAAGTCGATTCCCTGAAAACAAGCCTCGTCGTTTATATCAGGTGCAATCATGGCCCTGGTAAATACTTGCCCGCCGGGAAGGTTGGGATCCAGATCGATGTCGTTGACCAAGACGAAGTGCTTGTCCAGCAGGTTCGGATCCGAGCCGATTAAGACAAGCTGCTCAGCCGTGGCGATTTGATACGGATCGTTAGGCTCGCCAGTTCCACCGGCGAATTCGGCCGCGAGAGTAGATGAGGCGATAATAGAAAAAATTGCTACATAAAGACACCCTGCTTTAAAGATACGGAATGCACTCATGATAAAGCCCTCCACTATAAACCGCATTTATATAGCTATGATAGCAAATCGTCAAAAAAAAGAGCAAGAAAATTGATATGCCAAGCACATCAAACATATATTATACCAATTGTGCTTGATATTTGCGCCTTTGTCATTTCGACCATAGCCCCCGTGCCTTCTGTCGAAGACAGAAACGGGGGCGAAGTGGAGAAATCTATTTATGGCTTAGCCATTAAAAAGCAGACCTATCCCGAACCAAGCTCTTAGAAAATGGAGTGCTGACATTAAATCCAAATTTACTGCGCATCCTCGCTGGTGCTGTAGCGGTTTGTAATAGGCAGCCGGTGATCCTTGCCGAAACCCTTCGGAGTGATCCTAACGCCAGGCGGCGACTGTCGTCTCTTATATTCGTTTCGATCAACCATCCGAATGACCTTATGCACCACCTCTCTGGCCAGACCTGAATCAACAAGTTCCTTTGCCGACTTATCCTGCTCAACATAACCTTTAATAATTCTGTCGAGCAACTCATAGTCCGGCAGCGCGTCTGTATCTTTCTGTCCAGCACGCAACTCAGCGCTGGGAGGCCTTGTTATCACATCGTCCGGTATTAATTGTTTGCCTGCAATCATATTGATATATTCAGCCAGTTCAAAGACCGTCGTCTTGAGCACATCTTTTAGCACTGCAAAGCCGCCCGCAGTGTCTCCATAAAGTGTACTATAACCTACAGATATTTCGCTCTTGTTGCCGGTCGTTAATACTAAAGCCCCAAACTGGTTACTAAGTGACATCAATATAGTCCCTCGGATCCTCGCTTGTAGATTCTCATAGGCAATGCCTTTATCATGCCAGCCGGCAACCGCCTTTAGTGACTCGTTAAATCGGCTCAATATCGGCTCAATCGGAATTGTTAGAAATTTCACACCCAGATTTTCCGCAACTTTCTTTGCGTCCTTTATGGTCTCAGGTTTGTTGAACCTCGTCGGCATCGTTATACAGAAGACGTTTTCTGCACCTAATGCCTCAACCGCGATTGCCACTGTCACAGCGGAATCTATGCCGCCACTAATACCGATCAGTGTTTTTTTAAAGCCGTTTTTTTGTACATAATCTTTGGTCCCGAGCACCAGAGCCTGGTAAATCTCCTCAAGCTTACTTACAGATTGCGCAGCGCTCTGACAAACGGGCACAACCTGAACCGTTCCGTCATTGGCTCGCACGACATCTGCAATTAAGAGGTCTTCTTCAAAACCCTTAGCCTGCGCAAGGATCCTACCGGCTGAATCGGCAATCATACTACGGCCGTCGAAAACAAGCTCATCCTGACCACCCACGAGGTTGCAGTATGAAACAGCGCAGCTAAACTCGCTGGAGCATTGGCTAATCAAACCTTGCCTGGTCGTGAGCTTACCGACGTGAAAAGGTGAAGCAGAAATGTTCAGAATCATATCGACTCGGCCGACTTCCCGCAGAAGACCTTTAAGCCACGCCATATTCCAGAGGTCGAAACATATCGTGATTGCAATACGAATGTCCCTCACATTAATAACGACCGGTTCTGTACCGATGTCGAAATATCTTTTCTCGTCAAACACACCGAAATTAGGCAAAAGGCTCTTCCGATAGACCTTGCTGATCTTCCCTTTCTTTAGTATTGCAGCGGCGTTATAAGTCCCACCTTGTGCGCCTTCAGCAAAGCCAACCACTATGGTTTCTTCCGGACATGCTGCCGCAAGTTTTTCTACAGCTAAGCGATTGTCATCGAGGAAGTGGCGCTTTTGCAGTAAGTCCTCTGGTGGATAGCCACTCACAGCTAATTCAGGAAAGACGAGCAAATCCACTTCTGCTTCGACCGCTTGAGTCCAAACCCTCCTCATCTTCTCTACGTTACCGTCTAAATCGCCCACGGTTGCGTTGAATTGTCCCAGCCCTACACGCAATTAATCCGTCTCCAAATTGCGAACGCTCTACCGATGGTTCCTCTTTCGTTACAAATTTCAATAACCGGAGAGGGCGGGATTCGAACCCGCGGTAGGGACAAGCCCTACACAGCCTTTCCAAGGCTGCTCGATAAGCCACTCCGACACCTCTCCAAAGTAGTTTTGAGTTCTTAGTTTTTAGTTGTTAGTTTAATAACGTCTTTCCACTAACTTGGCGAGAACCTTTAATATATGGTTTAGGCATTTATTCAGTGTCGATTCTTTGAACTTTTACTTGTTGTAATTTTAACCAATATAGCGGTAGTATAAGGAGTCTGCAATTGTAAATTGCTCCAAGTATGGACTTTGTCGGACGAAGTTTTTTAGCAAAGCGTGAATGGTAGCGTTTTCTTAATGAAGAATTTCGCTCGGTTGATGATCCACAGAAGCGGTATCAAACGGGAAATAAAAAGGCTGGAACTTCGAATCGCTGAATTGAACGAGGCCGTAAAAAAAGATACTAAAAGTCGACTATTTATTGAAAGGAGTTCCCAGATGCGTGCATTAAAGATCTGTTTGTGGATAACAGGTATTGTGTGCCTACTGTCAGTAGTAGGGTTGTTCTTGCCCTTGTCGGCGTTCGAGTCTATCGCAGGCTTCTTTGGGATTGAGACGCTGCCAGACTCGCCGTTGATTATGTATGCAATTCGTATGGTAGCAGCTACGTATATAGGCACTGGGGTGTTTTTCATTATTCTGGCACTGAACCCCGCGAAATATGGAGTACTGGTACCGTTCTCGGGCCTGGCTGCAATTTTCATAGGTGTGGTCTGCGTGATAACAGGACTAGCGGTGGGAATGCCTGCTCCATGGTTTCTGGGCGATTTTTTGAGCTGTGCGGTGCCGGGCGTTCTCATATTTGTGTTCTGGCGACAGACGAAGTAGATGTCTGAGATATTGATCGATACGATTCAAAGCGGCTGCCTCGAATAACCCAGCAAACGACGAGATATAAGTGATGAGTCACGAAAATATCTTACCTTTACCGGCAATCCTGACTACCATACCAACAGTCGAAGCGAGATTTGCACCTTGACAAAACGATAAAAGAGTATAGTGGGCACCCCTTAGGGGGCAAGCACCGCCAAAGGCGGGCAAGCTTCAGCCCACAATCATAAACTAAGGACAGTAGTAGGTGAAAGTTTAAGAAGCCAGTGACCATATAAATGATTATCAAAATTAAAGGAGAAATGTCATGAACAGAATATTGTATCCAGCCGTTAGTTTGTTGTTGGCCTTTGCGCTTGTTTGTGCGGCTTTAATTTCTATGGCGTCCGCGGTAGAGCCAGCCACGTCGAGTGCTCGCCTTTCGGGGGAACTTAAGTCGATCCAGCTACCGAAGCCGCAAACAGATGGCGGCAGACCACTGATGCAGGTGTTGAAGGATAGGAAGTCTTCGCGTGAATTTAGTACCGAGAAGTTGCCCCCGCAGGTGCTTTCAAATATGCTCTGGGCGGCGTTCGGAATAAGTCGTCCGGATTCGGGAAAGCGTACTGCACCATCTGCAGTGAATTGGCAGGAGATCGACGTCTACGTTGCCACCGCTCAAGGCCTTTACCTTTATGATGCCAAGGCACATTCGTTGATGCCGGTTCTGGCGCAGGACATCCGTGCTGCAACTGGGCTTCAGCCGTTCGTGAAGGATGCGCCTGTGAATCTTGTCTATGTGGCTGATTTCTCCAGGATGGGCGAAAAAACGACAGCCGAAGATAAAGTTTTTTATTCTGCTGCCGACACGGGTTTTATTAGCCAGAATGTATATCTATTCTGTGCTTCTGAAGGATTGGCGACCGTTGTGCGTAATCTAATCGATAAGCCAGCTTTAACAAAGCTGATGAAACTTCGACCGGATCAGAGAGTCATCCTCGCACAGACGGTCGGATATCCGAAAAAGTAATATTCGTGTAGGGTGGGGCTTTCATCCTTCGCAGTTGCTCTGCTGCTGCGAAGGATGAATCGGTCGAAATGACAACCGATCTTTTCAACAGAGCCATAGTCGTACATAATAGTTTTTGGCTGAGTGATGGTTGTTTTAACCTTTCATGGGCAGAGAAACCATCAGGCCTAGAACAATACTTGAATTCTTCTCAATCCATGCAACCGGGGCAAATCGGTTGTACATTCAACGATAGATGGGCGTTCACTAATAGCTAACGGTTGTTTGCGGTGGTTGTCAGAAAATCTGGCGACCCGTATAGAATCCTTACACCTGCATTTGAGGCCAAACATGGCCGATATGGGGGATAAGTCGCCCTCTTGGCCCACATCTGGACAAATATACCGAAGCCGATATGCAAGCTGAATTCTGGCACAGTTGTTGCTGTGTCTACCTCTGAAGCTTTGAGATATGCTCTCATTACTTTTTCATCGTCACCTGTTAACGAATAGTGCTTTGAGGGCGAAATTTGGCAGCTATGGCCAGAAAGAAACGACAAACCGCGCTCAAAGAGGAAGCTCCTGAGGTGCCCTCCGACCGTGATCAGTTTGCCAAGGAGCGCTTGGAGCATGAGATATTGGCTGCGGCCGAGAATTCTGTCGAGTCTCCGGTAAACGCCGCCCGGCCGACAGCGACTCAAACAATTGTAACCCAACATCAGCCCCGCTTTGCAGCCATTCGCGGGATTCATTTATCGAGGTTACAAATTGTCCTTGCCGTCTGTATTTTTCTGACCGTGATGGTGTTGCTCTACGGACTGTCGAAATCCTTATCCGGACCACGTGCCGGTCTGGCTGCGGTGACAGCGGAGCAGCAGATAACAGCAGATGGACAACCGGACACTTCCGAGCAGGCCTTTGATTTGGAAATGTCGGCTGTGGATTCTGAACAATCGGTACCTTCAGGAATTGAGAAACCTGAGTCTGCATTTGCATCCACAGAGCCACTGTCTTTGAGGGTCGCCGACAACTACTATCTCCAGGGCGATTTTGCCAAAGCCTATGTAGCTTACAAACAGCTCCTGCAGAGTCTATCCGGAACCGACCAGGAGGCATTGAGAGATTTCCTTGAGCTTAAGATGGCTTTTTGTGTCAGAAAAGCGGAACGCGCTACACAAGCAGATCGCATGCTCCGATCTGTTGCACAAAGTCGCTTCGCTGTCATAGCAGCGGTGGCTAAATATTACCAGTGCATGGATTTGATACAGAATAAGCATTACCTGCAAGCTGCAAGCAAAGCTTATCAGATAATCGCTCTGCTTGATGCGGTGGACTATGACAGGGATTGGGCTTTGTCACTTCAGCGAGATTGCTCTTTTCTTGTTCCTGAGTGCCTTACCAGAAACGTGCTTGCACTTTGTGACGCTGATACAGAGCTGCCGGCTCAGCTCTTCAGCAGTTTACGGGATGTAGATCCCTTTATTGGGCTGGGGAAAGCACAACTGCTCAGATTTTTGAATTCTGGTTCGGATCAACTGAGCAGAGCTATGCTTGGTCCACAGGTGCGAAAGATCGAGCATACAGACGGAACGGTTCGCTGGCAGGTTATATGCTATGGTGCATCGGTTGAGGAGCTGTTGGCAAGATTTGCCAACAACGCAGGTCTCGAAATCAGATGGATATGCAGGTCGGATTCGACGGCAGAAGAACGGGCAGTCCTAGGGACTCCTTGCGGAGAAAGCGTTCAGAAAAGGCCTGTATGTCTGTACTTCTCTACAGCAACACCGCTTCAGTTAGTAACAGTGGCGGCCGGATGTGCTGGTTTGTTAGCACGAATTTACCCGCCTGCGGCGGGTGAAGATAACCAGGTTGTGGAAATCCTCGATCCGTCAGACTACTCTTCGCTGTCGGAACATGTCACAGTACTTGCCGAAGAAGCCATCCCACTTTGGCGGAGACTTCTTCTTACATCTAATACTTTTGAACGTATCCCAAATATACACTTTGCGCTGGGACTTTTGCAGGCGCAAAGGGGTCGTCCATCAGACGCTATTGCAGAGTTCAAACTTGTAGCCAATCGTTTTGCGAACACACCTTTTGCCCCCTACGCGCTGCTACATGCCAGCAAATTAAAGGTAGACCTGCGTGACTACTCCGGTGCCCGCGATGATTTCAAGCAGCTTGTAGAGCAATATCCTGATACTGAGTTTTCGCACGAAGCGTGCTTGTTTCTTGCTGATGCCACAATGAAGGCCGGTCTCTTTGCCGAAGCTGCCAGTACCTACCGCAAGGTTTATAATCTCAGCTTATCTGCGCAAGCCCAGACTGCATCCGCACTGGGAGCAGGCAGATGCTTTTACGAGACTAAAGAATATGAAGCGGCTGCCAGATGGCTGAAACGATACCTCAGCCTCTCGGACGACCACAAGAGCAAAGACTTCTCCGTGGCAAGTTTTCTTCTGGGAAAAGCCTACTTAGCTTTGGGCAAGCCACAGCAGGCTTGTAATGCTTTTCAACGAGCGCTTGACGGACCTCTTCCTAGAGAGCAGCACATTGAGGCCATCTCAGCGTTGGTCGAGGCGCACATCCAACAAGATTGTTTGGTTGATGCAATTAACGTCCTGGAAAACACAGGTGCGTGGCAGTTCTCACAAAGGGAGTCTATCGAAGTACTTTTACTAAAGGCGCGGATATTTCGCTCCATGGGACTTTTTAATAAAGCTATGGCCGTACTCGCTGACAGAGCCGAGTATCTGCCTGACCCGGAACTTAAGGCGCGAGTACACTTTGAAATGACTAAATGCTACATCGCGAAGGGCCAATGGGAACGAGCCTACAAGAGCCTCAGCAGTATTCTCGTTATTGTTGAACCTGGCCCCTTCGCGCAGGAAGTCGAGTACGAGCTGGCTCAAGTCAGTCTGAAGCTGAGCCGAGTTGCCCAAACCATTGCCATCTGCTCCCGAATTTTGAAATCGGCACCTTCTGAGACAGTAAGGAAAAAAGTCTCTGACCTGCTGGCCCGCGCTTACACGCAGCAGAAAGACTACGACGGGGCAGCGCTGGCTCTTTTAAGCGAACACGATCAATGAAACCCAAAACAAGAAAGTTGTGGTCAGAAACAAAAAGCCATTCAGGCCGATTCGCTTGTTTGCTGCTATTGTCTTGCATAGTGTTATCGATGAGCCCCGAGATAGGGGCCGACAACGACACTTGGCAAAACGTGCCGTTCACTACCGGCTCCAAGGCCCAACCGAGCAACTCCGGACAAAGAACAGATAGTACTATTTCGCAAAAGTTGTGGCAAAGCAGGTTAAGCGTGCCCTATGGCGAAAGAGACGACAAATATAGAATTGAACTTCAGCGTTTGATCGAGCAGATACGTTCGGTTAAATTTGAACCGGCCAGACGTATATCCGGGCCTCTCGCTGCTGTAGAGCTGGTGCCGGCAGCAGAACCCGAGCAAATATCTTTGCCCACAGATGTCCCGCAGGAACCGGTTAAGGAACAAATTGATGACCAAGCCATTGAGATCGAGAGGGTGACTAACCTGCCCTATAAGCCGATTGCCGAGGATACTCTGCTTATGCTCGAAAAGATGTCGCGAAATCCTAGCCAACTGTACGATCCTCTCGCGTTAGGTGAGGTTCTGTTCCTCAGCGGGCATCTCAAAAAGGCGGCGAAGTTCTATCGGCAAGCGTTTGAGCGTATGGAAAGAGATGGCGTTGCCTCAGGCCAGGACAGTGCTTGGGCCTTATTTCAAACAGGCAATTGCCTTCGCCATGATGATCTTCCCTCGGCTAAACAAATATATGAACAGCTACTCGTAGAATACCCCGATTCGCCATGGAGTGATTTGGTGAAAGCACGAATAAGATTGATCGACTGGTATCTGCAGGTCGAGCCAAAGTCGTTAGTTGCTGAACAAGGCTCGTGAATATCTACGAGTGCATAGTACATGATGTCCAGAACTGAAAGATTTTAGGAACAATATTAGAGCATCTCGAAGGTAAACATGGCCAAGACGAACAACGAAAAGCAAGTTGAAAAAAGAAAAGATGTTGCCAGTGTTTTAATCGTTGATAACGATACAAACATGGCTCGATTTTTGCTTGAAATCTTAGCACAAAAGGGCTTACAGGCAAATCTCGCCGGCGACAAAAGAACTGCCCTCGACCTGCTTGATAAAAACAGCTTCGACCTTGCATTTATCGGTGAGACAATTAGCCCAAGTGGTGAGGTGTGCAATCAGTCAACGAGTAATCTTGACCTTTTAAAGAAAATCAGAGCAAATTCGCCTGAGCTACCTGTGATTATGATGGCTGATGTCACTCGGATAGGGACCATGCAGGCAGAGGCTTTGAAAGCACAGGCCAAGCAATGTGCCGACTGTTCCGATCCCGATAGCACTCCGCAAGGAGTCCCTAGGACTGTGCTTCGCCATGGAATAGAAAGAGCCGTGCAGGCGATTCGTGCAGGCTGTTGCGATTTCCTGATTAAACCACTTGAGCGTCAGAAAACAGAACGACTGTTGGAGACTTTCCTGCCAAACCACAGCGTCTCAACAGTAGCCTCAGCAAGACAGGGGAATCGATGTTTGTATCAGATCGTCGGTAAGAGTCCGAAGCTGACTCAGACTGTCAGTTTAGCGGAAAGAATAGCACCCACTTCGGCACCGGTTTTGATAAGTGGCGAAAGTGGGACAGGAAAAGAACTGATTTCTTTTCTTATCCATCACAAGAGCAAAAGGACTCTTGGCCCCTATGTCAGAGTCAATTGTGCTGCGTTGAGTGATTCGCTCCTTGAAAGCGAGCTTTTCGGCCATGAGAAAGGAGCGTTTACCGGCGCCCACGCCCAGCGTAAGGGCAGATTTGAAATGGCTCACGGAGGAACGTTGTTGCTGGATGAGATTAGTGAGACGCCACTGAGGTTTCAGGCAAAGCTATTGAGAATCCTTGAACAGCAGGAGTTTGAACGGGTTGGTGGGAACGACAACATCAAAGTAGACGTTCGAGTAATCAGCACCACTAACAAAGATTTGCTGCAAGAGGTACAGTTGGGTCGGTTCCGTCAGGACCTTTACTACAGGTTAAACGGCGTGCGATTGGTGGTCTCTCCACTTAGGGAACGGGTCGAGGATTTAACTGAACTTATATGGCATTTTGTCAATCTCTACGCGCGCCAGTCCGCAGGACGCCCTACGGCGGCACAACGTCGCATCACGAAACTTGATCCAGCCATGATGGACATTTTTACCAAATACCATTGGCCCGGTAATGTTCGGCAGTTGCGAAATGCTGTGTTGACATCGCTGATTTTAGGGTTTGGCCAAACCTTATCCTTAGCCGACGTTTCCTGGCTTTTTGACGAGTTACAGCCGTTACCCCAGCACAGCCTAAATGGCCCAATCATGGAGTCCGTCGGCCAAGAAGCCGTTGAGAGCAGGCAGTTGCCCATCAGGGGTGGATTGGGGGGAGTGCCGCTTGAGCAAGTGGAGCGGCAGGCGATCTTGGACACGCTCCAACAGACGAACGGCAATCGCACCCGAGCCGCGAAGGTCTTGGGCATAAGCGATAGAACGTTACGCGAAAAGATACGTCGATATCGGCAGCGGCAGTGCCTACCGGTATCAGTGTAGTCATAGAATTTACATTGTGCAATGAGTTAGAAAACGATTTTCAAACTTCATAACAATCAGTCGAGGTAGAGAGCAGAAAGATGGCAGACGAAAATGAAAATGATGTAAAACAGCAAAAAGAGCCGGAGAAGCAAGAATCTGGTGGCAAGGCCTCAATTAAACGATTTTTGCCATGGATAATGTTGGCTGGTGTAGTGCTCATTTCTGTAGGGATGGGCTTTGGCCTTGGGCGCGTATTTGGTGGCCGCCAAGAGAATGAGCCGGAGGTAAGTGAGCAGCCCGCAGGACGCCTTACGGCGCAAACAGAACAAGTCGGCGCACCATCGCAAGGAGTAGGTGCCACTGCGGATGACTCAGTGGGCACCTGGTACTACGATTTGGAGCCGGTAGTGGCAAATCTCAATGAACCGGGCGTTACACGGTATGTTCGAGTAGCTTTGACGCTGGAGATCAGTAATAACTTAGACCAGAAGGAAGGCACATCTTTTCTTGAGCAGAAAAACCCGCGTCTGAAGCATTTGCTTACTCTGTATCTGGCAAATCAGACGATTGAGAATATCAGGGGAGAAAGGAACCTCAGACGCATACAAGCAGAAATATTAGACTCTTTTAACCAGCATCTTTTTCCAGACTCAAGACCTCAACTGACCCGGGTTCTTTTCAAGGAGTTTGCGATACAATGACTGATGAACTCACGAGTAGCCTGAGCAGAACAAAGATACAGCAGTTGCTTGCTGCGGTCGGTTCAGCCGCGGCTGCGGATACGGAGCAGGTAGAGGCCACCGAATACGACTGGCACGAGCCACACTACTTCAACGGCGAACAGGTCGAGCGACTTGAAGAATTAGCCAGGCAAGCGGCAACGGCAGTAGCCGAGAAACTCGCTCATTTCTTTCGGAGCGATTTCAATGTTACTGTCGGTTCGATTAAGCAGCACTTTGCCGGCGAATTGGGCGAGCAACTACAGACCGAAGGTCAGCATAACCGTTATCTAACTTTTGGATCGGATCAGGAACACCCGCGTGGATTCGCTTGTATACCTGCGCAAACAGCTCTTAACTGGCTTTCACTACTACTTGGGGATTCTGAAACTGAAAAGGAGCCAGCAAGTAGTTTATCCCAATTAGAGGAATCGCTGCTGTTAGATGTCGCTTCGGCTGTTGTTGAAGCGTTCTGTGGTTGTCTGCATGGATACCATGATTTTAGCCCGGCTGCGGCTTTCACCACAGGAACGTTGCCTGTTGAGCTGCAGGGCGTGGAAGAATTTTGCCGGATAATACTTACCATCGGAAAGGCTAAATCATCAAGTAGCTCTGAAGTATACTCCGTAATTCCTTGCGCAACGCTGGCCCCTGTGGTGGGCAAGACTCTTCAAGACGATAATCAGCTTTCAAAAGACGATAACTCAAAGGCTATACTACAACACCTCCAGCAGATGCCGGTTCTTGTCTTTGCCAGGTTAGCCTCTATAGCGGTAACCTTTGAAGAGGTAGCGGGTTTGCGACCCTGTGACATACTACTGCTTAATAAGCCCATTGAAGAGCCAGCCGAGCTTATCATCGAAGGCCGAACAATTTTTCGTGGCAGGCCTGCTCGATCAGCTAATCAGCGAGCAGTGGCCATCACGGAATCTTATTTTGAAAATACAGAAAGTTCAAATCCTGTGGGTGCGCCTTTAACAGTTTGAAGGGGATCAAAAAAAATGCCAAAAACTGCCAAAGCTACGGATCAAAAGTCCAAGAAGAGTGAGCAGCCTAAAGATACCGCCTCGGAAAAGGACTCTAAGAAACAAGTGCAGTCTGTTGAGTTCTCTGAGGCTGTCGAGACTGGAGCTCTCGCCCCTAAGGGGCAAGCCCCTAAGGGGTTTGACATTCTGTTGGATATGGGCGTGTTGGTTACTGTCAGTCTTGGCCAAACGGAGATACCAGTTAGGCGGCTGTTGCAGCTCGGACCCGGCTCGGTGCTAACGCTCAGTAAGTCTGTTGATTCACCGGTGGATCTGTATCTGAAGGATGCTAAATTTGCGGAAGGGGATGTGGTTGTAGTCGATGGCTGTTTTGGAGTGAGAATAAAAAGGGTCATTGGCGTGGAAGTTGAGGCTGAGGCAGCAGAGACGAATAGTAATTCGTAATTCGTAATTCGTAATTGGTAATTGGTAATTGGTGATTGGTAAATAACCAGTTACTGTTTACAAGTTTTATATACGGCACAAGGATTGATAATGGCAATTCCCGGCGGGTCAAACTCATTATCGGATCAGAAGGTGACAGGCGAGGACCTGCTTAACACACCCTTGGCTTTGCATAGTAATATTATTTTGGCCATGGGCTTGGTCGCAATTCTGGCCACCCTTATTATTCCTTTGCCCACACCGCTGTTGGATTTGCTTCTTGCGTGCAGCATATCGCTGTCGGTGGCTGTTCTTATCGTTACACTTTCATCAAAAGAAGCGCTGGAGTTGTCCGCTTTTCCGTCGTTGCTTCTGTTCGTGACGCTGTTTCGGCTCTCTCTTAACGTTGCATCAACCAGATTGATACTCTTGCAGGGCAATGCCGGCAAGATCATCCAGACCTTTGGCGGTTTCGTTGCCGGCGGTAGTTTCGTTGTGGGGCTGGTAATCTTCCTTATTCTCGTCGTTATTCAGTTCGTAGTGATCACCAAAGGCGCCGAACGAATAAGCGAAGTCTCTGCTCGTTTTACTCTTGATGCGATGCCCGGCAAACAGATGGCAATTGATGCAGACCTGAACGCAGGGATTATTACCGAGACTCAAGCTAACGAACGTAGGACTAAGATTGTTAAGGAAAGCGAATTCTACGGAGCGATGGACGGCGCCAGTAAATTCATCAGGGGCGATGCCAAGGCAGGCCTGATAATAACTGCCGTGAACGTCGTAGGTGGCATAGCAATGGGCTATACTCGCGGCATGACTGTTGCCAACGCCATAAAGACATATTCTATCCTTTCAATTGGAGATGGCCTTGTTAGCCAGATACCATCGGTAATAATCTCCGTTAGTTCGGGCTTTCTGGTGA
>CAYSPM010000032.1:0-21056 GCA_964432925.1 uncultured Pirellulales bacterium | reverse complement strand
CCGTAAGAAGCCAAGTAAAAGCTGCCCGTGAAAAGGGAAAAAAGATTGGCTTTGTGCCGACTATGGGTGCACTACACGTTGGACACATCTCGCTTATCGAAGCCGCTGTCAATCAGACCGGCTTTGTTATAGTCAGTATCTTCGTCAATCCCACGCAGTTCGGCCCCGGTGAAGACCTTGAAAAATATCCCAGACCCATAAAAGCCGACTTGGAAATCTGTAGAAATACAGATGTCAATGTTGTGTTTGCTCCTACACGGGAGCAGATGTACCCGCAAGAAAACCTTACCTGGGTGACGGTCGAAAAGCTGACTGAGCCGCTATGCGGCCGGTTTCGCCCAGGGCATTTTCGCGGTGTCACAACCGTCTGTGCGAAGCTGTTCAATATCGTTCAACCAGATATTGCTTTCTTTGGCCAGAAGGACGCTCAACAGGCAATTGTCATCAAAAGGATGGTTGCTGATCTTAATATGCCTTTACAAATCGTTGTTTGCCCCACAGTTCGCGAAACGGATGGCCTCGCAGTTAGCAGCAGGAATAAATACCTTTCTCCTCAGCAGCGCAAAGATGCAACCATCATCTATAAATCCCTCCTAAAGTGTCAGGAGTTGATAGAAACTGGCCTGACCGATCCTAACGAAATTGTTGCTAAAGTACGTGAGGTGCTACAAAGTGTCCCATCGGTACAAATTGAGTACGTGAGCATCGTAGATGCTGAAACTCTGCAGAATATCGATAAGATCGCCAGCAATATCCTCGCCGCAATAGCAGTCCGTATCGGCTCAACTCGGCTAATTGACAATATTCTCTTGGACACCGGTTAGTAATGTTGTATAATTTCTCGCTTGTTAGTTAAGGTGTTGGGGGTGCAATAGCGGACTATAAATGGTTTCTCGTTTTGATTAAACGCGGATCGAGAGAGCCGATTATGCTTATTAAGGTACTAAAAAGCAAGTTGCATCGCGCTAAAGTTACTGACGCCAAATTAAATTATCCTGGCAGCATTGAGATAGATTCTGCCCTTATGGGAGCCGCTGGTATCTTGCCATACGAGTCTGTTGTCATCGCTGATTTAAAAAACGGTAACAGGCTTGAGACATACGTCTTGCCCGCACAACCAAATTCTGGCCAAATCGTTATTCTTGGTGCAGCCGCAAAGTTAATCCATCCCAAAGATCGTGTTATTATCTTGGGTTTTGCTTATTGTACACCTGAGGAAGCCAAAAAACTAAAACCCAAAATTGTTGTCCTTAACGAAAAAAACGAGATTATACAAAGCAGGTAGAAATCCCAAAGGCAGACAATACGCGAACGACGAGCAACCGGACACGACTTAAATGTATCCCGAACTCTTTGAAATACCTTTTTTCCACTGGACCGTAAAAAGCTATGGCCTGATGATGGTCATCGGCTTTCTTGCAGCCGTTTGGCTGATAAGATACCTCAGCCGAGATATTACTCCGAATCCTCAGCTTATCACCAATGCCGCCTTGTATTCTTTGATAGCTGGCGTTGTAGGCGCACGTTTATTTTTCGTTATACATTATTTCGACCAGTTTCGGGAAAACCCGCTTTCTGTTTTTGCTATTTGGAATGGCGGCCTTGAGCTATTGGGCGGAGTTATATTAGCTATTACTGTTATCGTTCTTTTTCTTTGGCGCAACAAACTTCCCATCCGCCGCTACCTAGACATCCTTGCGATCGGGCTGATGCTGGCGCTTGCTTTTGGAAGGATCGGCTGCTTTCTTAATGGCTGTTGTTTTGGCAAGCCCACAAAACTACTCTGGGCCGTCCGGTTCCCGTATGACTCATTTGCTTATCTGAGTCAGATAAACCCGAATTTACGCCGTGACAGACCTGAGCCACAATTGCAGCTACCCCGCGATGAATACCTCAGTTATGTTGACAAAGATGGCAAATGGTATCCCAAATCCTATAACAATTTAACACCCCAGCAGCAAATCGAAGTGACAAAGGGTAAATATCGAGCCCTGCCTGTGCATCCAACTCAGTTATATTCTTCAGCAAATGCAGCGTTTCTCTGCCTTGTTCTCTACCTTTTCTGGCGAAGGTCTATCCGCTCCACTGGATCTAGTAGCCCCAAGCGGTTCCTCACAAAGTCAGGATCTACTTTTGGTTTAATGTTTGTACTTTACGGTGTTACCCGGTTCCTGATAGAATTTCTACGCGACGATAATCCTTTCGAGATCGACAGCCTTACTATCTCACAGTTTATTAGTATTGCACTTCTTATCTTGGGAGCCCTTTTAATCGCGCTTTTCAATAGACTAAAATCAATGCCTTTGAAATAGATACCTTAAGCCTCGATTTTCACTGCCTTTCTTGTCTCTCGTAGAATTTTTTATTGAACATTTCAAAAAACCGACGATATTATATAAAGGTAACGTTGCCTAATGTAATATTGTCCAGAGAACATAATTATGGGCCTTTACGACAGAGATTATACCCGGGCCGATTATAGGCCACAGTTTAGCAATATGCCCCAAATGCGTTTTGCCCTGCCCCGGATTACACCTGTGGTCAAGTGGCTGTTAATTATCAATTTCGCTGTATTTTTTGCCGGAGCTCTCTTTTTTACGAATAACATTTACATGCCAAATCTCGCTTTTACTATAAATCTGCTTGAGAGGTGGTGCGCTGTTTTTCCCTATTCACTTGGCTCTGCGTTGCAGCTCTGGCGGCTCGTTACATATCAATTCTTGCATGGACACGTGATACACATCCTTTTTAACATGCTTGGCCTTTTCTTTTTAGGCCCCACACTTGAACGACACTGGGGCAGCAGAAAATTCCTCATCTTTTACCTAAGCTGTGGAGTAGCAGGGGGGTTATTCTACACATTACTTGTTGCTTTGAATTTCTTACAACCTCTTCCAATGATAGGAGCCTCAGGTGCAATACTTGGTATGCTTGCTGCTTGTGCTATTCTTTTCCCGCATTTTATCGTTTTTATTATGTTCTTCCCCGTCCCGATACGCGTCGCGGCTATAGGCCTAACAATTATGTACTTGTTCTTTGTCTTAACAAGGGCACCAAATGCCGGTGGCCACGCTGCTCATTTAGCTGGTATGGCTGCTGGCGCAGGCTATGTATTCTCTCGGCCCTGGCGAGACAGATTCAAAATGAAAACTCGTTCCGGTGCCTGGAAAAAAAAGATTGTCGACCAGTATAACCTTGAAGCTGAAGTCGACCGCATTCTGCAAAAAGTCCACGACTCCGGCATCCACAGCCTCACTACAAAAGAGAGACGAATCTTAAGAAAAGCCACAGAAACCGAGCAACAACGCTATAGACCATAAAAAAAGCCCTGCGTAAATCCGCAAGGCTCAGCCTGTATTATTCAATCTTAATCCCATCTAAATTTCGGTTTGTTCTCCTCAGTTAGCTCCTTCAAGCGTCTCGCTACGTTTTCAGTCTTGAATTCTTCATTCTGCCACTTGACGATCTCTTCATTGCTATGCTTGATTCGATTTTTCAACTCTTCAAGCCACTTGAGCAGACGTTCATACGCAATTTGCTTTCGGCGTATTATCAGATCGAACCTCCGGCTGATTACTTTCTCGAGTTCCGTTGTTAATTCTTTTTTCTCAGTTCCTTTCTTTGCAGCCTTGATTCTGCTGACGAGTTCTTCTTCCCTTTCCCTTAAGGCTAAATCTTCCTTTAGTACTTCAGCCATTTCTGGATTTCTTCGTTCCTCCTCAAAAATACGCCAGTATTTGTCTCTAACCAGATCAAACTTTTTCCAGTAGAGATCTGGCTCTGTATATTCCAGCTTAGCCAGCTCTTCTGCTTCCCTGCTGTAATTTTTTCTTAGCCATTCGGTGAATTCAGCTCGTTTCTTATCCCACCATGTTTTCGCGCGCTTACTCATTATTTTACCGAGTTCTTCGCCGGCATAATCTTTCAATTTGACATTGAACTGTTCTTGGTCTTTCTTACGCAGATGAGCCAACTCCTTTGCCTTTGTCGGATCGCGCTCTTTCAAATCCTTAATAATCTGATCGAATTCTTCATATGTCAGTTCAAATCGTGGATGTCCTTTTTTTGGCCCTCGATGCTCATCTTCAACCCAAACGTCCCGTTCTTTTGCTTGGCATCGTTTTTGAGCCGAGCATGGTAGGACACATATGGTCGCAATTACTATTATGACAGAAGATAAAATGACTCCGCGTGGTATATGCAGCATCATTCTTATTCCTTCCCAAAATCGCTATCTATTGCTATGAGTTCCATCTCCAGCTCCGCTACGGCTCTTTCAGCATTATTTCCATTTCCACCGGTTTCCAGAGCCAGCATTTCGTCTTCAATTTGCTCCATTTCAGCGGTTAAAAGTGCCAAATCGGGGTCGGCGGCAGTAATATCATCGCTCTCCCAGATCGCTCTGGGAATAATTGAGGCATACTTTCTTATTCCAGTCTCTTCGATGTCTTTTACGAACACCGTAGTGCCGATAGCTGCTACGATAATGATCGCCGCTGCCACAGCTACTCTGTAGGCGACGCTTCTAAAAGTCCTCACTCGTCTACGTGCTGCCAGAGTTTCTTCTATTTGCCGTTTGATGTTAATTATGATGTGCTTGTCGGGCTCCGGCGCAGGATTCTGGCGAAGGAATTTTTCTGCCCTGTCTAAGGTATCTATGATATCGGTAGCATCTTCGGGATTAAGGAATTTTTCGAGAAGCTCCTTAGGATTTTCTTTGTTACAACCGTTCATAAGTCGTTATTCCATCAACTGACGCAGTTTTTTAGCGGCTCGGTGCAATTTCGATAACGTGGTACCGATCGGCTCAGAGCGAATCTTTGCTATCTCCTTGAAACTAAGCTCTGAATAAAAACGCAGGATCACCAGTTCTCTCGTATCAGCATCCAGCTTCTCCAGTTGCTGTTGTACTTTATCGATCCTCTCATTTGTGTCGTCTGACCGTTTTGGTCTATCTGGCATTGACTCGATGTGCCGTTTTTGTGCCTCCAGCAGCTTCTGCTGTCGTTGCTTGTCTCTCAAATGATCATGAAATATGTTGGATGCTATTCTAAACAGCCAGCTTTCAAAAGAGCCACCCTTATAAGAGCCAATCTTTTCTACAAGCTTGACGAATAGTTCTCCCAGCAGGTCGTCGCTAACAGCCGTGTTTCCTGTCAACCGATAAAAATAGCCGTAACACCGGCCCGCGTACATATCTACTATCTGCGAAAAACACGCAGCGTCTCCCTTTTTGCACCCAATTATTATCTGCCCAAAATCGCCGCTTTCCGCCATATTCCTGGCACTTCATGTATATTAAAAGACGCCGGCTATGAGTTGTTTATTGCAATAATCTGCATGCCCAAATGTCAGTCAATAGTACCACACTGACACATCTTGGCCGCTACTAAGGTGAAATGGTAGTTATATGCACCCCTCCAAATACCTAATTGCCGGTCCCACGTTGCCCTTTGTGCAGTTCATACTGGTTTCACCTCCAGTATGGACACCACCCCTCGCCACCGCAAGGTCATTATTACGGGACTTAGAGACGCTACACCCTCCATAAGCCCAGCCTTAACCTTCAGTCCCTAAAAGTTTTGTTCCTCTTCCTCTTCCTCTTCCTCTTCGAGCTTCCAGCCATCCGCTTCGTCAAGCTCGTTGATTTCGCGCTGCATATATTTGAAAATCTTATCCTGAAGCGGAGCCAGTTTCCCATACCACTTGAGCATACTCTGGTAGCTTGCCACAAGCATATCCAGCCGGATCAGTTGCCACTTGGCTATACACTCCGGCTCTTTTATGTTGGTGAATGGGTCGCATTTGAAGGTTCTTTTTCCATCTGGACCGAACTCGCATAACTCGCAGTCTTTACACTGTATCATATAGCCCTCTCATCTAACCAGCCACGAACTTAAATTTTTATCCACTCTCAGTATGGTCTTTTTAGGCATTTCTAATTTATGTTCCTGGCCAGCTTTTTTGTCGAAATAAATTCTAAGGTTTTATCTTTTTACATATACTGCCGACATTGATACAATATATTAAAAGAATCATTCGAACACATTGCAACAAAGATTTCAAGTGTTTGTTGGAGATTTGAATGGCAAAATCAAGACGCAGACGCAAAGTCGGCAGCAAAAAAAGACGAACACGCTGGAAAATTCGGCATAAAATCAGCTAAATAAATGTTTTCCGGAGGAGCAAGGCGAGTGAAATATACAGTTTCTGTCCATATATGGCCCCATATGCAGCGCGATAGATGAGACACTTCAAGGTAGTCTTCGAACCTGACGGCAAACGAGTTTCAATTCACGAGGGAGCCACCCTCCTCGATGCTGCCGCTCGAGTAGGCATCGTCTTGAACACTACTTGTGGCGGTAAAGGTATCTGCGGAAAATGCGCAGTAAGACTTGAGCCAGAGGGCCAACAAGTACTCGCCTGCCAATACACCATCCATCAAAACCTCACAGTATCGGTCCCATCTGCCTCCCGATTTTTTGAGCATAAGATTCTCCAACACGGCATCGATACCACATCGGCTGTTATACCCTCCATTTATAAAAGATACCGCAAAGAAGATTCCACTGAGCAGATATACGGCATCGCCGTGGATATTGGCACAACTACAGTCGTTGCAAAACTGGTTAATATGGCCACCGGCCAATCACTGGCCACGCAAGCAGCCCTTAACCCACAATCGAAGTTCGGAGACGATGTTATAAGTAGAATTACCTATGCTCAGACTGAAACGCGTTTGCACGAAATCCAGAAGATAATTATTGATTGCATCAACGACCTTATTGACCGACTCTGCAGTCAAGCCTCGATTTTACCTGAACAAATATATGAAGTCTGCGCCGTCGGCAATACCACAATGAATCACATCTTGCTAAAGCTCCCTGTCGAACAGCTTGGCCGCGCACCATACAAAGCCTTTTCTTTGGATGCCCATGAGGTGTCAGCTACCGACTTCGACCTGCGAATCAACCCCAGTGGTAATCTCCACACCATTGAGAATATCGCTGGTTTCGTTGGCTCGGACACCACTGCCGTCGCGCTTGCAGTGGATATAGATTCTGCCGACGATGTTACGCTTGTTATTGATATCGGCACAAATGGTGAAATTATTCTCGCCACGAACGGCAATCTTTACGCCGCAAGCTGTGCCGCTGGCCCAGCCTTTGAGGGCGCACGTATAACCTGTGGCAGTAGGGCGGTCAAAGGTGCTATCGAAGCTGTTGTCATAAATGGAGATGAAATAGATATAGACGTCATCGCAGATGACGCACCTTGCTCGATATGTGGCAGTGGCCTGATCGACGCTGTTGCTGTACTCTTAAATTTTGGTGTTGTTGAGCCAAGTGGTCGCTTCCTCGAACCTGGTAAGATTCAACATAAACTGCCCGAATCTATTCTCTCGCGTATCATACGAAAAGATGGCCAATTGGCCTTTTGCCTTTCCTACGACCAGATTACTGGTCAGCCCAGTGTATTCCTTACTCAAAAGGATATCCGCGAGGTTCAGCTCGCAAAGGCAGCCATAAGAGCGGGCATCACACTCTTGCTGAAGAAAACTGACTTGAAGGATTCTGGTATCGACCGGCTGCTCCTCGCCGGTGCCTTCGGCAACTATATTCGCCCGCAAAGCGCCTTGAGAATTGGTCTTTTACCTTCCGTACCGATTGAGCGTATTCATTTTGTCGGCAACGCCGCCAGCATCGGTGCCCAGATGGTCCTGCTGAGCCAGAACTACCGAAGCAAGGCCCGTGAATTGGCTCGCAGAATCAATTACATCGAAATCGCCTACGAACCTGATTTCCAGACCGTATTCGCGAACTCAATGGCCTTTTGAACAAAACAGGTAACATTACTCCGTACAAAGTGAGCGGCGTCAGTGAAAGCTACTATTTCCAAGAATGTGCGAAGAGTCCTCAGAATAGCCCTTGGTATATTATTGATTATCCTTGGCATCTTAGCGGCGCTGACGCCATTTTCTCCCGGCTCATGGTTGGCACTTATCGGATTAGAAATCCTCGGATTAAGGATACTACTTCAGCGCAAGCTCTTGTCTTTGCTCCCACAGAAACATCGTAGCAGGGTAAAAAATCTGTTCAAGAAATGGATGAAGAAACCATAACCTCGATGTTTTTCTTGGTTTAGCTCCCAGATTTATCCGGGGGCTTATATCTAAAGGCGAACCGTCCTTAAGAAGGTGCGACATAATACGGTGTCACTTTCTCAGAGAGATAATGAAGTGTATCACGTTGCTCCATAACAATGGAAGAAACTTGTTGATGTTGTTTTAATAAGGCTCAATAATACTATATATTTAATGAAGGCTCGCATCAGAACATTGTTGGTCGCGGCTATAGTCGGTACGTGCTGTTTGAACAGCACGACCGACGCAGATCTAACCAGGCGGATCGACAGTATCATAAACCATCCTCTACAGCAGAAAGTAGAATTCTCCATTCACATCGTAAATGCTAACTCTGGTGAGACAGTATATAGCCACAATGCAAAAAAGGCTTTGATCCCTGCTTCGAACATGAAGGTAGTTGTCACTGCCGCAGCTTTAGAATATCTTGGTCCTGACTATGAGTATACAACGAGAATCGGGCTATGTGGCGACACGCTTGTGGTGATTGGCAGCGGTGACCCTTTATTGGGTGATGAGAAGATTAGCTATAAGTACAGCCGGCAGGCCAACTGGTTGTTCAAGGAAATAGCAGCGGCATTACGGAAGTACGGTATAGAAACAATCAACGATATTGTTATTGACACAACTGTTTTTGATGACCAGCGTGTTCATCCGAACTGGCCGAGGAACGATCTTAACAGGTGGTACGCCTGTGAGGTGAGCGGTCTGAATTTCAATAACAATTGCATAGAAGTCTCCGCCGAAAACAACGCCGGCAAAATAGCCATAACTACTGATCCGCCAACAAAATACGTTCAATTCATCAATAAAATATCACCTACGTCAACCAGCCGTAGTGTGATAGGTGCATACCGTAACAGCACGCCGAATAAGATCACACTGCGTGGCAAGTGCAAAGATAGAGTAGGGCCATTTGATGTAGCCATTGAGAATCCTGCCGGTTTTTTTGGGTTTTTACTGGCTGAAAACCTTGCGATAGTCGGGATAACAGCGAAGGGACATGTCATAGAGAAAGCTTTTGACGAAAGATGTGATTTCAGATTGCTCGTGGAGTACTCCACAACTATTTTTGACTGTCTGCAAAGGTGCAACAAAGACAGCTTGGGACTGGCAGCGGAAGCTTTGCTCAAGACAATAGCGGCCAGGAGAAGTCCAGACATAAAGAATGGCAGTTGGGCAGAGGGACAGAAGGCAATCTCGGAATACCTATTACAGTTGGGGATTGAGGACATTCAGTTCCATATAGATGATGGCAGTGGATTGAGTCAGCATAACCGACTCAGTGCGTATGCGATAACTAAAGTTATATTTAGCGTCTATAAAAGCGACAATTGGCAGATGTACAAGGAATCACTAGCAGTAGGGGGGATAGATGGAACGATAGGTAGATACTTCAGAGAGCCTAAGTATAAGGGTAAGATTTTTGGTAAGACAGGCTACATTAGAGGTGCAAAGTCGTTTTCCGGCGTATGCAGCGCCCAAGAATGTGACTATATATTCTCGATTCTGGCAAACAAGGACAATGCTCAAACACGAGATGCAATCAATAATATCGCCAAGGCGATCATTGATGATGCAACGAGTGAGCATCAGATGAGACAGTAGCAACAAGGCATGATTTGAGAAGGGCGGTCAGGGCCTCACATATAGAACGAGGCCGTTTTTGTAGAATTTTCTCTTCCAAGTAGAGTCAACAACCTGCAGGAGGGGGGCTTCAAGAAATGAAAAATACTGTGGTTCGACACCGACAATAACAGCAGAAGGGGGACGGTCCTTCAGTAACCGCTGTATTGTTTCCGGGCCAACAGTGTGGGTAATTTTGCGCTGCTGGGGCGACATTGAATCAGCGATTCTGTATATAATCGAGCCACAGGATAGTTCCGTATATATCTCACAGCTACCTTCAAGTGCAAACAAAGGCCCCAAAGTTAGCACCAACTTCGGTTGCTCGATTTCCTCAGCCACCTCGGTAGCAATTCTGTGCAGCTCTACCGGTTTCCAATTTTCCGGCATAAGTGTTAGTGGCAGCCTGTAGAGCATGATAGGATTAAAATAAATTGACACAAAAACGCCAAGACCGACAAGTAGGCAGACCAACTTGAAAGCGGAAACGCTATTATTGGTTCTTTGTGCAAGCTGCCTTAGATGCAACAACGGCAAAGCAAAGGTAATTAAGAGAAAAGGAACAGGTGCCGCCAGATATTGCCTCCACATGGTTGGCGGAATGAATGCGATTAAGAAAAATGTCAGCGATAACAGTGTAGCAAGCAGCAGGGGGGCTCTCTTTGTGATCGTTAGGCTGCGGCGAAGAGCGAGTATGAACATGAAAAGGAAAATCGCTATCACTATGAGCATTAGATAGCCGGGCGTTGTGAGACAGGCTAGCATCAGATGAAGTTTGTCGTGGGCCATGCCAATTTTGTGCAGCCAAGCGCCGTACAGTGCGGGTATGCGAAAAAGGTTTAAGAAGAAAGCCTGAGGTGCTTGCATTACAATCCAAACAGGCCAGATGAGAATGAAGCCTGATGCAATCACAAATGGCAAAATAGTCTTTAGTCTTTGCTTTAGTGAGTTTGCAGGCTGGAACAGTAAAAACACAAAAAACAGCAATGCCACCAAAATCGTGGTAATTCTCATACAGCTTGCCAAGGTTAGCAGGGCACCAATCGCTGCAATTCGCCAGTACTTTGAGACCTTATTGAAATCCGTAGATAAAAACAGCCAGAAAGAGAGTACAACACATAAAATGACAACATCATGATTCCAGGCATAGCCATTAGCGTAGTCAACCAATGGATTAAATGTATACAGGACGGCAGCAGCTAGTGCAAATAGTGTCCCTGAGACCTGGAAAGAAGCAAAGACATGCCGGTATATACCAACAATGCAGATTAAGATTAGTACATCACACAGAACAGAAACAATTCTTCCGACCAGCAAATAATGGCTCGTATTCAATATCTTGAACAGAGCTGCAAAAACTAGAGGATGGTAGGGCAGTTGAGCTGTATAGGAGAAATCTTTGTAAATCATCTTGCCGTGGGCAAGCATGGCACCTGCAGAGCAGTACATTTGCTCATCGCGGCTGACGGGCTTAGACATACTGTTCGCAAAAACAGCAAGCGCTAATATAATGATAACTATAACGGCTATAATATTTACGATTTTAGGCAGCATCAGTCCTACGACCCAGCGTCGTGTCTAAGTGCGCATATTACCACTCAGCTAACTCGCCGAGAAGCTCCTCAACCAAATCCTTCATAGTTACTATACCAACAGGCCTTTCCCTACCGGCAGGGCCAGTCCGTGTGACTAAGACGATTTTTTGATTCTCTCGCTGCATAATGTCAATTGCGTCAATGACGGTTGTACTTGCGTCCATTTTTCTAATGGGCGTTACGAAACTGTCGAGGTTGTCGAACTGTTCATCTGAGGCTAATGAATCGTAGACATCAATGAAACCAATGACATCATCGGGCTGATTATGGACCACTGCTAAACGCGTGAAGGTACATCTTTTCAGCTTATTTAAAAGCGCTGTTTTGCCAGAATTTACATTGATTGTCTCGACTTTGTTTATGGGGACCATAACCGATCTAATATGGAGATAGGGAACTGTAACAATGCGATTTATAATGTCGGTTTGGACAGAGCTTAAGATTCCTTCTTCATGAGTATCTTGCAGGATTGCACTAACCTGATGCCGTCGTGCTGAAGCTATCACGGCCCTGGACTGTATGTGCGAGCCTGTCAGTTTGGCAAAGAGAGTAGATACAAGCCTAAGAGCCGGCACGACACCACACCAGGTGAAAAACTTGTGGAATATGAATAACAGGGGCGCGAGAAGAGACATTAGAAAATCGGCCCTATAGAAAAAGAGGTTTTTGGGGATCATCTCTGAAAACACAAAAAGTGCCGGTGCGGTCAGAAGTGTAGCGATGAGCTCAGTAGCGTGCTCAACATACATAATGCTCAACAAATTACCGGTGACAATGCTCGTTGCCACATACTGTGCCAGATTGGTTCCCACGAGCAAAGAAAGAAGCAAGCTGGGACTATCATGTATGATTTTGCCCAGCATGACGAATTGTAGGCGTTTTTTCTCAATCCCAAGGCGTAAACGCAGTCTGCTCAGCCGATACATGCCCGTCTCGGCGCCAGAGAAGAATCCGGCGAGCAATATGGTCAAAACAGCTATGAACAATGATAGTATTCTACTGGCCATTAGTAGGGATGGGTTCCAATGCCAATACCACGGTCTGAATCCGGTGCTTTCTGACATTCTCAACGGTAAACTTGAGATTCTTTAGATATGCTACGTCGCCGCTTTTAGGTATTTTTCCCAGCAGTGTCGTCACCAGGCCGCCTATTGTCGACAACCTGGTTTCGGACAAGTCAATGCCAAACACATCTGCCCATTCATGGATAGCGAGATTGCCAGCGAGTCTGTATTCGAAAGGCCCAATCTGTATGATAGGCTCAATACCGCCTGTGAGTTCTTCTGTTCCGAAGAGTTCATCGGAAATATCCTCCAGGCGGACAGAGCCAGCGATGCCACCATATTCATCCACAACTATCGCCATGTCGGTTTGGGTTTTTCGGAAGAACTCGAGCAAAGACTCGACACTTTTCTGCTCGGGGACAAAATGAACCGGCTGAACAAGGCGGTCGAGTGATACAGTCGGCTTGAGCAGTAGCTGTCGTAGCTGTACGATGCCAACTATATTATCGATGGTTTTCACATATAGTGGCAGCTTGGTGATATGATTTTCCTGCATTAACCTGCGTGCTTTGTCGGCGAACTCCGTGACAGTACAAGCAAGCATGTCAACGCGAGGTTGCATAACATGTCGGACCTTGAGAAAACCAAGCTCGACGACTTCTTCAAGAAGGCGGGTTTCGTCAGCCGTAATTAACCCCTGTCTTTGGCTCGTCTCGATCAGAGTTTTAAATTCACTCACCGTTACGGTCTTAGGCAGTCTTTTAGGGCCAAGTACGATGCGTAGAAAAGGCTCCAATATGAAGAATTTGAATATAAAGCCAATAGGGGAAAAAAGTTGCAGACACAAGAAAACTGGCAGAGCTGACATGATACTCAGGGTCCTTGAGTTTGCGTATGCGATTGATTTAGGAAGTATTTCGCCGAAGAGCAACAATACCAAAAAGGTAACGCCAGCGACAATCACCGCAGCAGTAAGCCCATTTTGACGGCTGATTCTAATGACAAATACGCTGGAAACGGCATAGTAAAGTACGTTTACACACATATTGCCAAATAGCAGGCAATTAAGAAGTTGGCCGGGCTTTTGCAATAGACGGGCAACAAGGCTTTGCAACCGATGCTTGGATTCTTGCATGAACCTTATCTGCCTACGGGATAGATTGAAAAATGCGGTTTCAGAGCCGGAAAAAAAGGCAGAACAACAGAGCAGAAAAAGCATCAATATCCCGTGGCCGATATTTTGATAGACGTGGACCACCATGTTAATTAGAAGGTGAGTCTGGCTTAGGTAGTGTTATTATGAACGTCGTTCCCTCACCAGATTTGGATTGGGCTGAGATATTGCCGCCATGGGCACCTATGACCTTCGCACAGAATGCAAGGCCAAGACCATAACCTGAATCACGAGCTGGTAAGTTCTCATCCGCCTTTGTGGTGAAAAAAGACTCGAAGATATTTTCCAGATCGGATGACTCAACGCCGCAGCCGGTGTCTCTGACTTCTATTTTAACCTCTTGGTCGCCTTCGGTGGCTGTTATCGTTAAAATACCTCCGCCTGGCAGCATTGCGTCACGGGCATTGAGAATCAAATTCATCAAGACCTGCTGAATTTGCACGGGTACGACCCAGACGTCCAAATCGTTAGGAATGTTGATATTGACGGTTATTCCATCCTTGGAGAAATCACGGCACAGACACGTGAAAACATCCTGGACTAAGGCAAGCAGTCTGGCATTATCCTTTTGAAGCTTCTTATTGTTGGCCATGGCAAGAATAGTTTCCATAACCTTCGTGGAACGTTGACAATTTTGGACCGTTTTCTGCAGTGCCTTTTCGACCAGTGGCGTGTCGTCCAGATTCTTCAAGGCAAGAGTCGCATAGCTTGCAAGGGGGGTGAGCAGATTATTGATCTCGTGAGCGATCATGTGGCTGGCCGATCCAAGATTGGCCAGAGCTTGAAGCTCAATGTTGTGATTTATCAGGGACTTATTCTGTTCTTTTTGCTCTGTAAGGTGCCGGTGTAGTGAGCGGCGTTTTTCAATAATGTTTGTCAACTGTCTGCTCCTAATAAAATTCCTTTAGGCCAATTAGTTATTATTTACGAGAAACAGCTCGGTTACAAGTATTTATATCGTCTTTGTCAGCAAATTTCCTTGAGTCGTGTGGTTCTTTAGCAGCAGGGGTGGTGAAGTTGAGTAGATTTTACTTGTGGTTGCAGATATGTCGGCTATTTAGCCGGGCGGTCCGCACTTCAATAGGGGACGGCTGCAATCATGCTATCGGGTCTTGCTATCTACGAAAGCGAAAGGTAAAGTAGGGGGGTATAGTAGGTAGCTGAGAGAATCAGACACAGGATTATAAGTATGAGCACGATAAGAAATCGTGCAAAAAATATTTTCAAATATAAGTAATACACAGAACATGATAAATGAATGAGCAAAGAATCTTAGAGGAACTTTTGTCGCTGTTAGAGAATAATGGGATCACCATCCGCAACGAACCTCTCGGCGGCAGTGGCGGGGGGCTTTGTACTCTAAAGGGCCAGAAGATATTCTTCGTGGATACGCAAGCCACCTCGGCCGAGATGGCCGCAGTCTGTGCCGAGGCAGTCTCACAGCTCATTAACACTGAGACGATTTATATCCGGCCGGAAATCCGCCAGTTTATCGAGACCCACAGTAGCCAAATATCAGGACAATCGATGCAATATTAAAGAACAGAGAAGCTCTATTTTATTGATAATTCAAAGGGAAATAAGGGGAGTAATAGATAATGACAGCAAGAAAAGTGGCTATCATGGTTGACGAGATGTATCAGGTACTGGAGGTCTGGTTCCCGTATTATCGACTCGAAGAGGCGGGCATAGAGGTTAATCTAATTGCTGCTGAAACGAATAAGGAGTATCATTCCAAGGAAGGATATCCCTGTGTCTCACAGGTCGCGGCGAGAAACGCCAACGCTAACGATTATGACTGTATGATTGTGCCGGGCGGATTCGCACCGGACTTTATGCGTAGAAGTGCCGACGTGATAAAATTTGCTAACGACATGGTAAATGCAGGCAAGGTTATAGCGGCTATCTGTCACGGTGGCTGGCTTTTATGCAGCACAAACGTCTATAAAGGCAAAAAAGCAACCTGCTTTATGGCAATTAAAGATGACATCCAAAATGCCGGAGCACAATACGTGGACGCCGAGTGCGTTGTGGATGGCAATTTAATTACCTCGCGTAAACCGGATGACCTGCCGGCTTTTTGCACAGCGGTCCTGAGGGCTCTACAAAATAACGGAAAATAAAGAAATAAAACGAGACTGTAGCAAGGCTACAGAACGCAATACTTGGTAGACGGTTGCCGCTTGCGGACAAATCGCTGTAAAACCCAAGTATAATGCTTGGATGTGCTGGAACAGAAACGCAGAAAGTACCTTTAGCCAACTTGCGTGCTGTATAAGTCATTTTGATGAAACATCTTACGTATTATTTGCTCTGTAAAGCTACTATAGTCTCAATAAAACGCAGTTTATGGGCAGAAAAAGAATATGCCCACATCAAAAATGACAATGTAGTCTGGAGCTATCCTTATGAGCAAGTCAAAGGCCGGAAAAAAGCGAGCCGAGATACCAATTGTGCTTGTTGTGGACGATAACCAGCAAAACCTTGAACTCATACAGGCTTACCTTGAGGATCTTGAGTGTGAGACTGTCCCCGCTCGTGACGGGCATGAGGCACTCGATATCGTGGACAAGAAAAAACCCGACCTGATATTGTTAGATGTGATGATGCCCAAGATGAGCGGTTTTGAGGTCTGTAGAAAACTTAAAAAAAACCCAAAAACAAGTAGTATCCCCATTATAATGGTGACAGCGCTCAATGAGTTCGGCGATATCGAACGGGGTATTGATGTGGGCACCGATGACTTTGTCAGCAAACCTGTGAACAAGCTTGAGCTCCTGACGCGTGTCAAGACCATGCTTAAGCTCAAGCATTTGACTGAGGAGCTGGAACGCACTCTGGCCTATCTGAGCGAGATAGAAAAACGCGCCCAGCATACAAAATTAAAGTCAGAAAAAATTACGGACTGAAGAATAAAAACTGTAAACCTTGCTCTGCAAAATAGTAACGGTTAAACCCAATAAACGAGTTATAGCGCCTATAATACATATTTAACGGTATAACAGGACGGTTATAAATCCTACAAACGGCCCTTCAAAACCGCGACAATCCCTATAGCACACACAACCACCACACACTCAGCGTAAAGTGCGCGTTAATTATCCAATCGGCTGGACAGCATGTAAATACGACAGCAAGTATTGTCGATACATAATTGGCCCCATTTTCACGACAGGCTTTTTTAGTGAGTGAGGGATGAGTGTGTTACTCGAAATTCTCGGCAGGGCGATAAGCATCGACACTGCCGATTTAATATGGCACTGGCTTAATGAGCACCGATACGCTGCAGCGGAAACCAAGCCTCAATATCTGCACTTGAGTAAAATCATCGATCTTATGGGCGATACGAAATTACGCCAGGCTGAGAAGCAGCTTAGGTTTTATCTTTTTGAAAATCCCTCCTGCACACAGGGACGAATGGCGGCAGCAGCGATATGCTTACGAAAAAACAAACTGAGCGAGGCAATTGAAGAGTTGAACTCGGTGTACATGAGGCAACCGAATAATACTATGGCTCTTTACGCTCTCGGACACTGTTATGAACGAATCGGTAAAGAAGCCCAGGCAGTCGAGTTTTACCAGGACTGCCTGAAATTCAAAAATTACCTCCAACTTCCCGCTCAACGATTAGCTGCCATCTATTTCAAGAACGGTCAACTGGAAAAAACTGTGCAGCAATATGAACTGTTAAAGCAGCAATATCCCGATGACATATCTACGCTCGTCACACTTGGGTATCTATATTGTGCAAGCACGGATTACACACGAGCGATTGAGACTTTTAACACAGCAATCTTAATTCATCCAGACAATTTCCTCATTCGTGACGATTATCTTGACCAACTCATCAGTAATAGCCAGCTTCAGGAAGCATTGGAGCGGTTAGAGAATTTGCTCGATGAGCAGCCTGATAGAGCAGACCTTATAGCAAAACAAGCCGATGTTTTGAGTATGCTTGGTGAGACCGCTGAAGCCATCTCACTTTATCAGCAGGCACTGCGGATCTGTCCCGACTTTCTGGAGGCTACCGTCAAACTTGGCACACAGTACCTGAAGCTGGATGCAAAACAACCCGCAGCACAGCAATTCAACCGAGCCGTGGAAATAAATGACAAAATAGTGGATGCTTACATTGGTCTTGCCGTTTCTGAGCAATCTGCAGCTCGGCCCTCAAACACCGAGACAACACTCTCCTTAGCGGCGGCAATCCAGCCAAACAGCACGTTCTTATTCTCAGAGGCTGCACGTTTATTATTTGAGACCACTAATGATCTGCCATCCGATTGCATCGAACACATTATTGACACTCGCCAAGCCGTAATTGACTCACACCTTCGAGAAATCAAGCGACGTCCCCAAAATGCTGACGCTTTTTACAGGCTTGGCATTCTTTTGATGAGTTCAGGCAGATTATATGATGCAGTAAAAGCCTTCAGGTCCGTTTTGGACATAAATCCTTTATATATCAGAGCCAAAATAAAATTGTCAATTTGTCTCTTCGAAATAGGACAGAAAAGCGATTGCCTTGAACAAATTGCACAATTAACACATTTTGATAAAGGTGTTCTTCAACTACACTATAGTGTTGCTTTACTTTTTTGTGATAAGCTCCGTTTCGCGTCGTCTCTTTTCAACCTTCACCGTCATATGTTGACAAACTTCGGTTGCGAGGATACAGCCGTACAAGTCTCGATCGCCCTGCAAAATCTTGGTTTAATCGATAGGGTATCAGCGATTTGGGAAAATCTGAATGAGGTTGCTACATCATCTTTGAACAAAAGTTAGAAACAGTCTAAAAAGGAACAAACCTACAAAATAAGCCAATTCTTCTAAAATCAAACTCTAATGAAACATAACATACCTTATGGGACGTTATAGATATTCAACATAAATAAACGATTAACTCACGATTGACACGGATGATTCGGATTTAGTCAGCTATGAAGTTTAGCCAAGACTTAAAAGAGGACGATTTTATTTCCTTGTTTGCTACCATGGAGGCGAGTGTGGGCCTCGTAAAGCAAGTGGTTTACCGATGATTTCGTAGTACATGATGGCCCTTCGGAGCTCTTGGGGGTTGGAAATTTCCAAAAAGGAAAGGCTTGCGGCTGCAAAGCGTGGCTGCGGATGTTCCGGCTGCACGGCAAGATCAACGGCTGGAATGTGGGCGGGTTTATGTCTGCTCTCGTCTAACTTGTAGGCGGCTGGACGGGGACGTGAAGCTCCTTCAGGCTGTCTACGAAGTTGCGGCTGGGAAGGCAGGTGCCCGGCGGAGGGAACAGGCGGGGGCTTTCGTGAGCGGGCCTGGCGAAAATCTGCGGGGCGCCTCAGTGGTTTGGGTTGGGCTTCAGTACCCGGTTGTTGGCGATCATGAGCCTTTTTGCCCATGGCTTTTACAAGGCCACCGACCAACCAGAAAATCGCGAGCATCACGACAACTAATATGTTGACCCAGTTATCAAAGTCCTTCCGCTGGGCAAGTAACACTATGTACTGACTGAGGTACTCCACAGAAGTCCCTTACTGCTACTGTTAAGGCCTTGCGTATCCCTTTGAGATTACGCAAGTTAGCCTTTGTCGTTATGACAGCTTGATTGCTGTATTAAAGCTAAGATTTATAAGTTTTTTCGGTGCTACTCCTTCTTTGGAGGCTTTGCGATAGACTGGCGCATGTCGGTATCGGCGGTTATATTTTTGAGCCTATAGTAATCCATGACGCCAAGGTTGCCTTTTGTAAAGGCCTCGGCAATAGCGAGGGGCACCTTGGCCTCATTTTCGACCACCATCGCTCGCATTTCCTGCTCGCGAGCGACAGCCATTGCGCGGCGTTTTTCCGCCTCTGCTTTCGCTCTTCGCATGTCGGCTTCGGCCTGCGCAGCCTGCAATTGGGCACCAACGTTTTCACCGACATCGACGTCGGCAATATCGATGGATAAAATTTCAAAAGCGGTACCTGCATCCAAACCTTTCGCCAGAACAGCCTTGGAAATGCTATCAGGATTCTCAATCACACTCTTGTAGCTTATAGCGCTTCCAATGGTTGTGACAATTCCCTCGCCAACCCGAGCGATAACGGTCTCTTCCGTGGCACCTCCAATCAACCTCTCAATATTGGCACGAACAGTTACCCGTGCCTTTGCCTTTAGCTGAATACCGTCTTGTGCAACCGCATCGACGGTGTCCTTGCCTTTCTGCGGGTCGGGACAGTCAATGACTTTGGGATTGACGCTTGTCTGGACGGCTTCAAGAATATCCCGGCCTGCCAAATCGATTGCCGTGGCTATCTTTAGTGTCAAATCTATGTTTGCTCTGTTGGCAGCAATCAAGGCACGCACCACATTCGGGACGCGGCCCCCAGCTAAGAAATGGCTCTCCAGGTCGCGGGTAGTCAGGATCAAGCCCGCCTGAATAGCGGTTATTTTGCTCAGCACTATTGTTCTGGTGTCGACCCTTCGCAGCCACATTCCAATGAGTTCGGAGAATTTGACATCGGCTCTGGAGAGCTTGGCTTGGAGCCATAGTCTGAAGAACTTTAAGAACAACAGGAACAACACCAGCGCCGCAATAATAAGGATAACCAAGAGGGTTACGCCGATGACAGCAACGGGGTCGCTCGCTGCGAGGATTATGTATTCCAGTTTACCCATCGTTTTGCCCTTTCACTAAGCATCTTCTGTTACCCGAACAGTTAGCTGTGTGCCCTGCACACGAATCACTTTGACTTCCTTGCCCTTGTCAACATAGCCGGTTTCGGCTACACATTCAAGTCTTCGGCCTGAAAAATCGCACATTCCTACGGGACGCAGTGGCGTAAGCACTGTACCAACGGCCCCCAACAACTCTTTTAATTCTGCGGTATCTGCTATTGCATCACCACGTTCTCGCTGAGGCGGCGTGAGTGTGACGCTTCTGCCAAATCTGGTTTTCGGGAATATTTTGTACGCGACTACCAAAACCGTTGGTATCATCACAGCGGCAATGACCAATCCCGCATAACCAGTGATAGCGCTGTGCTTAAAAAAGAGCAATATTCCGCCAGCCACACATGCGAAAGCACAAGCGCTGATTAGCCCCCCGCTTGGTACGAACACTTCAGCTATTATCAGAGCCGCACACGCCAGATACAGAAAGACACCAAAGATAAGCCACCAGTCCACCGGAACTCTCCTATGATTGATTTTCTGCCCTTTTGACAACAACTCTGTTGCCGTGTATTTCGATTATCTCGACTTTTGCACCCTCGTCAAGAAATTCTGCGGTTGCGACGACATCAACTACTGCCTCACCGAACTTCGCCTTTCCAGCAGGTCTGAGCGTTAAGGTTACCTCACCCACGTCGCCGACGTTTACGGCCGCAGTCTCGCATTCCGGCGGAGCGGTCATGCTAAGCTGCGCATCACCCGGCTGGGCTGGGACAGTCGGTGTAAGTATGAGGCCACTTAGAAACTGCATCTTGGGCAGGTATCGGGCAAGTATCCAGGCTAAAACAATAAATCCGATGAAGCCAAATGATA
>CAYSPM010000031.1:0-21454 GCA_964432925.1 uncultured Pirellulales bacterium | reverse complement strand
CAGCGACGTAGATGACCCCAAAGATAACGATCAGGACAAGGATGCTCATTACGATTTTCAGGGTGTTGAAGACGCCGGACCACACTATACCTACCGCGACAAACGTCACGAGCCAGCCGCATAGCGCAGGAAATATTGACGCCAGAGCTTTGGGGATGATGGTATCGGGGACGAGACTACTTACAAATACGCCGGCTGCAGTAGCGAGAGAGCCGATAGCCAGCGTGCCGCTTATAAACTGCGCGATCAGAACTATCCAGACAGCCCAGTGCCGTGGGCCCGGGATGCGCTCGAACATATCGATCATACCTTCGCCTGTACAGACCGTGTATCGGGCACCGCTCATACCTATCCAGAACTTCAGAAAGACGCCCGATACCAGAGCCCAGAGCACCGTTGTCCCGAGGATGGCACCGGTACGGGTGGCCAGGATAACCTCTCCGGAACCGATATACTCGGCAGCCCAGACAATCGAAGGCCCAACAAGTGCCAGAATAGCCAAACCTGCAGGTGCCGTCCGAATTGAAAGGCCTGTGGTTTGATTGTTGTTTTGCGTCATACGCCGTTTTCATTATCCGACAGATTTGTTCTGCTTAGATTACAGATAGGCTGTTCCTTTGTCCACAGATTTGTGCCTGACAGGAGGTAGAAGACAGAAGAGAAAACTGTTAAAAGTCAAAACGTAAAAATCAAATCTTCATATCAAAATGTAAAAAGTGCCCGCTACACAGGCCAAAAACAGAACGCCCTCTGTATTCACCAATAATCAATAATCATTTCAATACGCCAGAGGCGTATAAAAAGCTGTACTGTATTTGACGCGGGAGAGTTTTTCACCAGCGGCTGGTTTTCGAAAGACAAAAAGGTGCTCGTGCATAATCAGGTAGAACTTATCGCTTTTGGCTTTAGCTCGCCAACGGCCGGTAAGTTTGCAATGATGCTGGACCTTGATTATATCTTCTTTTAGTATGAAGTCGACTTGAAGGAATCGCTGCATTACATGAAAAGCGAGTGGAACAAAATGTTTCGCCTTTCGAGTATCACCGATAAGAATTGCGCAGTATTTATCAGGCTTCAGGACACGGAAAAGTTCTTTAGCGATTTTTTCGATCTCATCACAGAATTTAGGCAAACTGCTGATATTCGATAGATCGCCAGCAATTTTCTGGTCGGAATACCTTATGATGTTCATATATGGTGGGTGGGTTAGCACCAGGTCGATTGAGCTATCCTTGATAAAGGACAGGTCGCGTGCATCACCTAATATGACCTGCTGGTCAGAAGTCGGATGGTGCTTGAACCGCAGGGCGGTTTTCGTTAGTTCGATAGCTTTAGGATTTATATCAAGGCCGATAGCATTTCTTGCCAGAAGTTTTGCCTCGATAAGTGTTGTGCCCGCTCCTACCATAGGGTCGAGGACAAGATTGCCTTTTTCGCTGTACATCTCGATTATATTTCGCGCAATCTGCGGAGCGAAGTTTCCACGATAACCGGCATTATGTGTCGCCCAATTACCACGCTGCGGAAATGACCAGACGGTAGTAGTTTCGAGATCGAGGCGAGGAATCTCAAATGTATCAGAGAATAACGTTGGTTCTGGGTAGTTCGGCACCTGTCCTGACTCGCACGCCCTACAGAATAGTCTGAGGGCAGATTGGATTTTTTGTCAGGATCGTATGGTGAGATTGTGTGGTGTCGACTACCTATAGGTAGCAATCTTAGAAAATTGTAATTTTTTGATCTGAAAGGGCTTGTTTCTGCAAAATGCCCTGCTTTTGTGGTGCTATGTGTAGTGGAGCGAATATATTCAGGCATGTCAGAGTCATTTAAAGCATAGAGATTGGCAGACCGATGGTTCTGAGTTTAAAAAGATGAGCGTGCCAGTCAGAAACCTGCTGGTAGCTCAGGAAACGGACGTCTTTTCTTATAGGGTCGAATGCACTTAACGAGAGTGTTTTGTTGAATTGTCGTTTGCGCATTTGATCTGAGACAATGACCATGTCGGTTCGGAAGTCCTGCAACTCCACAAACTTGACGAGGGAATTTTTCATATCGGTTGTGTGTTCAACTTCTAAAAGCCGTGTAGGCATCCTCCTTGTGTTGAACCATACTACATCTACGGTTTTTGCGCATTTGACTATATGGGGATAGGAGAAGCTATACATATCTTGGAGTGAAGCCAATCTGCCAAGTGTGTCTTTGCTGAGAAAGGCTTTGTTTCTATCCTGGTGAGGTACGAATGTGCAAAAGTTCTTCATATTGCCTATCTGTATTACCAGTCCTTGATAATAAGAGTGTGAGAACTCCAAACGTGCTGGAGTCTCCTTCGCCGAAGGTTTCATTTCGTGAGGGAGCCTGTCTTGCCAAGACTTCAATGCCCATAGGCCTGGTTTAATTTTGAAGAAGAACCTATCATCTTGGACGATGCGTCGTATGCTGGCAAATGGTGTTTTAGTTTTCCATTCTGGGCCGGTTACTTTTAGAGCGTTCTCGTATAGATGACCCAGTGTTGCATATCCTCCATTTTGCTCCATTACTTTTATGACAGCTTCGTACTGTTTCATAGGTGTACTCTCCCTTATAAGGTTAACTAACTTCCAATGGTTAGTCTACTCGAAAGGAGAGTCGGCATCAATAGAAGAAAAAGTGAGCAAATCTTTGACATTAACGCAAAGAGCGTCTGCGATTTTTTGAAGGTTTCTCAGGCCGATGTTTTTTTCTCCACGTTCGACTTGTCCAACATAAGCCCTATGGAGACCGGCTAAGGCAGCGAGCTGTTCTTGGGTTAGACTGCGTTGTTCGCGGATTATCGTTATATTTAAGCCAATCCGTTCAAGGATATTTCTCATGAGTAATTCCTTCAAAAACTGCGATGTTGTTGTTCCTCGGAGTAATTATTGATCACAGAATGCGGGGCGTCTACGAGACTATAAGTAGCATTTTTATTTTGGCTCGTGGGGGAAAAGAGCTGGCGTAAAACGCCAGTCAGATATGAATCGGCGAACTCAGCTATTTGCCAACCGTCTGCATCCAAATGTAACCTCGTACTCTCAAGTTAACAACATCGGTGCCGTGTATAAACACAGCAAAACGGTGTAAAGTATGTCGCGCGTATGAATAGCGACGAAAGAATTCATTGAAGCAATTGCCTGAAACTTGCTAAATGCCTAAGGAGCCATATTTTACCGAAGAAATCAAAAAACGTTGCCTTTTCTTAAGTCCGGGCGTTCTCTAACCGATAACAAAAAAAGCGGGACTCCGTCATACTTTGTCAAAAAGTCGTTTTGTAGTGCTAAAAGTGAGTATAAATAAGGCAAAACATTGAGTTATTAGAAGTGCTCAAATGAAGTTGAACCTACATAGGCAAACTCATCTCTACGTCCGGTTAGTAACCTTGGGCCTTATTTTGACAATCCAGTCGTCGCTTTTAGCCCAGGATGCTGTGCCAGCGGGAGAAGACTTATTTGAAATGGACATCGAGGAGCTCCTTGATGTCGAAATCTACGTGGCCTCGAAGAAGGCCGAGTCGCTAATCGAGGCACCGGGTGTAGTCGTCATCGTTCCCCGGGAGGAGTCCGAGGTCTATGGAGACAGGAATCTACATCAACTACTGCAACGCCAACCCAGCGTCTATACGCGAGACGTCTTCCCTTATACCGATAATGTAGCGGGCTTTCGGGGTGATATGGCGATGGTTACGGATTCACACACCCTGATCCTTTTTAACGGTCGGCCCATCCGGGAAAGCGGCCAAGGTCTCAATGTTAATATGTATATGACGTATCCGCTCTCAGTTCTGGAGAGTGTGGAACTCATTCGCGGACCCGGTTCTGTTCTCTACGGATCAAACGCCTTTACAGGTGTTGTTAATTTAAAAACCCAGCCGATTCCGGAGAAAAGTGAACTCACGGTCTCCGGCACGGGAGGCAGTTATGGATACTATGAAACGGATGTTACGGCTGGAGGAAGGGCCGGTAAACTCGGGTATATCACCGCTGTTCGCGTTGCCGGCCAGCAGGGATACCCTTACCGGATGACTGATGCATCGGGTGTCTATGACGAGGATAACAAACAATACAAAAGCTACTCGGCGGTTGCGCATCTGAATTACGGAAACTTCACTTTTGACACCTTCTGGTCAGATTATGATGCGTTCTCAATGGGAGTCGTGCCTTTATGGTCCAATCCACATAAATCATTCAGCAATAAAAAGCTTTTCTTAAACGCTGGATATCGAATTCCCATGCACGAGCGAGTAACCTTGGAATTGAACGCCACCTACAATCTTCAGGAAAACGGCCTGACCAGCTTTAAGCCGGAGATTATCGGGAACAACACATCGGATTTACTTGGCGAGGCGACCCTTTTCGCCAATCCTACGGACAACATGAATTTCGTCATGGGGTACCTGCAGGAGTATCGCTCGAACTACGACCCGGGCAGCGATAAATATCAATCCATCCCCTCATACAACCATGAGCCTAAGAGCTTTTATGCTCAGGGTGACTACAAGTTCGATAAGTTTCTTAAGCTCATTGCCGGCACGCAATGGAACAAATCAAGTTATGGCATCGACGACTGGATATCCCGATATGGTTTAATTATAACACCGTTTGACAAATGGGGCGTCAAGCTCCTTCGAGGCGAGGCCTTTAGGGCTCCGACCACAGTGGAAACCGACCTCTATGACCCGGGGATTCTTATGGGCAACGAGGACCTTGAGCCCGAGGAGGTAACGACTTACGACGTCCAACTATTTTATAATGACGAGAAGACTTACGCCGCTGTTACATATTTCCATAATACAATAAACAAACTCATTATTTATGATGCAACTGCCGTTCCTGACATGTCTTATATGAACGGGGGAGAGCATAAGTTCGAGGGTATTGAGTTGGAAGTTAAGCGTTACCTGAGTCCACACTGGCATATCATCGGTTCGTTCATGCACCAGGAGAACGAAGCTGACGCTGGCCTCAATCCCAGTGTAGTACCGGAAAACATGGCTAAGCTGGGCACAGCCTACACCTGGGACTGGGGTAGTGCGTCGATCTTCTACAGTTACTTCGGAACGCCGCCCCGCATTAACATCCCCGGCGTTACTCTTGTGGTCAATCCGGAACCTAAAGCAATAAACATAGTTAATATGAACTTAGACCTTGACCTGTCGAAATGGACAGGGCTGAACAAAGGGCAGTCCACTTTTACGTTCCGGGTAGAGAACCTCTTTAACGAAAAGATTTACGTGCCGACACTCGCCTACGCCGGCTCACCGAACTCTTTCCCCTATGGCCCGGGCATAACATTCTACGCCGGATTGACTTTCCGTAGATGATTGGATTTGAAAACGCGTGGTGCAAACTTAGCGCATATACGCATCTATGCATAAACTGAGTAGAAACGGGTTTTTGGCCTGGATTCCAACGACATTCACAGCGGCCATAGGTACGGGTAAACGCGTGTTCTCATTTCTAACACAGAAGCATAGCTTAATCTAACTACAATTCCACATTCGGTTTAGTTAACTAGTGAAATCGGCAAAACTCAAGGGTGCACTTCACGTTTGTAGGTAGATTTTTCAGGCTGCTAAAGGTTTTTTCTGCCATAATTGCTCCCATTCGTCATTTAGCCAACTGACCCGTAAGGCCAGCACCGATGATGAGCCTAAACGTGTCCATATCATTCCTGATTGTTTCAGCCGCTTGCCAACCACATTCTTACAGGCTCCTTCCACCGCACCGGAACCTATATCATAGCCATTTGCTCTAAACACATCGTAACGCATCTGGTCTTCGTTAGTCGAAATATACTTAATCAATGTATCAATTGCCTCCCTTTTGGCAGCCCGATATTGTTTGCGCTGCTCTTTCAAATCATCCAATAACTTTTTCGTTCAGTCATCCCACAGCCAATCTAACCGCTTTCTTACCCATTTCTCGGTCGCCTCTGTACCTTCACCAAACAGCCTTTTGCTACAATCCCAGACATATTCCGAGGCATGATACCAATCTATTATAAACGTCGCTCTGCCAAAATGTCGATGATGCTCAGTGCGAATCCAAGGGGCACCATCACCAAGATAAATCACCTCCCGGGCTTGACGAAAACCACACCTACAGGCTGCCAACCAAACATGCCAGCCAAAATTTTCTGAGTGATCAAACCGACCAACATAACAGCTTTTTCTTCTCTTACGCTCATCTTCAAAGTAAATTGTCCCTACCTTGCATTCGTGCCAACCATCAGTTTCGTGCACCGTAGTGCCATCTGTGGCCACATATAATCTTTGGGGCTTGCTCTGAGATTCAGGGATTTGTTTATCATCGAAAAATCTTTGCAGCCGCCGATTCTGCTGCTGTTGCGCCACTGAACCGACCTGACAAACCACCCACTCAATAGTATTGTCAGAAACTTTTTGGCCTGTGATAGCTTCAATCTTGTGGGATGACTGCTCGAAACTGTCATCAACTGCCAACAAGCAGCAGGCCTTTGCAAGACCAGGGCTGACCTGCCCGGAGCCAAGGCCACTGGCAACATCGTATGGAAACAGACTTTCACCACAGTTGGAACAATGATAGTAGGCTCTCTTAATTGTTACCCAGCCAAATAAAGTGTGTGTCTTTGTTTCTATGCTGGACAAATTTCATCGAGCCACCGCATTTACACGCCATTGAGCTGCCCTTATAACCATTGGCACCTCGGTTAACTAACCGTTGTAATAATCCCTGCCCTAATTGCTGCATTTTATCTTTCACAGCCTCCTCCAAGGCCCCGAGGTCGCCTGCCACAAGGGTTAATTCTTCTGAATAAGTTGCTTCCAATTCGTCGATAATTTTGTTATCCATAATTGTGCCCTCCATAGCAAAATAGTATTGTTGTTTTCTCTATTTTGCCAATCAGGAGGGCTTTTTTCTACCTACAAACGTGAAGTGTGCCCGACGGCTCAATTCGCCCGAAAGCAGCTTGAAGAACACAAATATCCAGTTGAGATTAATCAATTTTACATGGCTGCTCAAAAAGGTATTAAGGAAGGATACGTGCAAAATATTTTTCACTTGAAGCCAGCTTATATACCAGATTTTCTAAAAGATATGGATAACACCGATCAACCGCATTAACTCGGACTGGTAAATCCGCTGCGCTCCTTCAATTGATTCCGTTCTGCCGGTTTCTGCTCAGGAGGCTCTTAAAACGCGCCTTGGGGTGAAGCGGCTTGAGCAGCAATTTTTCTTCTTTGGACTATTAGGTTTTCCCGTTTGATACAGTCGAAAAATGGTTTGAGTGGTCTCCATAGGCTCTATACTAATCAAATCACAGTCCATTTGCCACGGGCTACCTGGGTAATCCAGGGCTATAGCTTTCGAGTGGGGCGACATTTTTACTCAAACTGAACGTGCTGTAATCCAGATACCCGCGATGTAAGTACCAAAAACACTACCAAGGTTAGCGAGAGCAACTATCAACAGTATCTTGGTAACGGGATTCGTCCAAAAGCCCTTGAAGGTGGATATCGCGTTAGGCAGGTTCTCGAAGTCAGTTACTGTCGGTTTTTTTATCCAGGCCTGAACAATCCCTGCTACCCAGCCTGCCGCTATAGTCGGGTTAAGACTGGTCAGCGGTGCGCCAAGAAACGCTGAGAGAATAGTCAGAGGATGCGCCAGAGCCGCGGCCGCGCCGGCGGCTGAGAGGATGCCATTTACAAGTATCCAGATGTAGATATTTTCGACTGAATGAGCCGCCCCTTCCTTGAAAAAACCGTATGTAATCACGGCTATAATTGCTGCTGGAACAGCCCATTTGATAATGGTCGGCCAAATAGACTTGGGTGGTATTCGCACCAATTCGTCGAGTGGTTCGTCTTTGTCAATGTGTTTTTTTATTCCATTAACATGGCCCGCACCGACTACCGCGACAATTGATCGACCCGGCGAAGTTCGGATCTTCTGAGCAAGGTAGACATCTCGTTCGTCTATGAGGCGTTTTTTGATCTCAGGAAACTTTTTCGTAAATTCGGTCAGCACGCTTTCGAGCTGATCTTTTTCCTTTAGCGTTTCAACAGTGTTTGTGTCAATTTCTTCTTTTGAGAAGATTGAAACAGTAAGGTGAATCATCAGCTTGAGCTTATTCCAAAAGCTCAGGTAGCCCCAGACACGCTTCAGCGTGATTTCGACGTCACGGTCAGCGAGAACGAGTTGAGTATCTGTCGCATCGGCAAGTTTTATCGCTTCGAGCATTTCGGCCCCCGGCTGGATACCGAGTTTTTCGCCCAGGCGTCTATAAAAAGAGCTCATAATTAGCTGGGCTAAAAGGAAAGTGGCTTTCTTTTCTCTGATGATCTTGAAAATGTTGGTTTTCTCCCAGTTGTCTTTCTGGGTAAGCGCCTTATGGCGTGACTTGCAAAGCTCAACACAGATTGTATCGGGGGACACTGTTTCGATGGTGCTTCGGACATCATCGACACTTTCTTTTGACAGATGGGCCGTACCTACGAGATAAACGTCTCTGCCTTCGATATTTATATGTGAAATCCGTTCTGGCAGCATACTCGAATCTATCATTTGTTAGGCTCTTGTCTCAAAGGGGCCGGTAGTATTATATTTATCGGAAAAAAACTATTTGCAGTTGAGAACAACTGACGATTGTGCGTATGTTATACTCGAAATAGCATGGAATTGGAATAAATGACGCGATACATGCCAGCAATCCTTAAGGTCTACTATGATGGGACTACGACCGTACTCAGGATGGTCAGAAACAAATGTATGAAAAAAATGCTTTATACTACTTCAAAAACAGCAAAAGCTGATTCATGCTTGGAGAATATATTTGGCCATTCTGGGTGGTCGGCCTAGTATGTATGTGAGATAGGACACCAATATCTTTTCAATTTCGTTAAGAATTTTCTCGCTTGCTCCGGCAAGTCGTTTCAAATCGGAAAGGCAATTCAAGGTTTCGCTCGACGATAGGCGGGTGCGGTCAGGAAAACTCGCTTCGCAGTCTCTGCAAATCAAGCCGGGTGCGGAGTTACTAAAATAGCCTTGTGGCCAATTACTGGAAACAGCATTTTTGCAGTTTACACAGGCATCAAACACAGGCAGCAGTCCGATTTCTCTGAGCAAGCCCAACTCAAATCTTATTAGCAAAACCAAAGATTTTCGATGATCGTTTCTTGCTGCTTGCAGCTCGTTAATATTTTTCAGCAAGCTCAAGAAACGATCAAATAGCTCCTGATGAGGATCGTATTCACTTATGAGCTTGTCCAGCAGTTCCGCAGCAAAAAGACAATAGTTCAAGCTGACAAGATCCTCAGCAAGGTGTCTAAATGTTTGCTGCTGAAATTCAGTCAATGTGGCGAGTTTCTCTTTGTTCGAATCGGAAAAGACGATTTCACCAAAGCAGAGTATTTCAATCGGTCCTTCAAACGCAGACTTCGGACGTTTAGAGCCTTTGGCGATGGCGCTGAGTTTGCCGGTTTTTCTGGTGAACAACGTTACGATCTGAGATGTTTCAGAATAGTCGATGGTGCGTATACAGATGGCCAGGTCCTTGGTTAACATAGTTACTGCTGTGTGACCTTCTGGATTCTGATGCGTATTATTCTCCTGGCCTCGGCGGAAGCGATGGTGAATTTCAGGTCTTCGTAGTCGAAATTTTCGCCGGTTTTTGGGATGTACCCCAGGCGTGAGAAAACAAAACCTCCGACAGTATCGTAATCTTCGTCTTCCGGCAGGTTCAGCTCAAACTTGTCATTGAGATCGTCAACATAGGTTCTGGCGTCGACTTCGATAGTGTTTTGATCGATTTGCCTTATTGGCTCGGTGGGTGTTTCCTCGTACTCATCTGTTATTTCGCCGACGAGCTCTTCGAGGATATCCTCAAGGGTAACGATACCGGCGGTCCCACCGTACTCATCCAGCACCACGGCGATATGCAATTTTTGGTTTTGAAACTCGTGCAATAAAGCTCTCAGCGGTTTTGTCTCGGGCACGAAGTAGGCGTGTCTCATTTTGTCACGAAGCTTGAAATCTGCCGGGTTCTTGCCAATTTCGGTCAGCAGGTCCTTGGCATAGATAAGGCCGACTATATTGTCTATGTTGCTTTCGTAAACTGGAACGCGTGTATGGCCAGCGTTGGTAATAGTTTCCAGGACCGTTTGCAGATCAGAGTTCACCTCAATTGCAATGATATCGGTGCGAGGGGTCATAATTTCATCAGCAGTGCTGTCGCTTAGTTCCAGGACATTTTCTATCATCTGCTGCTCTTCTTCGTCAACTGTGCCTTCCATTCTATGCTGCTCAAGATCAGTCAGGAATTCTTCTTGTTTTTCTTCCTGTTGTTCTTCAGGCGTTGTCTCCGCGATACCGGCAAGGCGACGTACAAAGCCATCGTATAACTTGAGGGTGTAAAGGATGGGCGAAACTACAATTGTTGATAACAGCAATAGTCTGTACGATCGGCATAGGACTTTTTCACCTGCATACTTGGCCCAGGCATGGGGGATTGCCAAGCCAAAGATGGAAAATATTGCCGCTGCCACAATGAACACAAGCAGATATTTACTAATGGTCAACTCGGTCGAATCAGGTGGCGTAAAGGCGGCGACCAGTAGCAGCAATGTAAACATGTTGAAGACGATTCGATACAATGAGGATGACAGAATCAGCTCTTCAACATTGGCTACTATCTGGTCGGTGATATCTTCGCTGCCATTTTGTTTATTTGTTCTTTTAAATGCTTCCTGCAGCTTTGCACGCGAGAATATGCGCAGAGTTATACTGTTGATAGAGAAGAACAGTGTCGCTACAACCGACAGGCAAATCAGCAACACCATCCAGCCGATGTAGTTCACGTTTCAGTAACCCTCTTAACTAAGTTCAGCCCAAGGAGTAACCGCATGCAACGATAGCATGGTCATTGGCTTTCGTTGTTATTATATACTAAGTCATAGCCAAATTGCTGTAAAATTTCGTCTTCAGTATCATGCATTTTCTTAGCCTTTTCAGGTGTTGAATCATCGAATCCAAGGTTGTGCAGCAGGCCGTGTGTAATGTAAAGCGCCAGTTCAGCTTCAGTTGAATGGCCTCGTAATGCGGCCTGCCGGACAGCCGTTTCACCGCTTATAACAAGGTCAAGGAGCCTGCAGGAATCCGGCTCGTATCCGTCTGTCAGGTCGAAACTCAGGCAATCGGTAGCACAATTGCGGTTCAGGAATTGTTTGTTTAGTTGCAGGATTTGCTCATCGTCAACTATTGCAATATTGATAATCGCGTTGGCCAATTCGAAACGCACGCAAATATCTCGGATTAGTCTTTTAACCCTGGATAAGTTAGCATCGATGCTCCGGAAATTTTTTGAGATTTGAACGGTTATCATTCTTTGTCGACTTCGCTTCTTGCTTTCAGGCCTGTTGAGGTTGTGTCTGAGCGTCTTCGGGGACATCTGGTGCGGTTGGATATGCGATTCTGCCATGATGATGCGCAGCGAGTGTTTTAGACATGCTTATCTCTATTTGGCTAAGTTCGCGCAGTGACAGGTCACACTCATCGAATTGGCCGTCCTGAAGACGTTTCATCGCCATATTATGTACGACTACCTCTACTTTAGCTGGTGTTACTTCAGACAGGGATCTAACGGCACCTTCGATCGCGTCCGCCAGCATTACAATGGCAGCTTCCTTTGTTCGTGGTCTCGGTCCCGGGTACCTAAATTCATTCTCGGACGGTGGGGCTTCTTTGGGCTTTCGTGTAGACGAGCCTGTAGCGGGGGCTTCGTGCTTCTTTCTGGCCTCATTGTAGAAAGGTTCCACCAACGTTGTGCCGTGGTGCGTCTCTATAAACTGACGTAGCACAGCAGGCAAACCATATTCCTTGGCCATTTCTATTCCGTCTTTGACGTGGCCTACGATAATTAGTTGGCTCATAGCTGGTGAGAGTTCCTTGTGCCGGCTGGCAGAGCCCATTTCATTTTCAATAAAGTATTTTGGCTTGTTGATTTTTCCAATGTCGTGGTAGTATGCCCCAACCCTGCACAAAAGGCCGTTACAGCCTATTGCCTCAGCTGCGGCCTCGGCGATTGAGCCGATGAGCAAACTGTGGCTAAACGTACCTGGTGCTTCCATCGCCAGCCTTTTCAAGAGCGGCTGATTCGCATCACTATAGTCCAGCAAAGTCATACTCGTTGCTATTCGAAAGACTTTTTCGATAACCGGCAGCAAACTCTGAATGAGTAGGCCTACGATAAAGGCAGCACCTGCATGGCCTGCTGCAGCGGTAAGAACTTCAGAGGTCTGGGGTGACCGGCCAAGTAGATCAAAGGCAGCAACAGATGTTGCTGTCGCAAATACTATCGCAGCAGTTAGTGTACTAACTTCAAGCAGTTTCATTCTTGTGCGAATTTCTTTCAAACTGAAGCAGCAAGTTGCTACTGCCGCGAGCATCGTTAAAAGCAGATCGATATCGACAAGCTGGTATTTATCGCTTGAAACATCTCCTGCGGCTAAACACGCCAAGAGGCAATAGGATACGCCCATGCCTATAGCAAATCGCTGGTCGTAAGCGATTGTCAAGATTATTGCTGCAACCGTGGCGGTTGCGGTAGCCCAACTGGTAGCCCAAGCGGTGTGCTTAGTCGATACGGCACCGAGCTTGGTCGCTCCCAATAACAACAAGAACAAGCCGACCAGCACAGCAGCCCTCGCGTGATTTCTTATGATTCGGCCTTGATAGTGATAGATATACAGGCCAGCGGCAACGGAAATGAGCACTACTATTGCACTGAGTGGAAACAGAACAGAGTAACGCATTTGCCGGATGAGTTCAAACGAAAGGATACCAATGCACAGTATGACGAAAAGTAACCACAGCAGGACCGATGTGAGAATATCGGTGTTTAGTAGCTGGCTTAGCTGCCAGGGACGCTCAATAAATATACGCTTGCGGACTTGCGTTCGGCGAGGACCAGTTTTCTTGAACAATCCCATAAAAGCCTTTCGGGGATCAGGGATCGGGGATCAGAGAAGTCATCTCGCCGCCGCGAAGCGCTCTGGCGGAACAGGGCGACGAGTCTGCTGATCCCTGAACCCTGGCCCCTGATCACCCTTTATTTGTCTTCTTACTTTTTTTGTACGCTCGCACGATGTTCTGGACCAGTCGATGTCGGACAATATCCTTCTGGGTCAATTCCACAATTCCGATGCCCTTGATTCGTCTGAGTATTTTCATTGCTTCGACCATTCCACTTTTCTGGCTGGCATCGAGGTCAATTTGTGTTGTATCGCCCGTTATTATCATCTTGGAGCCGTGCCCCAATCTTGTCAAGACCATCAGCATCTGCAAAGCCGAGGTGTTCTGGGCTTCATCACAAATAATGGCCGCTTCGTTTAATGTTCGGCCTCGCATAAACGCAAGCGGGATGATCTCAATAATATCCAGTTCAATGAACTTTTTCATCTGGGCGAACTCCATCATGTCTTCAAGAGCATCAAAAAGTGGACGGAGATAAGGATTTACTTTTGCCTGCATATCTCCAGGCAGAAAGCCGATTTTTTCACCGGCTTCGACTGCAGGTCTCACCAGGACGATTCGCCTGATTTGTTTTTTCTTTAGCATGGAGACAGCAATTGCGACGGCGAGGTACGTTTTGCCGGTTCCTGCCGGGCCTGTGCAAAATGTGACATCCTTAGCCAACATTGTTTCAATGTATTTAAGCTGTCCCTTAGTTGAGGGTTCGACAAGCTTCTTGTGCGAATAGACGGCGATTGCCTGGCCGGGTTCGGCAGCCCGTGATGAACCGTTTTTGCTGATAAGAGCACTCACATCTGAAACGGTCAGCGAACGGTGCTTAAGCAGGTGCTTTTGCATCCTGTTGATAACTTCAGCAGCTCTATTAACGTTCTTCTCTGTACCGCTTATTATTAAATTGGACTGACGGGCGGTGATTCTAACGCCAAGTTCCTGACGCAAAAGGCGGAGGTGGTTGTCGGCTGGGCCAAACAACTCCATTTGTTTACCAGGAGAATCAAGTTGTATAGTGACTTCCAAGATATTTCTTTCTCGAGAATGTACGCCTACTTTTTCTCCGGCTGTGAACTTCGTTACGCTAAGCGTTACAGGAACAACACAAAGTACAAATACGCAAAGGGTGCAGCAGCCAAAGGCGAATCAATTACATCCAGTACACCGCCGAAGCCGGGAACGCTGTTTGCTGAATCCTTTTGCTCAGCGTCTCGTTTCATCATAGATTCAATCAGGTCTCCAATTTGTGCGATGAAGGCGAAGCATAATCCGAAAATCGTCGCCGACCACCAAGCTATTATATCAAAAGTGCGGGCAAAAGCGAGGGCAACGACAGCGGCTGTTATAGCGGCCCCAGCCATTCCCTCCCAAGTCTTTGACGGACTGACATTGGGAGAAAATTTGTGCTTACCAAACAGGGTTCCAATTGCGTAAGCTCCGATATCAGAGGACTTTATAACAAAGATAAATAGTAGAAACGGCAGGGGTCCAAAATCGATCCGGATGGCGAGGACAAACCCGCCCAAGAGTCCCAGGTAGATAATAGATAAAAAGTTTACGCCACAATTTGCCAGCACACCAGCAGTGCCGTATTGGATATGCTGCCGAAGCATCAGGCCCAGCAAGGCAAAGAACCACAGAAAAAAAAGATAGGGCCTGGATGACAGTTCGACCAGTTGAGGCCAGTACCATGTGCCCGCCAACAAGATGGAGACTATGGTTGTAATGAAAGCGAAGCTCTTTAAGTCTCTTGCCGCAGCCAGATTCGAGAATTCAATTTGGGCCAGGACTATTATTGCTGCGATAACGATGTAGAGTAATGTCGCCTGCACGGCGCTGTCATCAGAAGGTGAGGAGGTTAGCGAACCGTCCAGCCAGCCATCGAGACAAACAAGGCCCGTGAAGGATAGCGTCATTAATGTTCCAAAAAGTAGTCTGTACTTAAGCATAATTCTGAATTACTCGCTTTGAACGTGCGCGGCAGGGTCGAGCGGCTCCGGGTTACAGACTAAAGTCCATCGAGGATTGTTTTTGCTGTTTCGAGGTCCCTTCTATAGTGCCGAAGCGCCGGTCACGTTTTGCATAGACCAATATAGCTTCTTTTAGAGAGGCTTCGTTGAAATCCGGCCAGAGTGTTTCTGTAACATAGAATTCGCTGTATGAAATCTGCCATAACAAAAAGTTGCTGACTCTCATCTCGTTTGCGGTGCGTATTAAAAGGTCAGGATCAGCAAGGCCCTTCGTGCAAAGGTGTTTGCCAACACAGGCCTCGTCGATGTCTTTGAGCCTCAATCGTCCACTTTTGTATTGTCGAGCGATTTCTCTTGTGGCATCTACGATTTCGGCTCTACCTCCGTAGTTCAGTGCCAGCGCCAGTATCATTCCGGTATTGGTGCTGGTCATATTCGTGGTTTTAGTAAGCTCCGCTCTGAGCGCTGCAGGGAGCCCGGCTAATCGCCCGAGGTGAATGAGTCTTACGTTGTTCTTCATCAGCTTAGGCTGCATCTTGATGAGGTACTGCGTGTAGAGCTCCATAAGTGCATTGACCTCGGCTTTAGGCCTTTTCCAGTTTTCCATGCTGAAGGAATACAAGGTCAGAGACTCAATGCCAAAATCGACACAGCGGTGTGCTATTTCCTCAGCGGTTTCCGCCCCCCGGTGGTGTCCAGCGATTCGGGGCAGCCCTTTTTGCCGAGCCCATCGGCCATTGCCATCCATAATTATAGCGATGTGATGAGGTATCTGGTGGACGTCAAGCCCAAGACACTTGGCGGTCTGCTTTAATTTTTCTTCATCGGGGATCAGGGATCGGGGATCAGAGAAGGCTTCGCCGAGTCTGCTGATCCCTGAACCCCGGCCCCTGTCCTTTTTGCCTCTGTCCCTTTGTGCCTTTGCCCCTCTATATCGCATTTTTGGCTTCGTTTACTTAGATATTGTCTGATTGCGTTTTGGTCCGACGCTGATCATTTTGATTGGTTTGCCTATAGCTTCTTCGATATGTCGAATATATCCTTGGGCATTTGCAGGCAACTGCTTGAAGCTCTTAATACCGGTTATATCCTCATCCCAGCCAGATAGGGTTTCATAAACACAGGTGGCCTTTGCGAGCCTGGCTATATTTGCAGGGAAAAAGGTCTTCTCCCGGCCATCAATTTTATAAGCTCTGCAGATTCTCAGCTCTTTCAGGCCGGTAAGTGTGTCAAGGTGCATCAATGCAATCGCATCAATGGCTCCAATTTTTGCTGCGTAGGATACTGCCACGGTGTCGAACCAACCGCATCGTCGAGGCCGGCCGGTAGTCGTGCCGTACTCATTGCCCTTATCGCGTATATACTGACCGATTTCGTTGTCTTGCTCAGTAGGAAAAGGGCCTGCTCCGACACGCGTTGTGTAGGCCTTTGCGACGCCCAAGTACTCGTTGATCATCTTAGCTGGTACTCCACAGCCGGCTGGCATGCCGAGCGAACTTGAGTTCGAGCTGGTCACGAATGGGAAGGTGCCATGATCGATATCCAGCATGGTGCCCTGCGCACCTTCGAATAGGATAGACTTTCCATCAGCGATCGCGCTGTGAAGAAACTCGGTGGTATCGATAACAAAAGGCAAAAGCTTATCAGCATAAAGCCTGCATTTTTCGAAGATACCAGCATTGTCTATTGGCTTGGCACTGTAAAGGGCTGAGAAAACTTTGTTCTTGTATTCTACAATAGCCTGAAGTTTTCCTTTTATGGTTACGAGGTCTCTGAAATCACCCATGCGAACCGCGTAGCTTCTACCAACTTTATCAGCGACGCACGGACCTATGCCGCGTACTGTTGTACCAATTTTGTTTTTGCCGAGAGACTCCTCGCGCAATTGGTCCTCTTTTTTATGATAGTCAAGAACAACATGAGCATTTTCGCTGATAAAAAGTCGGCCTTTTAGGGTTATGTTTTTCTCTATAAGTGTTTTAATCTCATTTAGCAAGACCTCCGGGTCCACTACCACGGCATTTGTAATGACACAGACGACATTCGGCCGGATGCAGCCGCTTGGAAGAAGGTGCAGGGCGAACCTGTCGTCCCGTGAGGAATCCTGTGGATTGCCTACCACGACAGTGTGCCCAGCGTTCGAGCCACCATTGTAACGGACGACGATATCGCAGCTCTCAGCAAGAATGTCAACGACCTTGCCTTTGCCCTCATCGCCCCATTGCAATCCGACTACACAATAGTTCATTAGTACTTTTACCCAAATATTGTGTTAGTGTTAGCAAAGACAAACCGCAGTCAGCGTTCAGCGTTTATTTTTACTTATCCTGTACGCTAAACGCTGTACGCTACTCAATTAGAATCCCGTAACCTATTGCGGTCAGCCATTGAATCTTATGGTTTATTGAGGTAGCGGTCAAGTGATTTTTGCCACCAGGTGATCCAGAATGGCGGCTAAATTGTCATATTGCCTATTACTCAGCTTACGCTCAATTTCATTACCGGCATTGCTCTTGTATGTGATTATGAAGAATCCTTTTTTATCAAAATAGGTTTTATCTATTTTTTGTATGGAATCATACGGAATCTTTTTCTTATCGTTGAAGAACAATTCATTTTCGTCTGCGATGAGTTTCTTATTTCTAATGATTACGTAATAAAGGCCGAAGAGTACCGCAAGGCCAATCAGATATGGAGGCGCATATTTATTGAGTGTAAACCACCACTGGCCGCCATATTCTGTCTCGAAATCCTCGTTAAAATGGACATCATAGATACACCAGCCGGCAAGCACTACGCAAATGACGATATATATCACAAGGTTAGTTTTTCTGGATTTACTAATCGGCGCTTCTATAGCCATTTAGAAGTCCTTCCACCATTTAAGTAACACGTTTTTGTGAAATTTTCTCGTTTAGGGGCTGGACTATATAAGGAACTATCTTTTCCGCCATTAGCTCTTCAGCCAATTGGCATTGGGATTCAAAAGATTTTTGAGTATCGAAGCTCCTGCTGGGATGCGGATACTGACGGACCGTGAGAGAAAGACTTATTGCGTTGTCTTGACTATTCTGTTTGTCGCTTGGTTCAAAAATACTCGTCATAGACTCGATGCTTATTCGGGCCTGCGTACGCTCGTCCTCGGATAGTGCTATAACTATCGAAGGTGAAAAGCCAATCGGTCTAGCGTAGGGTATATCCAGCAAGTCACTAAAGGCACTTGTGCCGAACAGGCCTTCGGCAATAACTTCGTCGTGACTGCCCATAAAGTCAAAATCCATAGCGAAAGTAAGGTCAAGCGAGTAAATATCGAGGTGACTTACTCCAAGCATGAAGGGAACAAGCTCCAACACTAAACGATCCTGGCAGTACACATCTTCAAAACATGGTGGATTGACCACCCCGGAGCCAATGCGATCTGTTTCGAGACTGAGCCAGCGATACTGGCCGACGTTACGGTTCTCTTCGAGGCAATACTCGTTATTCTCACGTCGGTAGAAGTGAGCCATTGTGGGAAAACTCTTCTGTGCTCGCTCGAAAAACGCCAGGATTGTGTCTCGCTGCGTGGGTAGATCGAGCTTGGTGTTGATGTGCATATCGATATAGAATTCGTCACACAACGAAGAATAACTATTCAAGGTCATTCTGAGTCAACCCTCCAGAAATTCTACGCAAGACGGTTTTCTGAGCCCCAGGTTAAATGGAGCCGAGCTGCAAAAGCGGAACAAATAATCAAAAGGCTATTGTACACTAAGATACTCGCTTTGCCAGATTCTTTCGGTCAAATTTTGTAGCTGCACATCGTAATTCTTCATTATTTCAAGATATTCGTCGGATTCCAAAGCTTCTTTGGCTTTGTCGTCTTCAGGCTTTGCGTTGCTCGGCAGGACTGAGCGTCTAAAGATTTCATAATGATCTCTTATAGAGCAGGGCATCAGCCAGTTGTGGGGCCTTCTCCAATTGTCCAGGCCATACTCTTTTTGCCATTTTCGTCCATTTTTCATAAAGTCGGAAAACAAGGCATCTGCAAGCGTTTTGCCGTTACTATACAAATCGTAGATATTGTCCACGGAGTAAGGGATGAACACGCATGGCGTCACGTCGCCGTACCAGTCGACGTAGGCGTAACCGCCACTTCTTCCATAGGCAATGCAGCCTCTAGCCAGCACGCCGCTGTTCCAGAAATCAGCCAAGCAATATCGTCTGTTTTCAAGCAATTCTTCCCATTTCCTGAATAATTGGAGCCTTCTCGCAGGTGTGACCATAAGGTCCATTTCGTCTTTGGCTCTACCTTGGGGCATCAACTGAAATTGCCACATATAGCAGGCACCGAGCTGCTGAAAGTAATAGTCGTAGAACTCGTCCGAGAGCAGCACATCTACATTCTTACTTGTTGAGGTCACAGAAATGCCAAAAGGCACGCCGACCTGTCTCATTCGCTCTAAAGTGTTAAGTATCTTGCTAAATGTACCAGAACCTCTTCTGTCGTCCGTTTCTTTCTCAAAGCCCTCCACCGAAATGGCAGGTGTAACATTTGCAGTTTCTGCTAGCTCTGCGGCAACTTCATCATCAATGAGTGTTCCATTAGTGTATACTAAGAAGAATATATCATTATATTTTTTGAAAATATCCAGAAGTGTCTTTCCATCACTTTTGTATAAGAAGGGTTCTCCACCACTGATAGTTATGAACCTACAGCCAAAAATGTCATAGGCCTCACCAATGATTCTATCAACGTAAGGATAAGGTATGGTCGCTGCCGCTTTTGCTGTTGAGCTAGCATAACAGCCTGTGCAATTTAGATTACATCTTTGGGTTGGAGAAACGACAATAAAAGTTGGCGGCAGTTCGCCATACTTCTTCTCGAAGTTCTCTGCTGCCTGAGTGTAACTTTGATCCTCTCGTACGAGGTTGTTCTGCACAAATACCTGGATTATCTTTTTGACAATCTCACTTGATACATAGCCCTTGTCCATATTTCTGATCAGGCACTGCAGCATCGCAGACAAGAACTGGTACCTTCTTATCTGTACGGATTTCAAATCCTGCGAACCATTGTTGACCATACTTTTATAGATGTAGTCGTCGAACTTTCTGGCGAGAAGTTTTCGCAGGTGCTTCTGATTTACTATCTTGATTAGTGTCGAGGATATGAATTCCGGCCTCATCTCTTCACTCCTTTCTTCTACTATATCAAGACCGCCAGCAAAAATAACTTGTTCGATGAAACTCGCTCAAATATATCTTCTCATATTAGTTTAAGAGTTCTCAAGCGGCAAATCAATACAAACTGGGGCAAAATATGGTGATGCTATGCCCAAAAACAAGATTTTTTAGTTTAAAATTCCGGCTGGATGTTCGGGGTGTTTGTGCCAGTAGGGCCTAACTGCCGGAGTCAGGCTCAGGTAGCTTCAGCTCTATGGCTATCGCGCCTACTGTCGAAAGAATGGCAAAAATAAACATTTGCCACAAACAGGTTACTGCAAAACCATCCATGTCGAGAGCTTTTACACGGGCCAGCACGACTGAGAATATTGTGTGAGCCAGGCCGGTCAACAAGCCGCAGGTAGCTGCAGCTAAAATGCGTCTGGTCAGTGCGGCCCCACCACAGCTCAAAGTCACCAGTGCCCCGCTGACAAATGGTACGAGTACCACGAGATACCACATATCACGCAGGCCAGGCAGATCATCTGTAGTTCGAAGATAAGCGACATCTGCAAGTGCGAACGGAACTACAGCGACAATAGCGCACAATACTAAGTGCCAGTATCGCGGCTTTATAGACGTGCGAAGTTCTGCACGTCTGCGCATCCGCCGGCGGATAGTCAAAGGCCAGTTGTAAAATAGACAAAATACCCAATGCTCAAAAAGCGCGCCTCGCTCACCAAAGACTGGAACAATATGCACGGCCTCCGTCGCCCAGTGCACCGACATGAACCTAGCCAGTGCAGGATAATGATACGTCATCTGAATAGGAAAAGCCAGATAACCAATATACTTGAAAAATCCGAGAAATACGGCAATATTGTAGTCTCTGAAGTTCCTCTCCCGTATGACCAGATAAAGCACATAAAGCCCCCGAACGAGTGAGCCTGGAGAAATAGGTGTTACCTGAAAGATGCCAACAATGCCCAGTCCTACTACCCAAGCATTGGGTTGCATTCGATGAGTGAAGTAGTATATAGCAGCAATTGTCACAGAGACAATTTGTGTTACCGGTAAGGTACAAACGTGTACTGCTAGGCTCTTAAGATATTTCTGTATGAATGGTTCATTGACCTGCGAAAGGATGATGGCTGCGTCATCATCGCTAAGCATGTGCTTGCCCTGTCCCTCGGTGACCATCTCCCGCAGCCATTGTTCACGTAGTGCCACGTTAAAATACAGTCGGATGGGTCGGACAATGTAGTGAGCCAGTCGCTGAATTGCGTACCGTGGATCCGTCAGGAATCTGTGCAATCCTGCTGGAAG
>CAYSPM010000030.1:1167-21780 GCA_964432925.1 uncultured Pirellulales bacterium | reverse complement strand
ATCCAATCGGGTAGTGTAAAACGATTTTCCACCAAGGGATTCTGATGAAAAGATAATATTTATGAGAGTTAACCAAGTTAAAATTGATTTGATATACATCTCGTGCTTCCTGAAATGGTCGTTGATAAAAACCCATTAACGATAATGACGTGATAATATCAAACTCAGATATACCCTACAACAGAAAAAAGCTAATAAAGCACTTACAGAAAATAAAAAAACTTTCTCGTCTACTGATTTGGACAATTTGTTGTATATATATCACGAATTGGTGCAGCTTGTCAAAGTTTGACCATATCATACTAATCCTAAAAACATACACGCTGCTGTTGAATAATCCACCAATCCGTCAAGGCTCGGCCTTGCCGTGACTGATAAATTAGTGGCCTAAATATAAGATATATCGGGTTTGGTGATAAATGCGAGGTAGGCAAGCAAAGAGCATCTATATTGTATGAATCGTATCGCTCAGAATTAAGAAAAAGAATGAAAGCGTAAAGGTGAGAGGAAAAAGTCAGTTCTGTTGGAGCAAGCGGAGTTCCTGGGGGCTATTGCTCCGCTGCTGGGCTAGTAGTTTTTTGAACTCGTCCTTGGACATCCACTCGATCCGGCCGTCAAGGAAAAGGACGATATATCCTTTGCCGACGAGAGGTGAACGATAATTTCTCGCGGTGTAAGCCAGGATTTCATCGAGCGTGGACTCGGAGTCGATATAGCGGGCTCTGTACGTTAACCTGCCGAGTCGAACATTGCCAGGAAGATATTCTCTTTGCCTCTCGACCCATGGTTCGGGCGGAGCAAGCCGACGCTCCTCGGGATGAGCCTCGCTGTATTGCTGACGCCATTTGAGGACTTCCTTTCCGAGCTGCCTCATCGCGCGCATTGCCTCTGAACGGTTGACCCAATCCTTAACGTTAATCATCGCAACAAGCGCGAAGACCGTAATCGCGATGACGATGACGGATTCTATCACGAGCATTCTTTGTCGTCTGTTCATCCTTTATGTTTCGTAAAGCGAAAAAACCGTGATTTAAGGCTTCACTTTCACACGACCGCTCTCGACGACCAGCCTGCCGTCAGCGAACAACTGTATGGCCTGAGGATATGCTATACATTCCTGCTGGAATACTCTTGCGGCCAGAGTATCAGGTGTATCGTCGTCTCCGACCTCACAAGCTCGCTGGACAATTATTGGTCCTTTATCATACTCATTTATGCAAAAATGAACTGTACAACCGCTGACCTTACATCCTGTTTTAAGTACGGCCTCATGAACGTGATGTCCCCACATACCCTGGCCCCCAAAAATCGGCAACAAAGCAGGGTGTATATTCATAACACGATTTTCATATCGAGGGGGTATTTTCCAGAGACACAGCCACCCGCCCTGAACAACAAGGTCAACGTTAGCTGCAACGAGTACTTCTTCGATGCGTTTGCTGAACTGATTGATGTCCGGATAATCCTTTTTGCGAATTATTTTGACATCGAGGCCGGCCTTTCTTGCTTTTTCAACTCCTGCAACGTCAGAGCGAGAGCTTATGACCACCGCAACCTCGGCATTTAGTTTATCCTTCTTGATGTAGTCAAGAATATTCATTAACGTTGTTCCGCTGCCACTGATGAGCACGCCGAGACGGATGGGCGTGGTTCGTGACTTGTCGCTCGTGACTTGTCGCTCGTGACTGGCTCGGGTCACGGATCCCGGGGCACGGTGCACGGTAATGTCACGCTGGAGATTCAAGGCCTTATTTGCAAGTTCGTCGGCCTGCTTGTTTTTATCCCTGGGGATGTGGTGAACCCGATAGTTTTTGAAATCTGCGAGTAAAGTTATGGCCTGTTCAAAAAGGGGCTTGATTTGCTCGCTCTTGACTTTATACCGGCCTTCTATCTGCCTGGCGAGCAATTCACTGTCGGTGTAAACAATTAGATCCTCTGCGCCAAGTACTTTAGCGGCCTCGACCGCTTTTATCAGAGCTGTATACTCAGCGATGTTGTTGGTGGTGTGACCGATAAAGAAAGCTTTTGCCTGGAACTGACGGCCAGTATGGTCCTGCAATATGTATCCAGAGGCAGCAGGGCCAGGATTACCCCTACTAGCGCCATCTATGTAGGCAATCAAATTGTGGCTCTTATCTCGCATCTCGCGACTCGTGATTCGTTGAAGCTGCTATGTGTGAGCGACAGATGCCTTTGCACGTGAATGCAACGATTCAGACATTCATATAGCTAAGCACTTTTATGGTCTTCGCTTCCAAGCACCAGTATCCTCGTGCAGTTTGAGCACCGGATTATATCGTCTTTGGTCATAAGCATATTAACGCACTCAGCGGTTATACCCATAAAACAACCGCCGCAGCTATAAGCTTCGGTTCTGCCTTCCTGCTGATCAACTATTACGACGGCTTGACCGTCGTACGTTTCGGCGACACGCTTGAATATGCTCAAGGGCTTAGGCGGGATGACCTTGGCGACTTCATCCCATTCCGCTTGTATCTGCTCAATCTCAGCTTCGTGCTCCGTTGCAGAGGCTTCAGCCTTTTTGCGGGTTTGCTCGAGCTGCCGCTTTTGCTGGTCTATCTGACCTTCGATCTCCTTGCACTCGGCTTCGTCAGTTTCAATTGCTTTCAATAGCTCCAGGATTTGGGTTTCGATTTTTGAATTGTCGGCTTTTGTAGTGTTGAGCTGGGTCAGCAGTGCAGCGTATTCTTTGTTTGTTTTTGCGTTATTTAGCGATGCCCTTAGCTTATTGATCTGCTCATCTCGGCTTTTTAGCTCAAGCTCGAGGCGGTCGCACTGAACTTTGGTTAGCTGAATCTCTTCCCTTTTTGCTTCGAGGGCACTTTGCAGACTTCTGACTTGATTTTCCTGGATGATGACACTGCGCCGACACCTTGCAAGTTTTGCCTTTGCAGCACGCAGACGATTTTCAACGCTTTGAAGTTTAATCAGGCCATTCAATACAGGTCCCATTTACACTCCTTACCGCCGATTATTAAATTGTAAAACCTTTTATTTTACAAATAAATTTTCAAGCTTCAATAAAAACTTCCTTCTTTTTAGCGATCTCTTTGTTCCGGCACGGCCATTAGCCTTGACTCCATATATGCCTTTGCTTATGATATAGGTGATGATTACGTTCTCATCTTGTATTCTTAACTCTTTTCCTATAAAGGACTTGTTGCACTCATGTCAAAAAAGGGATTTACACATCTGCATCTGCACAGCCAGTATTCACTGCTCGATGGCGCCATTAACTTCGACAAACTTTTTAAGCGCTGTAAAAAGCTTGACATGGATACCGTCGCCGTCACCGACCACGGCAATCTCTTCGGCGCAGTAGAATTCTATACCAAAGCTCTTACAGCGCACATAAAACCCATCATAGGCATCGAGGCGTACATAGCACCAGGCAGTAGATTCGACCGGACAAAAACCAGCATCTCTGAAGCAGCACATCATTTAATCCTATTGGCTGAGAATAACACCGGCTATCAGAACCTTCTCAAGCTCGCCAGCGCAGGCTACTTAGATGGATTTTACTATCGCCCAAGAATCGATAAAGAAATCCTCACTGAACTAAACGAAGGCCTCATTTGCACCTCGGCTTGTTTAAAGGGTGAGATTGCCGTGGAAATTGCCAACGGAAATGAACAAGCGGCACAAAAAGCAGCCGAGAGTTATCTAAAGATATTTGGGCCTGATAGATTCTTCATCGAAATACAAAGCCACGAAGAGGGGTCGTCGCTCGTGACTGGTGACTCGTCGCTCGAATCACAAGACATGAATCACAACACAAAAAAAAGTAATTATGAAGAACGAGGCACAAACCACAAGTCACGACAGATTCGTCAGGGACTGGTCGAACTGGCCCAAAAAATGGGTGTCGGTATTGTTGCGACGAACGATGTGCATTTTCTCGAGGCAGAGGACCATGAGGCACACAACTGTCTATGCGCAATCAGCACCGGTAAAAGAGCGGACGATCCCGATAGAATGATATACCCAACCGACGCATACTTCAAAAGCACCGAAGAAATGCGCGGTCTTTTCGCCAAAACCATCGAAGCATGTGATAATACGTTGACGATTGCCGATCGCTGTAATGTCGAACTCGACCTGAAAACCCGCCATGCACCACGCTTTAATCCGCCCGACGGCTCAACGCCTGAAGATTTTCTGACAGAACTCTGCTATGAGGGAGCTCGCCAACGCTATGGCGAAATTACAAACCAGATAAAGGCACGCCTTGACAGAGAGCTTGAAGTAATCGAATCGAAGGGTTTCGCCAGCTATTTTCTCATCGTCTGGGACTTCTGCAAATATGCCCACGAAAGAGACATCCCAATTGGCGCCAGAGGAAGCGGTGTAGGAACCCTCGCCGGTTATTGCCTTGGCTTGTGCGATGTCGATCCAATTCGCTATGACCTGCTCTTTGAGCGCTTCATGGACCCCCAGCGCAACGAAATGCCCGACATCGATATCGACATCTGCCAGGCCCACCGCGCAGAAATCATAGATTATGTCCGCCAGAAATACGGCCAGGTCGCGCAGATCATAACCTTCGGAACGATGAAGGCACGTGCCGTTATCCGGGATATCTGTAGAGTCCTCGGAGTGCCCCTTGCTGAGGCTGATAGACTTGCAAAGCTCGTACCGTTCTCTCTCGATATGACACTTGATAAGGCCCTGGAGACCGAGCCAGAACTGAAACGTGCCTACAAAGAAAACGAGCAGATAAGAAAGGTCATCGACATCAGTAGAAAGCTCGAAGGCCTCGCACGTCACGCATCGGTTCATGCAGCCGGCGTAGTTATCGCCGATGAGCCTTTAACGAATTTCGTGCCTCTTTATAAAGCTTCAGGCTCCGATGACATTATAACTCAGTTCGAAGGCCCAATGGTTGAAAAAGTCGGGCTTTTGAAAATGGATTTCCTTGGGCTGAAAACACTCAGTGTGCTCGAACGTACTCGTCAGCTTGTCAAGGAAAATCACGGAGTCGAGATCGACCTGGAAAAGCTTGACCTTACCGACTCTAAAGTTTTTGAACTCTTCTCAAACGGCAGAACAAAAGGCATTTTCCAATTTGAGTCCGGAGGTATGCAGAATATGCTTGTAAAGATGAGGCCTGACCGAATTGAGGATCTCATCGCTGCAAATGCCCTGTATCGTCCCGGCCCGATGATACTGATTCCCGACTATATCGACCGAAAACACGGGGCAAAATGGAAGCTACCACATCCTATCATGACCGAGGTTTTGCAAGAAACATACGGCATAATGACCTATCAGGAACAGGTCATGCGAATATGCAACCTACTCGGCGACATACCTCTGCGTGAAGCCTACGGCCTGATAAAAGCCATCAGCAAAAAGAAGGCAAAAACCATCGTAAAAGAAAGAGAACGATTCGCCTCAGGCTGTGTCAATAAGGGTATGAAGAAGCAACAGGCTGAGCAGATTTTTGAGCTTATCGAGCGCTTTGCCGGATACGGATTTAACAAGAGCCATTCAACCCGTTATGCTTTCATCGCATATCAGACCGCCTATATGAAGGCACATTGGCCTGTCGAATTCATGGCAGCACTTTTAACTTACGAAATGGACAACACCGACAAGGTCGTCGAGTATATCGCTGAGTGCACCGAGATGGGTATCGAGGTGCTCGCTCCGGATATTAACGAAAGCGGCGTCAATTTCACGCCCCTATACCCTGATAGCGATAGCAAGCAAAAGGCTGTAATACGTTTTGGCTTAGCAGCCGTAAAAGGCGTCGGCGAAAAGGCCGTTGAGCAGATTATCGCTATGAGAAAAAAAGTCGGTAGATTTCAGAGCCTGTTCCATTTCTGCGAAAATGTCGATTTGAGGGCAGCTAACAAACAGGTGCTCGAAGCCCTCATAAAAGCCGGCGCTTTCGACAGGCTCGGCGGAAACCGTCGCCAAATGATAGAAGGCCTCGAAAAGGCAATGGAAATCGGTGCCGGTCTGCAGGCCGACAAACAGAACGGCCAAATGAATTTCTTCGGCCAAATAGCTGGCGCTTCAGATTACTCTCAAGACCATCACAGTCTGCCCAACGTCCCGCCCTGGCCCGAGCCACAAATGCTTGCCTACGAAAAACAGGTTCTTGGTTTCTATGTCACCAGCAATCCACTGAGCCATCACGCTGAGACTATCAATCTTTACTCTACACGTAACACTTCGCAATTGGATGCTGCGGGTCAGAATGAGCAAGTCGTAATGGGCGGAATGATAACAAAGATAAGATACAATATCACAAAGTCAGGCCGGAATGCCGGCTCAAAAATGGCGGTTTTTACACTCGAAGACCTCCAGGGCCAGGTCGAAGTGGTCATGTTTCCCGATACGCTCAACGCTTATGCCAAGGCTCTAATCGAAGACACAGTTATATTTGTAAAGGGAAAGCTGGATTACAGAAGGGAGCGAGCTAATATTATAGCAGCGGAACTAATAGCTCTGGACGAAGTCAGAGAAAAATTAGCTGCTAAGGTCAGGATACGACTAAATGCTAACGATGTCACCAAAGAAAAGGTCACAATGATAAAGAGCATTTGCCAGCACCACAGAGGCAAAAGCCTTGTCTATGTGGCGATACATACCGACAAAGGTCGAGTTCATGCCACCGCAGACAGAGAGCTTTCCGTCAATCCTGATCTGGAGTTCTGCCGCAAAATGAGGCAACTGCTCGGCGAAGAAAACTTCCAACTGACAAGGTGACACTGTAGGTGTCATCCTGAGCGAAGCGAAGGATCTGGCTTTAGGAAATAAAAATTATGTGGCTGCCAAAAGATGAAAGACATCTACTTTTGGGCTACTATATAAGCATTGAAAATGAAGGGGAGGAGGTATGGTTTGCGTTGGAAGAATGGGTTCAAATATTTGAGGGGTTAACGTGGGTTCCAATTTTGGTGCCTTGTCAGATTAAACGATTTGCTCGTAAAGTAAGGCATTATCCTGTTTTATCTGAACCCCCGAATATTCAGACCCACAATAAGCAATATCCAGTAAATGCAAATAAGATCAGAATAGCAAATAATAGACTCGAGAAGAGAGGGCTCATAAAATTACGGAGAAACCATTCTGGTACTATGATGGGAATTGCCCTGACAATAGAAGGTTATGACTTAGGCAGAAAATATTGTTCATGGTGGAAACGGAGCAACTTATGGTATGCAGAGTACATAAAACATCACTGGATTTGGGTTATTGTTAGCTTTCTGGGTGGAATTATTGGAGGATTATTAATCAACTGGTTATCAAAGGTGAATAAGTGAAAGAGAAATTACACGGTAAATTTATCGTTCTTGATGGGCCGGATGGATGTGGAAAGACTACGCAATGCGCCATACTTGCGCAGTGGCTAAGGAGAAATGGCATCGAGGTTGTAAAGACGCACGACCCAGGAGGTACTAAAATTGGTGATCAGATTCGCCAGCTTCTAAAGTATGGTGCTAAAGGAAGTATGGATGTTCACACCGAAGCAATGTTATTTATGGCTTCGAGAGCTCAACTTATCGCGGAGGTAATTAAACCTGCCTTACAGGCAAGTAAAACGGTTTTGTGTGACAGATTTATTTCAGCTACGTGTGCTTACCAAGGCAGTAGTGGGTATCCTGTAGAGAAGATAATTGAGTTGGGCAAATTCGCAGTAGAAGACACCTGGCCTCACCTGACAATTATAATCGACGTACCGGCAGAGGAAGGACGCGAACGGACTGGGCAGAAGCGAAACCAAAGAAGCAAAATGAACCACAAAGATTCCAACCAGAATTACCTCTTCGAAAATGCGACCCCTGATCGATTTGATTCCAGAACTTTAGAGTATCATCGAAAAGTTAGAACATGGTTCCTCCGGTTAGGAAAATACTATCCTGGAATAGTGAAAGTAGTTGATGGTGGTGGAGCCGACATTGAGACAATTCACGAAAGGATAAAACGGGTTATCCTAGAAACCGATTTTTAGCAGATGTCGTTGAAAGAAATTTTTTGCCAGGATAAAACAATCACCGCTTTGCAGCGGGCCTTCGCTACAGGCAAATGGCCCCACGCATACATATTCGCGGGTCCGGATGGCGTCGGCAGGTTCAAGACCGCTGTCGAATGGGCCAAGTTACTGCTGTGTGAACAGCCGATTGTTGAAAATAATAACTCTATTAGCTTCGCCGATAGTTGCGGTTCGTGCGAATCCTGCCGAGCTATCGAAGTGGGCTCGCATCCGGACTTTAATTACATTTACAAGGAACTGCTCGAATTTACGAGCGCGGGCAAAGGCAGGTCTACACCTGTCGAGCTGCCAATCGATGTCATCCGCGAATTTCTAATAGATAAAGTGCACGTAAGGCCTTCTTTATCAAAAAGAAAGGTCTTCGTAGTAAGCGAAGCTGAGAAGCTGAACATCGCGTCACAGAATGCGCTATTAAAGGTTCTTGAAGAGCCACCCGGATACTGCTGCATAATACTGCTGTGCACAAGGACAGATAAACTCTTGCCCACCACTAAATCGAGATGCCAGACACTCAGGTTCGGCCCGATAGACGAATCAAAGATACTTGAGAAATTAAGGTCGATGGATCTTGAACAAGAAAAGGCGCGGTACTTCGCCCGTCTTGCTCAAGGCAGTTTAGGCTCAGCTATACAATATGCAAGGCTTGAGCTGGCTGGTGTCCAATTGTATGAAATTAAAAAACAACTTGTAAGCTCTCTGGCAACCTATAAACTTGCAGACGCTGTGGAATTCGCGCAGCGATTTCTTAATGAAAGCAGGAAAATCGCTGAGGTCTGGACAGGAATCGAAAAAACCGCCAGCAAAAGCGACATTAACCGTAGGTCACAAAAGACTCTTATCCAGATAATCATATCAGCTTTGTATGATGTGATGACACTGAATGTTGCACCTGCCAAGCCCTCTTTCAATTTCGACCAGAAACAGCACATTACAAAATTGGCTGCACGCTTCAACCCGGATCAGGCAGCGACGAAAATTGCTGATTGCTATGAGGCTTTTCGCTGGGTTGAATCCGGGGTCAATGAAAAACTCATTTTCGAACATCTCTTGTTATGCCTCGTAACTTCTGATATAATCCTTGGTTCGTAGTTGTTTGACCACGCTTTATTCTTGGCTGGTCCTAATCTTGAAGCAGACGGCAAAATGACAGCACGTTATTTTTATTACTGAAATGGCTGAAGTCTCAACAACAAAGCCCCTACGGGTAAAAGGTAAAAAGTACATGCTCGTTCGATATGGGCGGATGAACACGCTTGGTTTCTTCGAGCACAACGAAACTAACATCCCCAAACTCCCCACTCGTGTCGTGGTCAAAACCGAAAAGGGCCTTGAGCTGGGCTCTCTCGTGGGTCAGCTTGCATCCTACAAAGACGGTCGACTCAAGCTCACTGACGAGCAAATAGAACAGTATTTCAACGCTGAGGACACTGAATCCTCCTTTGAGCAAGCCGGCAAGTTTATCCGTTATGCCAGCGCTGCGGACGTTACTGAGGAGCGACACCTCCGAAAGATTGCCAAAGACGAGATAGAATGCTGCAAGCAGTTCGTCAAAGAGATGAACTTGCCCATGAAAATAGTCGATGCCGAGCACATCTTCGGCGGTGAGCGCATCGTTTTCTACTTCATGTCCGACGGGCGAGTCGATTTCCGCGACCTAGTAAAGAGACTCGCACAGGAATACCAGACGCGAATTGAAATGCGCCAAATAGGCTCACGTGACGAAGCCAAGCTCCTCGGCGATATCGAAAGCTGCGGACAAGAGTGCTGCTGTAAGAGGTTTCTCAAAATCCTAAAGCCGGTCAACATGCGAATGGCTAAAATGCAAAAAGCCACTCTGGATCCTTCTAAGATATCCGGTTACTGCGGCAGACTTAAATGTTGCCTGCGGTACGAAGACCAGACCTATACGCAACTGAAAAAACAGCTTCCCAGAAAGAATGCGCGGGTTACAACCAAACACGGCCAGGGCAAAGTTGTGGACACGCAAATACTAACTCAGCTTGTCGTCGTCGAATATGAAAGCGGTGAGAAGATCGCACTGAGCGTTGACGAGATTGAGGTAATTGCCACAACTGCCGCTAAGAAAAGACAAAATCAGCCGCCCAAAAAAGAGAAGCAAACTAACGAAGACAAGAATCAACAGTAATTTTGGAAGAATTATGTCCCGCAAGATAGTTGTGACGTCTGCTTTACCTTACGCCAATGGGCCAATACATATAGGTCATTTAGTGGAGTACTTACAGACCGATATCTGGGTACGCTTTCAAAAGATGTGCGGCAATCAATGCTTTTACTTTTGTGCCGATGACACACACGGCACGCCGATTATGATAAGTGCGCGCGCTGCTGGTATACCTGCTGAGCAGCTAATCGAGCAAATGTACAAAGCCCATGTCGCAGACTTCGACCGCTTCCACATCGAATTCGACAACTATTACACTACCCATTCTCCGGAAAACAGACAATTTAGTGAACTGATCTTTAGCCGGCTCAATAAGGCTGGGGCTATTACAAAACGGCAGGTCGAGCAGAGCTATTGCCAGAATTGTAAAATGTCTCTGCCCGACAGATATGTACGCGGCACTTGCCCACGCTGTAAAGCCGAGAACCAGTATGGTGACTCCTGTGAGATATGTAGTGCTACCTACCGCTCTACCGATTTGATAAATCCTTATTGCGCGACCTGCCACGGTACACCCGTTGTGCAAAAGTCCGAGCACTACTTCTTCAAGCTTGCCGATTATGAGCAACAGCTCAAAGATATTATAACCGCAGGCCACGTACAAAAATCGGTTGCAAACAAACTCGATGAGTGGTTTAAAATCGGCCTTAAAGACTGGGACATATCCCGCGACGGTCCATATTTCGGATTCAAAATCCCCGGTGAAGAAAACAAGTTTTTTTACGTTTGGCTCGACGCCCCCATAGGATACATGGCCTCGGCAAAAAACTACTGCGACAGAAATGGCCTGGACTTTAACCTGCTCTGGCCAGGACTTGACGGCCCAGCAAAACAATCATCCCAACAGCAAGGAAACGGATACGAGCTCTATCACTTCATCGGCAAGGACATTATGTATTTCCACGCCTTGTTTTGGCCCGCAATGCTTATCGGGTCCGGCTTCAAAACCGCTGACAAACTTTTTGTCCATGGCTTTCTAACCGTAGACGGTGAGAAGATGAGCAAGTCCCGTGGGACTTTTATTAAAGCCAGCACCTACCTAAAACACCTCGATCCAGAGTACTTGAGGTACTACTACGCGAGCAAACTTACCGACGGCATCGAGGACATAGACCTGCGCCTGGATGATTTCACAAACAAAATTAACTCCAACCTGGTCGGCAAATATGCAAATCTCGCTTCCCGCTCAGGACCAATGCTCTCCAAAAATCTGGATGGTCGGCTCGGGCGGTTAGACGAGCAGGGTAAGGAACTGATTGATAAACTAAGAACTGCTAAAGAACAGATCGTAGCAGATTATGAGAATCTTAAATATGCGGCTGTTGTTCGAACAATCAGCGCTCTGGCAGATGAGGCAAACCGTTACGTTGAACAGAATCAGCCGTGGGTCACCGTGAAAAGCGATCCTGAGAGTACCCGGTCCACTCTAACCGCTGTTATAAACGCTGTGAGAATTCTGACGATTTACCTGAAGCCTATTCTTCCAAAATACGTTGAAAAAATTCAAAAGTTTCTTAACGTCGGTGCACTCCAGTTCGCTGACGTCGATATATTGCTGGAAAATCACAAAATAAATGAATTTGAAAGACTCTTCGAAAGGATTGACAAAAGGCAGGTGGATACAATGATTCAGGAAAGTAAAGACACTCAAAGCCCTCAGCAACCAACACCATCACAACAACCAGAAACGTTCGACCCGTTCAAACCCGAATGCACTATCGAAGATTTTGGAAAGATAGACCTTCGAATTGCTAAAGTAGCAAAAGCAGAGCGAGTGGAAGGGGCTGATAAACTGTTGCGTCTCGATTTGGATGTTGGCGTCCCAGGAAAAACCGTTCTTGCCGCTATAGCCACAGCATATAATCCGGAAGACTTGATGGGCAAAACCGTTGTTTATTTCGCCAATCTAAAGCCAAGAAAAATGAGATTTGGTCTGTCCGAAGGTATGATCATGGCTGCCGGTACCGGTGGTAAAGATATCTTTATGCTCACGGCTGATCCCGGGGCAAAACCAGGACAAAAAGTACTTTAATGTATTGTGTATGAACAGAGAACGTCTGACAGTAGCCTTAACGTTGCATAGGCTCCAGCTTTATCTGCTCGTTACTGCTGCCGCCTTTATAGCGGCGCCTATTAATGCCGCGCTGGCCAATCAGGCAAATGCCTTTGTTCGCGTCAGCCCACGCGACCCGCGCTATTTCGAACTATCCGATGGTAGCTGGTACATCCCTATCGGCCTAAACATGATCCATCCAAGCTCCGACGCCGACGAAGAACAAGGCCTAGCACAAATGCAGCAATGGCTCATAAAGCTCTCAGAAAATCAAGGCAACTTTATCCGCATTTGGCTCAGCCACGAGTTTTGGGATGTCGAACACTCAAAAAGCGGCCAATACGATCCCCAAAAAGCTCGGCGAATTGACCGTTTGCTCTCCATGGCTGAAAACCACGGTATCAGGGTCAAACTGACACTCGAACACTTCCGTAATTTCGAGGATAATGGGGTATTTGGTAAGCACATTCACCATACCTCACAAGGTGGGCCAGCAAGAAATGTTACTGATTTTTTCAATGGTCGCCGAAGCCAACAGCAGTTCAAAAGCAAGTTGGATTGGTACGCCAGTCGCTATAGCTATAAGCCAGCTATTTTCGGCTGGGAACTCTGGAACGAAATTAACACAATTGCAGGCCGAGGCTGGACCGAGTGGACCGAACTAATGCTCGGTGAATTGCACAGTCGCTTCCCAAACAATCTCGCTATGCAAAGTCTCAGCAGCTTCGATATTGCAGAAGTCCTCAGTACGTACCGCACAATCTATCGTATGACCGACAACGACGTAGCCCAGGTACACCGCTACCTTGACCTGGGAGCAGCCCTTAAAGTCTGTCACGGCCCCGTTGACGTTCTCGCAGCCGATGCTGTCTCAGAGCTTCGAGCGTTTCGCTTACGCAAGCCCATAATCTTAGCAGAAGGTGGTGCCGTTGAGCCGGGTCATTCTGGTCCTTTCGAACTCTACGAAAAAGATAAAGATGGAATGATCCTCCATGATGTATTGTTTGCTCCGTTTTTCGCTGGTGCAGCCGGACCCGGACAAATCTGGCATTGGGATACGTACGTAGACAAGAACAATTTATGGTACCATTACGCACGTTTCGCCGAGGTCGTTGAGGACATTGATCTGCCAGATGAAAATTTTGAGCCTGTCCAAATCAAACATTCGCGCATGCGCGTATATGCTCTAAAAGGTAAAAATACGATTCTTGTCTGGTGTCGTGACAGCAGCAACACCTGGCAAAGCGAACTCAAACAGGTCGTCAAGCCTCAAATAGTGCACGGAGTCTCTGTTGATCTTTCCAAAATCAGTGCCGGATTCGATAATGCCAAAATCCGTATCTATGACCCCTGGACAGATAAATGGACGGATGTGCAGACTACTGCGACTACAGTCGCGCTTCCTGATTTCAGCCGCTCAATAGTAGTGAGGATCGAGAAAGACCAGCTCGGCTCAGAAAAGCAACAAGGCGCACAACGGATTATCAGATGAAAAAAGGCCTCGAACAAATAGCCGGAGAAGATGGCCGTTATAGTGCCGGTGCTCTTAAGTTCATCTACGAAGGACTCGGCTACACTCTGAAGGAGATCACGGCTGAGCCACGCCATGTCAGTGGCCAAACTCTGTGCGAGGGTCTAAGAAGGCTCGCTATAGAAAAATATGGAAGACTCGCAATGCTGGTGCTCAAAACCTGGGGTGTCAAAACAACTCGCGACTTCGGCGAAATCGTCTATCTTATGATAGACAACGAATGGATGAGCACCCAGCCGAATGATTCGATCAACGATTTCAACGATCTTTACGATTTTAAAACCGTCTTCAAAGACCAGTTCAAATTCTAAGTTACCAAGACCACAAGCTAAGCTGCTAATCGACACTTTCAATGGGGGTATAGCCGGTTAGATACGGGCATTTATTCAACTCTAAGCCAATTATCAGCGAGCATCGCAAAATCTATCATATCGACTATGCCATCGTGATTGATATCGCCATCGAGCCATACCATTTCACTCATACTTGCATAAGCCGTACCGCCGTAAGCACCCATATTGATTCTGCCGCCGTTGGGCATCGGCTCGCCGGATGGATCAACTGTTGGATCGCCGCCATCGATGCAGGGACTTGTTATGTTGTCGAGGACCCAAACATCATGGGCAGGCCAATACCGGCCCCGCTCACTCCTGAGATGGTAGTCCCCATTGTCAGGATCAACGAAAAAAGGATCTCGGGTAATGTGATTATCCAAGGAATCGCCTGCAAGACCTAACGTATACGACATCTGAATTTCTTGAGGCGATAAGACTCTGTCGAATAAAGCCACTTCGTCCAACAAGCCTACATAATTATCAATACCTGTAGAACGTGCCCCTATTACAAGATCAAGCTCTTCGCTGGGATTTTCTGCTTGATGCCAATAATTGAAAGTACCAATGTGTTTTCCATCGAAATACGCATTGACTGTTCTTGCTCGGCTATCTCGAGTAACTACCACATGAGTCCATTTGCTATATGGTATAGGTGGAAAATGGTATGTCTGGTTATATCCTGCACCATACTCGTGTATGTATTCAAAGACTTCTTGAGGTGTGTAGATTCGGAGAAAAAAGATACTATTGTCTTCTTCAGAACCTTTGTCGATTGGACTTCCTTCGATAGTCAGCATTGTCCCTTTCGTTTGATGTTGTCGTTTAATCCAGAACGTTACACTAACATCGTCAAGCAAACAGAATGAACTGGAGAAACCACAATCAACGTAATCGTCGACACCATCGAACTGAAACGCTCCACCAGAAATACCCTCCGTTCTGGATGCTCCGCCATAAATGGTTCCATGGTTGTCTCCTATGGGATCGAAAGCAACATTACCAGTATCTTCATCAAAGCCCCAGTAAGAAATCGGACTATCAAATGATTCAGATTCAAGCTCATCTTGGACCCAACTGTAGGCTGCCTGGCATCCAAACAGATCGCCGTTTGTATTGTTCCAGAAGATGCTGTTGCTTATATCCGGCTCTGCTCCGGCATAGGCCTCAATGCCGTATTTGTTATTAACTATCGTGACATTGGTTATTGTAGGGTTACTGCCGGCAATAAAGATTGCCATGAAGCTATTTCTTATGACAAAATTCTTCAAGTTACTATCAGGTCCCTCGCCGTAATAAAATGAGACAGCGAAATCATCAGGATTTTGCAGCACCGGCACACCATCGGTAGTGGCTACACCTTGTACAGTTATTACTTTACCGAGAAAAACGATCTCTTCAGTGTATATGCCCGGATAGACCAATACTGTGTCGCCATAGCCAGCCGCATCGATAGCTCTCTGGATTGTCGCGAAAGCTGTCTCAAGCGTAGATCCGTCGTTGTTATCGTCACCGTCAGCAGCATTAACGTACCAATTGAATAGACCGCAGAACTCATAAGCTCCCATATCCACGATCCCATTTATAATGCGCGGATTGCCATCGAGGTCGGTAAATACCCATGGTAAAACTGCTGTGTTACCACCTGCATTAATACATGGTGAGCCAGGTAACAAACGAAGGTTGTCGTCATCCGTGCCAAAGATATTGTCAGCTCCGTCGGCATCTATAAAAAGTGGATCGGCATTAATGTTGCCTTCGCCAGGCCATCCACCCTCCACATCGCTGTACGAAATGTTAGCACTGCCGGTGATGTACGAAGGGATGATGTCGGCAGGGATGTTATTCCATACAATACAGTTTATAATAGTTGCACGAGTCTGCAGACTATTTGTTATTGCGCCATATAAGCCTGAGCGGTTTCCAACAAATGTGCAGTTTCTAAGTGTGGGATAGCACCATATAGCGTCTACGCAGTCTTCAGGCCCTGACCTAGGATCGCACTTCTCCGGCATACCTTCATTGCTCATCCCACTGCCACCATTCTCGGCTTGGTTACCACTGAACGTACAGTTGATCAGTGTTGGTCTGCCTCCAAAGTTGTACATGCCCCCACCTTCCCAAGCCTCATTACGGTTGAACCTACAGTTGGTCAGTGTTGGACTACATTGGTCGTTGCTCAACCCGCCACCCATGTCGGCGTTGTTTTCGCTGAATGTACACTCGATCAAGGTTGCCAGGCTCCCATAACGATTACACACCCCGCCACCATCACGAGCCGAGTGGTTCCTCTTGAACGTGCAGTTGGTCAGTGTAGGCCTACTGCTTTTACCATTTAGCATCCCGCCGCCGCGGTAACCAGCCCTATTGCCAATGAACGTACAATTGGTCAATATCGGCCTCCCATCGGAAATGTTGTACATCCCACCACCTTGATTTGCCAGGTTCCTACTGAACGTACAGTTCATCAGCGTTGGGCTACCCATCTCGTTGTACATTCCCCCACCGTAATTGATATCCGGTTGATGAATTATATCATCATCGGCATTGCCGGCAGTGACGGTAAAGCCATTCAGAACGGCTGTTTCATCGCTTCCACTGCTGGTCACAACATGGTAGCTATTTTCGCCATTGTTGGCAAAATCCGGCCCGTCGTCGCCATTGAGGTCGCCACTTAGGATGGTCTGGTATCCAACAATATCCTTGGTATCGGGGTCTGGCTCACCAAAGCCAGCGTAGCCGCCTATGATTATGACGCCATTTTTAAGCTGGAATGTAGCCGTCCGGTCGCCATGTGTAATACCTTCTCCTTGGTCTGGTTTATAAACACCCTCTGCTACCTCGATCTGGTCACCACTTGAGGCAGCAGATAGAGCATCCTGAAGGTGGTTGTAAGCATTAGCCCAGCTTGAGCCGTCATTGTTACCTGTGGCATCGGCGTCAACGAAGATAGTCCTTCCCATAGCTGTGGATACCATCGCAAGAATAAATACCGCCACGAACAACCTGAATTTCAAATATGTTTTGGTTCTCATTTTCGCACCCTTTCATGAATAGATGATAAATATTATGACACAACGGTCTTAAACCTAAATCCCCTTTGCACGAATTGAGTTCGTTTTGCTAATTTAAAGCATTTTCTGTCTCCGCTCCTCCGACAATCCAATCAGCAGATACAACACACAGCTATAGAAAAAAGTGTCATTTTTCTGAGGCAGGACTGGTATGAGATAGGACTAAATTTATGATGGCAAACGAAAAATACTATGATAATTTTGAGCCTGCCTTCACACCTTCATTCAAAACAATTTTACTATAAAAGTGATCAGTTTTGCAAGAATTTTCCGCTTTTTCGGAGATTCAGCCAAAGAGCAGCGAAAATAATCGCGCAGACCAGAAGATCTGAGCCTTTGGAGCCTATCTACCTGGTTTTTAGGGTATTATTCGGCAACTGTGAAACAAAGCTGCACGCCTTGTGAGATCGATACTGGCATCATTATTAGAGCGATTTTTCAATCCGAAATCCTTTGTTTTAGGTCCGGATGAAAGTGACCCTGGAATACTCCTTCAACGGGACCGGTCATACATATTCCTTTGTTGTCGGCGATTTCTATCAATAAACTCCCGCCGGGCATTTTCACATTTATTTGATTATCCACTAAGCCTAATTTGTGAGCTGCTGCGGCTGCTGCGCAGGCACTGCTGCCCGAAGCAAGAGTATATCCTGCGCTTCTTTCCCATATCCTTATCTCAATGTTGTTTCTATCTATGACTTTTAATAGCTGCATGTTAATTCGTTTTGGAAACATCTCGTGATTCTCGACATACGGACCAAGTTGTCTGGCATTTTGCTCACTCACATCTTCGGTCGGTATAACGCAGTGAGGATTCCCGATGGACAGACATGTCAGCTTATACTTCGCTGCCCCAATTGACAATTCTTCGTCCACGACCTCCCTTTTGGGACCTTTGACCGGTATTTCAGTGCTCAGGAAAGTTGTTGTGCCCATATTAATCTTTATCAAATTCGCTACATCATCTTGTATCCAGACTTGAACTATTCCGCCTAATGTCTTGATACTAAAATCTTTTTTATCGACGTATTTGTTCTCAAAAAGGTACTTGGCAAATATCCTCAGCCCATTACCACTTTTCTCAGCTTCACTGCCGTCGGGATTAAAAATCCGCAATTCATACAAGTTTTTAGTTTTGAGTTTTGAGTTTTTAGTTTCTTTGATGGGGCCATATAATATCCCATCCGACCCTATCCCGTAATGTCTATCACAAAGCAGTCGGATAGTCTCCGGCGTTAACTCAACATCCGTGAAATTAGGATCGATCACAAGATAGTCATTTCCGAGGCCGTGATATTTTTTGAAATCAATTTTTGATAGCGTCATTGCAATTTTAGCTCCATAAAAATCATACCATCTACATCGAAATGCTCATAAGGAGCAATATCATTGAAACCAAGGGCCCGATACAATTTTTCTGCCTCGGACATTCTCCGATTTGTATTCAGACGCATCAATGCGTAACCAAAACTTTGTCCGTGCTCGATTATGGCCTCAGCAAGAGTCTTTCCTACGCCCAATCCTCGATATTGCAGCCTGACGAATAGTCTTCGCATTTCACATACACCGCCACCTAAATCCCTCAGCCCTACACAGCCAGCAGGATTTCCCTGATACACGGCAAGTAATAGACAACCCTTAGGAGGGCCGTAACAGCCGGGCAAATGATTAGTGATTTCCTGCTCATAATTTTTGAAGTACTCTTTGAAGGAAGGCAGGTCTGCGCGTTCGTGGAAACAGCTCCTCAGAAATTCAGCATACTCTTGCCAAAGTATGCGAGCCTGCTCAAGATTTTCGCCACTTTCCGCTCTATATAGCTCCAACATATATTTCTGTCCTTAGTCTCTCGCCTTCAGCTATCCTCCATCAAAATTATTTTCACTTTGTCTGTAAGAACTTTAGCTTTGTGCTTGTGTTTCTCACCGGCTGGAATAAAGAGCCCGTCACCCGGCCCGAACGTAACGATTTCACCATCGAAGTCTATTTCCATTTGACCTTGGAGAACGTATCCGATATGTCCCTTAGTGCACCAATCAGGCTCAACAAACTCTCTGGTGAATTCTGCTAAGCGCAGTTTTCTGCGGCCTTGCCGATAGGCTTTAAATCTGGCACCGAGTGCTAATTTTTCCCATACTATCGATTTAAAATCTATTCTGTATTTCTTCATCTGAATTTCTTTTCCTATGCAGAGTTTACGCTAAATTAATTCGCCCTTAGCGACCATCACTACTTTTCCGCCTACAGTGACGTTTATAGATACGTCTTCATCTTTTGCCCTCAGATAGAGAATCGATGGTCTTCCTATCTCATAACCTTGTTCAACTCGAATATCGATCTGGTCTTTTCCAAAATAGCGATGCTTAACCAGATATGCTGCCAAACAGCCATTCCCACTCCCAGTAGCAGGATCCTCCGGCACACCATAGTAATCACCAAAAACTCGGACATTCAATTCGTTCTCCCAATTGTACGTCTCCGGGCAGAAAATGAGAATGGCTTTAGCTTGGAGATCCTTTATCAGCTGAAAATATTTATCACGGATTACCTTTGCCCTTTTGACGGCATCCAGTGTTTTTAACGGAATTATAGTGTGGAACAGTCCTGTGGAGACTTCCTCGATAGGAAATCCTTCTTTAATGTCGCCCTCGTCCAGGCGCAGCACTTCCAAGATCTCTGCCGGTGCAACGGTCCGGCCAAAGACCGGCTCAACTTGTCGCATCCAAAGGACATCCGGTTCTCCGTCGCTATAACTGAATGTGACAAGAATCTGGCCGACCTTCAGGTTCAGGATTACTGTATCCGTAGGTTTCTTGATAATTTCTCTCTGTATTATATAAGCCGTTCCCAGTGTCGGATGCCCTGCAAAAGGTAGTTCTATTGCCGGTGTGAAAATCCGAACGTCATAACCGCCCTCTCGCGGCTCATCGCTCAGAATAAATGTTGTCTCAGAATAATTCATCTCTTTGGCAATCTGCTGCATCTGGCTATCAGATAAAGCTGCTGCGTCTCGGACCACAGCGAGCTGATTGCCTGCATATTTCTCTTGAGCAAAAACATCCAAAATGTAGAATATATACCTATCCATTTGTCCCGTGCCCTTTCACTATTTGATTACTTACTTTTAGCGAGTTCTTTCTTGACGATTCTCGCCAAACGTCTTATGCCCTGGTCGATTCTGTCTTCATCAGAATTAGAGAAGTTCAGCCTTAACGTGCTATCACCATCACCATTGACGTAGAACGGCTTACCTGGCACAAAAGCCACATGCTCTACTATGGCCAACTCAAACAGCTTTAATGATGATATTCCTTCCGGAAGCGTAACCCACAAGAACATTCCACCTTCAGGTCGTGTAAGATGTGTTCCATTGGGAAACTGCTCCTCGATCAGTGACACCATCAAATCTCTCTGTCTC
>CAYSPM010000030.1:0-1067 GCA_964432925.1 uncultured Pirellulales bacterium | reverse complement strand
GATGGCAGATCACTTCCCTCAAACCTCAATTGGCTATAGGCGTCATCCTCAACTAAAACCGTCCCATGATGTGCGAGCAGCTTAGCAAGTTCGACTCTTTTGTGCTGCGAATATGTAATCCCTGATGGGTTTTGGAAGTTAATCACCGTATGAAACAGTTTGACTGGCTGTTTCTCAAAAGTCTTTTTCAGTATGTCTATGTCGATACCGTCATCAAGTAGCGGCACAGGACAGAATTGCGGTTCATATACCGAAAATGCCTGTATGGCACCAAGATACCCAGGTTGTTCTATTGCGATTCGGTCGTTCTTTTCTATGAATACCTTGCCGACTAAATCGAGCCCTTGCTGAGATCCATTGGTGATAAGTATCTCATCAGGATGTACCTTTAGCCCTTTCATGCTATATCGCTCAGCGACGTACTGTCTCAGTGGCAGATACCCTTCAGTAGTGCTATATTGAAGCGATGCCTTGCCTGCCTGGCGTAAAACCCTGGCTGCAGCTTCGCTGATCTCCTTAACCGGAAAGAACCTTGGATTCGGAAGTCCCCCGGCAAAAGATATCACTTTCGGGTCTTGCGTCGCTTTGAGAATCTCCCTGATAAACGATTTCGGAATGGTACTCATTCTATTTGCATATATCTTCATAATTTCTCCTCCTCGCTGCAAGCCGATGAAAAAGGTCTTATAGTGTTAATATCAAAAATATAGTAACTGATTTTATCCACTGCTATATCACAACCTAACGCCGATCAAGTGACATCAGCGTACATAAAAGCTACTTCAAATGGCAGATGGTCGAACCTCTTCGTGCCTTTCCTGATAAAACCGAATTTCCTGTACCAATTCTTTAGCCTTTTATCTTTCGCAATAATACCTATCTCTACACGCTTAGCTCCAGAATTTCTTGCTTGTTTAAATAGTTAACTTTCGCAAGATTCTATATCAGCTCTTTGTACAGAGATATGCTGCCATAAAGCTATCTTTGTGATCAACTTTCTCTATCTTGAATCCGGCACGTTCAAGCAGACCCTGAATAATCCAGCCGAAGGTGCTGTACTCCTGACG
>CAYSPM010000029.1:0-22147 GCA_964432925.1 uncultured Pirellulales bacterium | reverse complement strand
GGATACCCTTCTCGCATTCATCCACGGGTAGAACCCGTGGCTTTCTGCGAAGGCGGGTAAAATATACAAAATAAAAAAGCCGGTCTTTCAGGCCCGGTTAATATATTCGCGATAAAGCATTTTTGTTTCTCTGGTGGCTTCTTTTAGTGCTGAGCTAAGTCTGTCTCCGTCTTATCCGATTTACAAAGATACCACCTGCACCAAAAAGTAGCAACGTAGCTGGCTCGGGGATATTGATTATGCCGATGAGGTTAATCGAGTCGTTGCCACACCAATGACTAATATGACAACTAATCACATCTCCGCATCCATATTGGATGGGAAAAAGATCTCGAGGTATGGCTACTTCTAAAATATAAGTGCCATTTTCCATCAAGGGATAGTACTCAACTGCAACTGTTGCCATTCCGAGGATGGTTCCATCGCTAGCGTCATAGGGTGCGCCCTGCCAACCATCCGGCCATTCATGAGGCCATGTCCGTGACCAGGTTGGATCAGCTAAGACAGTCCCTACAACATCCGAACTTATTTTGACTGCATACTCGAGGCCCGTAACAGAACCGTGAATACTAACTGAGAAGTCACCGTTAAGGTCGATTCCGAGATCGCCGCCTTTCGTATCCTCTCCCAGAGCGTACGATCCGACAACAGCAAAATAAAAATTCTCGGCGTCATCATCGAAATACATTGCCTCATAGTCGTACTCTTCACGATAATCTATGCAGTCGTAGAGATTTACTCCATCAGCTACAATGTAATCGGCGTTACCTTGTGGCTGCCAGTCGACAAAGGGCGTAACAGACCAATCAGATAAGTCTGCATCAACCACGTAACCTGCACATGCGCTCGCACAAAGTATTAGAGTAAGGCTAACTGCTGAGAAAAACGCGGGTAATTTACCCATTAAGTCCCTCCTATAAAAGGCAGTACATTAAAACACAGCCAAAAACAAATGGCAGGATACAGCGACCCTGCCCTTTCTTTGATTCCTAAACATGTTCTTTACTTACAAAAGTTCTAAAGTTTCTTATGCCTCCGTAACCAGCCGACAAGGCCTACACCAATGCTGCCGAGTAACACAGCGCCGGGAGCCGGAACAACGCCCAGCTCGAACGCCAGATCCTCGTTTGGAAAAGCGGGATGTGTTAGCATACTCCAAGACCAAGGAGCCGGCTGTGATGCCTGAACAGCGTTATCATTCCAATGGTCACGAGAGTTGTGCCATCCCCAGTAGGAACCTGGATCCCAGCCTTGATCTACCTCGATGCTTAGCCAGTAAATCTCACCAAACGTTTGCGTGAAAGTAGGGATACTCGTATTGTACTCGTAGACGTTGGTGCCATCATAGGGTGAGTAGCCGTAGTAAGTCTCGTTGCAGTTTCCCGGAATGTAGACCTCGTAAATCATCTGGTCCGGCTGACTGTAGTCCAAAACGATATCAGTGAAGAACCTGATAGTAAAGCCATCGATGGGCTGGGGATCTTGTCCTGCCCAGTAGGAGCCCCACCAGCGAACGTTGCCGACCGGCAGAGGATTCTCACAGACGTAATCATCGGCGCAGAGGTATAATCCTACCATGGAATTGTAGTCTATCCCGGTTTCCATGTCCGGGGTTTGGGTCCACTTAGTTGGCGCTGGCTGGGCAACCGCAGCAGCCGTTAGCCAGCCAAGCATTGCTACTAAACATACTGCTATGAACTTTTTCATCATTTGATCACCCTTTAATAACTAAGTTGCAGTCACTATATTAAAAATTCAGGGCAGGACGATTTTCGCCCTGCCCTGTTTGATTAATATCTTTTACAATGTTCTTCGTCTTCGTAGCCAGCCGACAAGGCCAATGCCAATACTGCCCAATAAAATGGCGCCCGGCGCGGGGATTGCTGTAAGAGTAAGAACCGCTTCAAGGGCACTATCCCCTGCGGTTGCACTCGCAAATGTCCCATAGTTTGGAGACAGCGTACCCCAACCTTGGTCATCAAATACAAGAGCACGTATACTGTCATCGCCCTGATTCGTCACGGTATCCGCGAACCAAATCCTGTAGGGGACTCCCCATTCTGCATCTGGATCGCCTACGAGGTTGTTGTCTTCATTAGTATCAACATATAGATCTGCTGTGAAACTGAATGTTCCAATCGTTGAGCCAGGACGTAAATATAAGCTCGGATCCTCTGTCCAATAAACCGCAATATATCCAGCTCCAAATCCCGTATCCCACGGATTATCGACTATCGCCACATTCCAGCCTGCCGGAGCAGTGGCATACATCGCCTTACTTGGATCCGCGAGGAGATTTTCGCCCCAGCTTCTCGCACCAGGGTCTCCATGAAGCCATGTTGAGAAAGAGTTTAAGCCTTCGTTCTCTCCAAGGCCGGTCCGCCAGTTTGAGTAGGTGTTGCCGCTTCCCGGTTGCGTTGTGGCAGGGTCCAAATGATCTGAAAAAGTTTGATACCAGTTGGTAGCCCATGTCTCGTGCACACGCCGAGGATTATCTTGCGTTGCATTCAATCCTGTCTCAAAGTCAGACCCATAGAGGTCCAACAGGTCATTTGGATTGAATTCGAAGGTCAAATACCTCGCCTGTGCCGGACCTGCAGCGAGAATCAGTGCAGCTATTGCACAAATTGTTAATAAACGTTTCATATTTGAATCTCCTCCTAAAATTGTTTTTTTCTGATATACTGATATCTTCATCCATTCTTATTAATTTTCCGTTTTCCAATAACGTTTTCTAATCTGTCATCCTATTTGTTTAGGGATTCAGGTTTATATTTTTACCTGCCCCTATTTTTATACTTTGTCACTATCAAAGTGCACGCCTCCTTCTCAGCCAGCCGACGTCTTCGTATTGCGTTATGCGTATAATCACGCACTACGCACGACGCATCACGCACGACGAATTATAGTGTTCTTCGTCTTCGTAGCCAGCCGACAAGGCCTACGCCTATGCTGCCAAGCAGAATAGCACCCGGAGCAGGTATAACGCTACCGGTGAGCGAAAACGCCAGGTCAGCGTCTTCACCGAATATGTCAAATCCGGACTGGAGACCTCCGTAGTCTTCATAGTTTGTCCAGCATGGGCTACCGGTAACGTCTAACCTTATCATCAAGAAGTTGTTCTCCGGGCCAATGACGTTAGCCTCAATCCAGTAGGTACCGGGATTGAGAACGATCGGGTCAAAGACGTAATGAGTCTCGTATTCGAGCAGGCTGAACCATACACGGCCGGTGGCAACCTCGTTATATGAGACAGTATCTGCGGTGGCAAAGACGGTGCCGGGGGCGCCGCCGGCGTCGTACCGGAAGCTCAATACATAGTCATAACCCGATCCCGGTGGAAGGGTACTCCAAGTTTGAAACGAATGGAAATCGGTAACGATCCATTGCGGGCCGGTTACGACGAAGTCATCAAGCAGAGTCCGGCGTATGCCGAACGCGCTCGGATCAGCATTGCTGTAGCCGTTGGACCCGTCGGTGTCGCCATTGTCCCAGAGGGTAGAACTCGCTTCGGCCGCTCTCATACTGAAAACGCAAACCAGAACTGCAGCTAAACAAATAGTTATCAAGTTTCTCATTCACTCGACTCCTTTCTCCTTATTCATTCAAAAATGGATTTTGAGTCCAAATCTATTATAGGTCCAGGGCAGAGCCATTGCCCTGCCCTGATTTATACTTGACTTCTTACAGTGTTTTTCTCCTTCGCAACCAGCCGACAAGGCCTACACCGATGCTGCCAAGCAGAATAGCACCAGGAGCGGGAATACCACCTGTGATCTCCATGACCGTCACGCCATAATGCAAACGACCAGCATATGAAGTACCCCAAACAAATGAGCCACCACCTAATGCCCAGGTGTCGTAGACGTTAATAGTAGTTGTGCCGTCCACGTAGCCATAGCCATACATACTGTGGCCTTCAACATGAATCATTACCGGCCTGCCGGCATCAATCTCTGCACGATACTGATCGTAGGTAAAGCCTAATGTGTTCTCGGGCTCAGCAGGCCAAATGTCGTCGGCGACACCTGGAAGTATCTGATTGTACAGAGTATTATAGGAGTAACCGGCGTAGGTAACGTATTCACCGATCCCATACATGCCGCTAGGATCGGCTATGCCGTGACCTGGCATCTCGTAAGCATTAATGGGCGATCCATCAGTGTAGTAATAAAAAGTTGTCTCGCCATTTGTATTACCCAACGCATCCTGGCTTGTGCCCATGAAATCACCCAGACAGTCAAAATCATGCCACGGCTGCGGAAGATCGTCACCAGATACTCCATAATTAGCGAAGCCGCCGGTGTCATAACCATAGGTGGCAGCGTTATAGAAGTCATCCTGATAACCATGGCTGGCGATAACGGGGTCTACCAGAGCAGTGCCGGGCGGTACTGGCCAAGTGCTGGCCTCGGCTGTTCCACCGGGAACCAGGTTTGGGTAAAACGAACCATTGTAGCCATTTCTATCATAGTGACCCATCATCATTCCAGCCGACGTCGGCGAGCAACCGTACCACCACGCATAGTTGGCGGTATTGGATAGATTGCCGCCCGTCTTATGGGCATCAAGAAGACTAGAAGATGCGACAGCACTATCTGTTACGGACAACACTAACATAGCCACCATCGCAACCGTGAGAATCAACTCACGTTTTCGAATCAAATTTCTCATGATGCAATTCATTTCATCACTCACCCAGTTGATTAATAAACTAAGAGTTCAGGGCAGGGCTTTTTTACCCCGCCCTGAACATCTAATTATTACATCATTTTCCTTCTACGTAGCCAGCCGACAAGGCCTACGCCTATGCCGCCAAGCAGAACGGCGCCCGGTGCAGGAATGTAATCAACAACGCCAGTTAGGTTTATCGAATCGTTTCCGCACCAATTCGTCATATGACTGGTCACGAGGTCTCCTATCACAAGCGAAGGCAACAAACTGCGATCGATCGCTATCTCGAGGATATAAGTTTCGTCTTCATCACCGCCAAAATCGTAAGCCTGGTAAGCGATGCTTGCTGAGCCAACCACGGTGCCATTACCTGCTTGCAATGGCGAACCCTGCATTCCCTCGCCAGACCAGAAGCCGTCCAAGTAAAAGGTGCCTGACCAGGTGGGACCTTGCACGACATCACCCATGTTAGCTGAGCTCACCCGGACAGCATATTCCAGGCCATCGACGACACCATGCGTAGTGACACTGAAGTCGTCATTTAGGTCAATTCCCAAATCACCGATGACAAACTGTGAAGTTGTGCGCCATGGAATTTCGAATGAAGTGACGACAGCGAAATACAGGTAATTGAGGTCATCGTCAAAGTACGAAGCTTCGAAGTCATAGTCTTCCTCGTAGCCATTGGCCGAATACTCATTTATGTTGTCGGTTTCCCAGTAATCAGCCGTTAAACTATCCGGGACCCAGTCAGTAAATGGAGTAACTCCCCAGTCACTCAGGTCGCCATCAATGGTGTACGCGGCCCAGCTTGTTGCAGAGAAGCAAAACGTAACGGCCAGAACTGCACAAATTGTTTTTAGGCTTTTCATCTTTGTCTCCTTCCTTCCTTTTTTTTTACAATCAAGTCCTAATATTTGCCCTCCGCGGATCGAAGCTAAAGCTTTATCCGCATTTTGATTTTCATACATGGCCTTACTTGGCCTAACCTTTCCCTAAAATGTTAAACAGAACAAATTCGGTCTATTACAAAAGGTCTTGCGCGCACCGACCCTTTATATTTAGAAGGTTGCTTTTAGTTATCTATGCAGCTTCAGGAGGGCCTCGCGGTAACCGTTCAAATGCATACTCTGAAATATGACAAATCTGCTCAACTCTTGGAGCAGCGCATAAAAGCGGTAAAGTTAAGAATTCGCATTGATTGGGTATAATTGCAGATTGTGAGGTGACCGCCGGTTTGACAACTGCGACAGCTATGCTGTGCACTGCGCCACTTTTCAGGTAGATCGGCTCACTAAGTTCAGATATGGAAGTCGAATGAAGGAGTTGTCCAGCCTGTTTCTTATCGTTCAAATGAGAAGCAAACTGTGGCAGGGTTGCAAAGCTCACATGAGCGATCCATAAGATTGCTGTGAGCCAAACCCTACGGTCCCTGACCAGGGAAACACAAAGAAATCCTGCCAATGCCATCAGCAGTGCTCCCGGTACAGCAGGCAGAGACTTTGTTTGAGAAGGATAAGATGTCGATTTGGCACCGAAAGCTGGCAAACGCAGATTTGTCTCTCCAGGACTGATAGTATCAGGATGTAAATCTAAGGGCGTTTGTGTTGGAGATGGATTATAAATGGAATGATCTGCTGTGCAGTTAGACAGCACAGTTACTGATAGGCCGTCATTATCTACTTTGGCTGTTGGTGCTGCGTTCGCTGCTGTGACAAACGACACCAATAGCAGCACAAACAACCTTCTATTGTTACGTAACACCACTCCTCCTCCTGACTAAGTGCTGCACCCATGGCGTTTACAGAGAGTGCGCACTTGCGCGCAGTCAAGATACTAATCCTCCTTACAAAAACTCCGTAAAACATACCTGTATGGTGTGATCCTCCTCCTGAGGTACCACCTAATTGAATGATTCTAACCTTTTGTGCATCAGAAGTCAAGAAAAAACAAAAAAAAACTTAGAATTTGCAGAAAAGCTTGTAGGCCTAATTTATAACGCTGTTCAGGGAGCTTGGTCTATTGGCAAATAGGATTAGATAAGGACAGGAATCCGTTAAGAAAACTGATTCGAAAGAAATGTGGATACTACTTTTGAGTTATCCCAAAAGTAGTATATTTTAGTGATTTAGATATTTATGCGTGGGATTAGGTGGTAGGTTAAAGAAAAAAATACTCAGACCGTCCAAAGCACTGCGATACTATCTTAAGGACGGTCTAAGGTTAGGGATGGATAAGAGAGAAATGATCAATGGCCGCCATCGGTGCCCAGAGAATTGTGTTACTTAGCTCTGATTGATCTCAGATTCCGATGGGAGGTCTCTGTTGGCTCTGGTTGGAGAATCCTCTCGCCTCGCTAACAAACTGCAGAAGCATTGCGATCTTGCTTTTTACCTGCACTTTTCTATAGATGTTCCGTATGTGAGTTTTAACTGTACCAGGCTTGATGTGCAGTCGGCTGGCGATACTTTCATTTCGCAGTCCTTCACAGACAAGCTCTGCTATTTGACGCTCACGGGGAGTCAAATTGTACAGACTCTGCACATATAGCCATTGCTTTGGGTCAAGCAATAAAACTTTGGATTCTTTTTGTCTATTTTTACCTTCCGCGATATGACGGACTGTTGCATTTCGTAATTCAGCCATAACTAATTACCTTTCTGCAATTGCTCGAGCATACGCCTTGCTTCAGCTTGATCTGTAGGCATCAGGCCCCCAATATCATTGTCAGAATCCAAAGCTTGACTTATTTGCTCTATAGCCTGCTCTTTTTGCCCGATTTGTGCATAGGCCCTGCCGAGATGAAAACGCGAAGCTACACTTGATGGCAACGTCGGCAAATAAAGTTCAACGCACTTTTTGAAATCCTGCACAGCTTTGTCGTATTCTCCGAGGCGGTAGTATATAACACCGCGAGTATCAACAAGGTCAAGATACCGTGGTGCCATCTTCAATCCCCGATTAGCCAGTGTAAGCGCCTCCTGCAGCTTACCCTCGTTTTCACAAAGTACCCAAGCAAGATTATTGATAGCCACAACGTTATTAGGCTCAACATCCAAGACCTTCCGGTAGAGTTCTGCAGATTCTTGGCCCCTGCCAGATATCTGCAACAGCATAGCCAGTGCAGCTATTGCCTGCCGTGAGTTAGGTTCACGTTGCAGTACCATAAGAAGTATGTCTTCTGCAACTTTCTGTGTTTGCTTGTCTCCCGTGGCGCCGAGATCATTAGCAATTATGCTGGGTGTGCTGGTGTCTGTCGGGTGCGTTCGATACCATTGTCTTACCTTTTCGCGTAACTGGTCCCAGGACTTTTCCTCTATCAGCAGGCGAGCCTGTGCAATTAAAGGGGTTGGATCATCCGGCAGAGACTCGACAAGGGAGTCGAACTCCTCTTGAGCTTCCGCCTTATTGCCGCTTTTGTACAACGCCACCGCCAAGATCATGCGGCACCTGCGCATATTCGAGGCATCACAATTAGTTATTTGCTCGTTAAGCAAATCAACGGCTTTCTGAGCCTGATCTGCGCTGATATACGCGTTTGCAAGCCGTATTACGAAGTCGACATTATTTGGGTCCAGTTCACGAAGCACTCTGAGAGTTGGCACAGCCAATATAGGCGAGCGAGCCGCTTCCGCACGAGCTTTAAGCAATAGTAATGTCTTGTCGTTCGGCGTGTGGGCAAGGCCACGTAGAGCAATATCCACAGCCCTTCCAGGTTGGCGCTGGAGCAGCAGAATTTCTCCCAACAGGACCCAGGATTCACTGTTTTTGGGATTTTCATCCGTCAGCTTCTGGAGAATGTCTTTGGCATTGTTAATTGCCGGAGCGGTACTTTCCGACAGGAGCATACGCACTTTCATCATCATCAGCTCGACATCCGTAGGGTTCGATTCGAGAGCCTTGCCATGCAAAATTATTCCTTGTTGGACTATGTCCAGATTGCCAGCCCTCAGGAATAGTGCAATAGCACGTTTTTGTATCTGGATGTTGTCCGGGGCTAAAGACAGGGCATGTCTTATATCGGCAATAGCCTGATCCAACTGGCCAGCAGTACGGTAAAAATCGCTGCGAGCTACCCACACACCCACATTGTTGGGCTCCATCGCTGTAGCTTGTATTAAGTCTTTAATAGCCCCATCCATTTGCCCAAGCGTCGCACGTGTCCTGGCTCGAAGCATGTACGTGGATGCGCTCTTTAGGTTTTCTACAAGCTCATCGCAGAGATGTAGCGCCTCTTGCTGTTTGCCCTGGCGAATACTGAGCTGGACTTGGGCTGAGGTTACCGACAACGAGTTTGGGTTCTGCACTTTCAGCTTCTTTAATAACTGACTCGCTCCGTCAAACTCATTCTGCTGTATTTTGAGCAATGCAAGAGATAAGCAGGCAGCCTGATTGTTGGGATCGGTGCTGATAAGCTCTTCAAGAATCTCTGAAGCTGAGCCTAACTGGCCGCGTCTGAGGTAGTTCCGGAGCTGCATCCTCTGCAGTTGTGGGTGATAGAGCTTTTGCTGAGAGACACGGTTCAGAATATTCTCGGCTTCGTCATACTCTTCTGCCTTGTACAATGCAGCGACCGTAGGAATGATTATGTTGATGTCATCGGGTGAACGACTCAGGGCCTCACGGTACGTGGCCAGCGCCAGTTGTAGCTCACCAGCCTTGTCATACGTCGTTGCAAGGAGCATGCGGCTTCCCTGGTCATTTGGATTAGTTAATAGATTCTCCTGCAGAAGGGAGACGATCTGTGGATAGTATTGCCGAAAGTCATCTGCGTTGTACCAGAGGCTTGCCTGCGTAAACCGCCACTGCCAACCGTCCTCGCCCTCCAAAGACTTAATCTCATCGACTACTTGCTGGGCTAGTTCAAGATTTTTGCTTGTCTGTTCACACATCAGAAGTCGACGCCTGATCGGAATGTCACCTGGCAGTTTCTGCCTAAGAGCCGCGAGAAGTTCGTACGCTTTGTCGGGCTCTTGCCAGCGGGTGTAAAAGTCAGCGAGTAAAAAACCTAAATCCCTCCGCATTACGGGCTGATCCATTCGTTCCATTGCATCCCTAAGAGTTGCTTCGCACTTTTGCTTGTCTCCTTGCCCAGCCAACAAAACCGCAAGATACCTTGCTGGCTCAACAACAGTAGGGAATTCTTTTGTTGCGTGGGTCAGCAGCGCTATCGCTTGCTCAGTTTTTCCTTGGGTAACCAGCAACTCCGTCTCAGCCAGAACGACTCTCAGTGAGGATGGATATTCCTGCTTCAATTGCTTTATGATTGCTTCAACCTCAGTAAGATTTTCCTGCGCGGCAGCAACCCGCAATTGCAGGAGTTTCACTTCCAGTGCCCTATCAGTGGCTTCATCCAGTGCCGACAATTGCCCTTTTATAGCCTGCCAAGCTACGGCATTTTCGGTCGCGGGGCTCCGCGTTAATAAAACAATACGAGCATTTAAGTCCAGCAGAATGGGTTCAAGATTTTCCGGTGCAAGCTGCATTGCTCGACGAGCATGCTCTGAGGTCTCGGCCCAGTTTCCGATCCGGGCCAGCAATCTCGCTAAAGCTAAACGTGCTTCAAACAAATTAGGATACTCAGAAACCAAAGTACGCAAATGTCGAAGTGCCGATTGCCTATCTCCAAGGCGAACCAGTGCCGAAGCTAAGGCTAACCGAATACCTGGAGATCTATTGCCAAATTCCAGAGCCTTTTGCCAACTCTGGACCGCTTGATATGTTTGGCCCTTACGCTCAGCTATGACTCCTTCCAGATGCATAACCACAGCAGGAGCGATATCCTTGTCCTTGAGTTCGGATATGCACTCAGTGGCACGGTCAAGTTGATTAGTTTGGATGAACAACTCGGCAGCAACAGGCATAAAATCCCAAGGCTCTGAGCTAAGCTGCTCTAAGCCACTATCCGCTATTTTGATCATTTTCTCTTGCGAATTGGATCTAAGTGCCAGTCGGGCCCACAACTGCCAGAGGTTTTGATCTCTTGGTGTTTGTGCGTGTACAGCCTGGAGGTGTTGTTCAGCCTTGTCCAAAACGTTCGCATTGATATATTCTCTTGCAAGCCGAAGTCGAACTGAGGGATCTGACAAGTACCGACTTTCAGCCTGCTCCAGATCAGCTAAAGCCTTTGGCCTTTCTTTATTTCTCAGGTAAAATCCGGCACGGATCACATAGGATAGCGCTGCGGATGGATTATTCTGGACAGCAAGGTTATACCAATCCTCGGCTTGACCAGCAAAGTCACCCGGTCGCTGCTCTGTGAGTTTGCCGAGAGTCTCATAGGCCATTACCTGGTCAGGATGCTCTTCCATTATACTTTTAAGCTCTGCTGCTGCCTCGGTGTATTTACGCTGGCTGGCAAGCGCTAATGCAAGTATTCTTTGAATTTCCGGGTCCTTCTCCATTTCGATATATCTTCTGGCAATTAACTCAGCTTCACCGGGACTACTAATCAACAAATAAATTTCGCTCAGTTGCTTTGCAGCTTCGGAATTACTGGCATCCAGTCTAAGAACAGCGCGATATGCCGCTATAGCCTGCCGAATGTTACCGGATTTCACAGGTTTTCTTTTTAGCTGCGAATCGGCGTATTTGAGTAACACAGTTACATCATCGCGATGAACCACCAGGTATCGGCCGAGTTTCTCTGCCGCTTCATCCCAGCTATGTTCCTCATACGCCTCATTGCCAAGGGTAAGCGCTCGCTCAGCTCTCGTACGTCTCTGCAACTGGCGAATTACAAAGGCCATGGCGATCAAGACACCAACACTCATTAGTAGAACAACCGCTAACTTCCAGTTAAAATACCGTTTTGCCATTTATCTTGCCCTTTCTTGCATTGAAGGCGCACAAATCACACATGCACGCTGCTTTTATGTTACTACTACTATTTTGCTATTTATAAAACTGTCTAACAAATTTATTCGCCATTTTTTTGAAGGTCTGCCAGCATGTCCATAGGTCCATGGACAGAGACAGCTCTCGGACATATTTAGTGTCGTAATATATCCATTCCTGAAAGTCCTTCATTGGCTCTCTGGTCCTACACACTTGCCACAGTCCAGTTATACCAGGCCGCACAGAAAGTCGTGCATCACGCCAGGTGGGACATAATGTATTTTCTGATTCGGGAGAAGGTCTTGGTCCAACAACACTCATTTGACCAAGCAGAACATTCAGAAATTGAGGTATTTCGTCGATGTATGTCTCCCTTAAGAACTCTCCGACCGCATTAAGTCTTGGGTCATCAACCATTTTGAATTGTGGGCCGTCTACCTCGCTAATGACCCTGAGTTTTTCCTGCATCTCGTCAGCCCCAATGTTCATAGTCCGGAACTTCAAACAGTGGAATTCCTTACTGTGACGTCCTTGACGTTTATGCTTGAAGAATACCGGCCCCGGAGAACCCAGCTTTATAGCCAGTGCGATAAAAGGCATGACTGGAGCAAATAAAGTCAATACTATAATGGCGGTGAGAACATCTACTACTCGTTTGAACACTCGAGCATAGGAAAACAACGGCCATGTCCTAAAAGCACGATTTGTGTGCCTTGTCGTTAGCATATCCGGTCTCGGATAATAAGTTTGCTTTGAACTTCCTGGGACGTGTTCAGGTAAATTCTGTTCTTCTTGCTGCGTATCTCTGACAATGGAGTTCTGCACTATTTGGTCTGAGGGAACTGTCACATTTGAGCCTATTATAGACGAACTTATCACGCTTCGTTGTCCGATTGTCACGTGGTTGCCGATTATTGCCGGGCCAATTACAGTGACTCCGGGGCCAACATGCACATCATCACCTAAAAATACTCTGCTTACGAATCTTGCGTCTTTGGATACGCCTTGTTCGTTACCTGTGGCCAGTTTTGCCAATGAGCTGTGTGACGACATAGCTCGAAGTCTCGTAGCGCAGAAATTTAATAATCCATATTCTGTACCCAGATCAAGCACGACTCCGGCTACATCGAATGCACTAACAATCACTTTGTTCGACCGGCACTGCTGGAGAAAGGCCGAGAGTTCATAAGGCAGGGTAAGATCGAGCAAAACCTTATTAAAAGCATTATTTCTGACAAAGACGTGATGGGGCCAATCCGCACAGATAGGTACTGGTTCAACAGAATCATTGTGTAAACGACGAAAGCCCACAATTCTTCCCTGAGCGGTCAATCGTACTCTTTCTCGATATGCCAACAACTCAGGCCTGACATTTATCGCTACTACATCAGCCTGAGTATTGGCCAGGACTTCATTGAGCAGCTTGCCATTAGGCTTAGTAGCAAAGCATCCGTTGGAAATAACAGACCATTTATTGTGATCGTTCCGTAGAAATTGTTCAATACAAATTGGCTTTTTTTCTGTGAATGTTATTACTTTCGGGTCGGCCTTGCCAAGTTCGATTTGCCATTCTTGTGGCAGAGCATAAACTACCTCACTCAGCGCACGTCTTGCGTAAGCTCGGCAAGTTCCAAAAGTGCTTGAATTGCAGCAAAGATTCCTGCTCAAGCCGTCAAAAACTATGCGCGTAACAGGCTCAGTGGACATAGCAAACCGGAGTAAACCTTCACCCTTGATGGTCTTGGCATTCCTGTCCTGGCGTATAATGATCAATCTCATAAGCGTGTATAAGTTACCGGATTAGGCGCTCGATACAATTATCAATCTAAACTATGAAGCAGCATCGTTCATTTGCTCAGTCTGGCCTTACAAGGGTAATAATAGCCTTGGCTTGCCTCGTCTTGGACGACGGCCTGGTCGGCCAGCATTCGCACGATAGCTATAACCATAACGGTAGTAGACATGAGTGGCTCGAACGTTGCTCAAGATTGCACCCATAACTCTCACGTTGATTTCTGCCAATCGTTCTTTGGCTTTGGTAAGGTCTGGTGCCTTGGTGTGTCCGGCGAAACTTGTCAACACGACAGCATCTGCAATTTTGGCCCACAACAATGCGTCTGGAAATGCAAGAACGGGCGGAGTGTCAATTATCACATTATTGTATCGTTGACTCAATTTGTTGATTTGCTTGGCAGTCATTGATGAAGCCAAAAGCTCGTAAGCGTCGGCCTCATTGAACGAATTGGCTGGCACTACATCCAAGCCGCTTGATGGAATAGAACAAACCGCTTTCTCAAGATCGCCTTTAGAAAGCGCATCCTGGATACCCTTTTGGGTTGTGGGAAGATTCAACATATATGCAATGTCAGGTTTCCTGAGATCACCGTCTATCAGCAAGACCTTTTTCCCTGACTTAGCCAGACTTGTTGCCAGATTAACCGCAAAGGTAGTTTTGCCTTCTTGCACTCCGGGGCTCGTGACAGCAAGCTTTTTTGGTATCCCTTCGCTATACAACAATCCTAAGTTTGCACGAATAGTCTGGTAATCCCTGGCTATCTGGGCTGGAAAGAGTGCCGGTCTAATAGTATGTGTGCCGGAGGTAGTGCCGAGTACCCGGATTCCAATACGTTTTGTTATATCATCAGGAGTCCAGACAGTTTGATCGGCCTTGTCTCGAATATATGCAAACATTATGCCACATGCCAGCGCGCTAAAAATAAGAGATGCTGAGTATTTTATCCGCTTATCCCGTATGGGACCTATGTTTGCACTATAAGCTACAGAAATCCTTGCAGGACGCTTGCGTTCCATTTCTAATACCTGTATCCGTCGGCAAACGGTGTCATAAAGTTCCTTCTCCAACAACAATCGAAACTGCAAGTCCTCAATATTCAATTGCGTTCTTCCGAGTTGCTTCGTCTGGACGTCTTCTGCAGCCACTAACTCACGCAGACGTTGTTCATTTGCCCTTACAAGTTCCAGCTCGGTCTTGGCGCTGCGCAACCTCTGTTCTCGGGCTGTGTCTGTTTCTTCAGACACTATTTTTTCAAATTCTTTGACTACGTCTTGACGTTTCTCTTCTAGCCGAGCTTGAAAACTATTCAATAGATCTCTTTTTTGTTTTACGGCTGGGTTTTCAGATGTCAAAGCCTGCTCAGCAATAAGCAGGTCACGTTCCAAGTTAACAATATTACGAGTTAATTCCTGGACTGAGGCATCAGAATTGATGTATTCACTTCGCATTCGCAGTGATTCTTGAGGACCGATGACCTGATCTGCGCTCTTTTCCAATAATTGCACCTGGGATTCGAGGCTGACTCTGTGCGCTTCGAGTTTTGTCAATTCTCCCAAGAGTGTAGTCACACGCTGCAGCATCATATCCTGCTGACCAGACAAGGTGGTGGTTCCATACTCCTGTGCTAATTGCCGGATCTCTGTGTGTCGATTTTGCAGTTTTTCGCCCAGCACTCTTCGCTGATCTTCAAGAACGCGTAGTTCCTGGTCTTGACCTGCGATAGAGCTAAGACCTTCAACTGCCATGTAGTGCCGGATAAAAGCATTGATGATCTGCTCAGCTTCCCCTGGCTTTGTGCTGTCCATGTTTAGCTGAATAAGCTCGCTTTGGCGGCCGGCTGTTACATTGATAACATTGTCAAATATGGCCTCTCTAAGAATCATCAAGGGATCAGGCTCCCTTCGCAAGGACCTCAACCAATGTCTGATTTTAGCGATGACGCCGCCTATCTCACCCTCGAAGAATGACAAGTTTCTACCTGCCAAATCATCTGTTACCCTCTGCAATACCGTATTGCTGACAATTATATTTGCCTGGGTATTCATAAAGCTTTGATAAGTTTGTACTCCACCAAAATTTTCCGTCTCGCCCGAAAGTATATTAGTCAGAATCGGAGCTACCCTTATTGCAGCGGTCACGTTATACATTGGTTCGATCAGGAACCATATAGCAGGGATTCCGATTCCGCACGTTACAAGGACTGTCAACAATATTACATACCAGCGACGAAGTATTCGCCCCACTGTGTTGGACAATCCTGCTCCCTCAGTCTCCGGCTGCACTTGGGCACTCGGACTTCTGGCTACACTGTAGAGTGGTGGTCCCTTTGAGTGATCCGGTTTCTGGTCGATTACACGGTCAAGATATTTCTCTAAGTTATCCATCTGTATCTCTCCTACGATAATTGTAGACAATAATTACTTGTTTTGTCTCGTTACTATTATCACTTCCTCCTTCGTAGGGAGCGTTGTTAGCTTTGTCAGAAGCCAGAGTTCTGTAATAATCGCGCCGAGGGCCAATGGCATCATTGCATACCCACCGAAATCATGAAACATTCTCTCCCAGTACTCACCGCTAAGCACTGTGAAAACAATCGCCGTGACTGTTAAACGTGTTGTGTTGCAAAATAAGGCAATAGGCAGACTTGATGCCAGGATAATGAGTTTCTCCCACCAGCAGCGCTTGATCAAAAGCACCACCAGGCCACTAATTACAAAAAAGGCTGTTACCATTCTCAAGCCGTTACAGGCTTCCGCTACCGCAACGCTTGAGTCACCGATATGGATAATGTTGCCTTCCTGTATGACATCATAGCCGAGTATCTCCAGAGAGAAGACGGCTGATGAAGCTGCCCAACGTTGCAATGGCAGCGTCACGAGGGCCTGCACACGGTTGGGCCACGGCAACATCAAAAATAGAAAGAGCAACGTAGTGGAAACCTTTCGTAAAAGGCGCCAACCAAATAAAAGCAACACCAGCGCCACAATGCTCAGGGCAACAGACAACCGTTCTGCTGAGGCATACATAAAGTAAAGCCCGAAAAGTCTACCCGCCTGGGCTACTAAGAAGGCAACAACCCCCCAAACAGAAGGTTTGACAGGGCAACCTGCAATGTCGGTTCGCTTGGACCACAAAATATACACAGCCAGAAACGGAACCAACAGTCCCGACGAATATTCATCGTTCCTCTGCCATATTTGCCATAGGTCTGTTATGGTGGGCCAGTACGACCAAAGAAACGCAACTATGATAAGGCCAACTGCAAGCCCATATAGAAATCGGGGCTTTTCAAAATTCAGCCAACTTGGTAATCTTCCTTCAATTTTATGTAGTCCTGACTGCAGTACACCTCGTACTTTAGTTACGCTGCTTTCGATGGGCCTTGACGCCCTGGCCGTAATACGACTTAGCATCCTCCTGGGCTTAAAAAGTACAGGTCCTTCCTCAACAATTATATTGGGCGGCACGGTTGCACGGTAATCAAGAACACACCTGTGGACCTCACTGTGTGCTCCTAGTTGTGAACCTTCCCATAGAACAGAACCTATGACAACGCTGCCTTCGCCAATGTTAACATTTTTCTCCACCATTGTTGGACCAAAAATAAGGGCACCTCGTGAAATGCTGGCGCCATCCAAGATAGCAGCCGGTCCAAAGATTTGAGCGTTTTGGTCAACGCTGGCTCTGTCCGAAATCCACACTACTCCTGAGCGTGCTTGCTCATACAGCCCAAGAGTCTCGTCTGTTTTCGGAGGATTTCTTAGATAGTTTGTGATCGCACGCAAGTATCCTTCACGCTCTCGAAAATTCCCAACGTGATTAGGTAGTACTGCTGCGTGAATGCTCTTACCAACACGGAGCATTTCGGGAATCAAGCCCTCCTTGATGTCAAAATAGCCTTGTTCTGGGATATTTTCCAGGACGCTCGGTTCGCACACATATATTCCGGTTGGGTCGCTGGGGGACTCATCAAGCCCATCTCCGGGATTGAACAACATAGTCAGATCAGAATGCCCCTCGCAATGAGCATTTAGCAGGTCATCAATCAATGGTGGGGACACCATACTTGCGGAGAATACAAGAAGTAATGAGTTAGTATTGGGTTCAACGGCTGCGCGTATGCACCCCGCCGGGCCTACCGGCAACAGCTCATTTATGAACTCCACCTCCAAACGTTCATCTGTGTGAATGGATTCAGCCGGTGATGAGTCACTACCCTCGGAACATACGGCTACATGCTTTATCCCTTGGTCAGCTATGTGGATGAGCAGACGCTCCAGCACAGATTTTCCTGCTACGGGCCACATTGCCGTAGGCAACTGAGATGCCAGCGCGCATCGTCCGAAATCACGGTGACCCACAAGTATAATAGCCTTGATGTTTTTTGTCTTGTTCATATATTTCTGCTATATATGATCACCTAACGCAGCCACATTCGGCCTATTCCTACATGAGATGGGCGTGTGTAAACTTAGCAAAAAGCTTATCTGTTAGATAGAAGGAGACATATCGATTCATGTTTTGACCTAGGTCTGTGCTGAGTCGTCATAACGCTTTATGACTCTGGCATGATTTCCTACAACGACGCTGAAAGCTGGAATATCTCTGGTAACTACAGAACCGGCACCTACAACTGAATTCCTTCCAATTCTAACTTTACACAGGGGAACCTATACGTAGCCAATATAAACGGTAGAGCATGAACCCGAATTGTGAACTAATAAGGCACTTTCATAATATCTCTTAGTGAAGCTCCCCGACCAAAGGTCGGGGCTTGCCCAAAGGAAGATTATTTTTTACGGCATTCTTCTCCGACTAAAAGCCGGAGCATTCTGCCAGCTTTTTCGTAAATCCAAAATAACTTCTATCGCTGCTCTTTCTTTTCCGAAGTTGACATTAAGAATAACAGATCATAAAAAGCTACGTGTGCCAGTTTCAGTTTTTTCTTCTCGATCTTATATTAAGAATGTTTGCCTGAACTTCTGTTTCAGGACTAGGTTAAAGAACTTAATATCATCAACTAAATAACGCTTCCAAAGACGCTTCGGTTCCATGAGCAAACGCCAAAACCACTCCAAACCAATTTTCTGCATCCACAACGGAGCTCGTCTTATCGCCCCAGCAACATACGAAAAACTTATGCCTATCCCTATGCTAACCGGCACCCCGATAGCCCGATAGTGCGCATGAATCCACTTCTCCTGCTTTGGTGCTCCGAGCCCCACAAAGAGAATATCAGGTTCTGCTTTCCTAATTATCTGCTCAATATTGCTGTTCTCACACTCGTCCCTTTCAAAACCAAATGGTGGACAATACACACCCACGATTTTAAGAAGCGGATACTTTCTCATAAGCACTTCTTTTGCCTTCTTGGCGTCTCCTGGGTTTCCTCCTAAGAAAAACAATCTAAAGCCTCCTTCGGAGGCCCTCTCGCAAAGTTTGACAAAAAGATCTGATCCAGAAACCTTTTCGATTAGAGGACTTCCCAAAATTTTTGATGCCCAAATTAAAGGCATACCGTCAGGCAGAATCAGGTCAGCTTGCTGATAAACATCTCTAAACTCCTTGTCAACCTGAAGTTTCATAATGTGATCCACGTTCGGTGTTACCACATACCGTGGAGGATCTCTATCATCTATCCATCTAATAATAGTCTCTACTACTTCATTAAAACTTTTATTGGCTATTCTCACATTAGCAATCGTAACTGTTTCATCCATTTTGTAAGAGTATAAATACAACTCTAATAGCCTGATAGATGTTTAACTTTAGAAATACAAGCGGGATCAAAGCTTACTGTTAGGTAAGGGCTTTATCAGCAAACAAGACATCAAAAATCACATCCGCTTTGCTATCCCATGTATCTTTCTTCACCTTCTCTCTTCGGGCAGCGATAAGCTTAGGACTATTCTCATTAAGAGCTTGTACTATACAATGGGCAAAATCTTCTGGTGTATCGGCTATGTATACAACATCATGGTACTTTTTTAGTTCTGGGAAAGGCGTGCTGACTATTGGCTTACCAAGCGCGAGGTACTCTTTGAGTTTTACTGGATTACATGCTTCAATCCAAGTATTCTGCCTCCAAGGCATTATTGCTACGTCAAAACATTTGCCATAATGTGGAACTTGATCATATAGCTTTTTTCCTAATAACCAGACATTTTTCATCTCCTGCAAACCAGTTATGTCCGAAGAGACCTTCCCAATCAATACAAAGGACATTTCCGTCAAAATATCAACTACCCTCTCCATAAAGGGTATGTCAAATGTATGGTCTTCGATATCACCAAAGAAACCAACAATGGGCGTGGGAACACCTGCAATGTCTTCTGGTTTATATGTATTTCGCTCTGCCATTGCGAACATTTCATAATCGACACCATGGTCAAGATAGAAAGCTCGCTTGCATTGTTCAGCTTCCTCCGCATACAAACTACTATTTACATATAGGGTTAAATCCGCGCTAACTTTTAGTTTCCGATCGTACTTTCTCACAACTTCGTGATCAACACCAGGAAAATCCTCGTAACGGTCGGTTCTTTGATATACAAGCTTTTCTCTTTTTAATTTGAGAGCAAGATCACATGCGCTTGGGCACGCAACCCAAACAACGGGTGTACTCATGCCTATTTTCTGGATAACATGTGATATCTGGTACCATAAAAGTTTTTCGTTCAAGCACTTGATTCGGTTAATGTGTTGAATAGGTAATGAGAGCGGACTATATACCCAAAAACCTTCTTGGACTTTTCGTAAGCCAATTCGAATACTTTTGAGTTTACGCTTTACTTTCTGCGCGAATTTTTTTGTTTGTCCGATGTTTAGCTTCTGCATAATAATCGAGTTGATGTATAGAGTTATGCCAATTTTGGCAAAGCGACGCATCAACTGCACGTCTATATGACCACGATTATGATACCACCAGTCTTGGCCGCCAAAGCAAACCACATCTACATTTTTAGGGTTGTATGACAGAATTGCCCTCTTTTTCAAACTGACCTGCCTTTACACCTGTTACCTGCGTCCCCTTAACTGTTCAACCTTCTGTAATACCATCTTTGCACATCGGAAGACAAAAGTCGTACGCATATTTGGTATTTCCCGGAAATCCTTCTTACATGCTTCGTCGAACTCGCTTTCCGTCATATCCATAGCTTTCAGAAATTCCGGCAATATAGATGGAACTGCTGTATGCTCCTCATTAGTTGCCCTCTTCAAGGCCTCTTCTCGGGACATCTCGCCGTTTCTAACAAGAACGCTGTACATCGCACTTATCTCGGAGCAGCCCCATTTCCTGCACATAATATGGTCCTTCACCGTGTTAAGAAGGCAATCTCCATGCTGGATCTCACCAGCAGGTCGCTTCCAGCCGATCGACTCAAGCTTGTCGTGTATTTCCTGAAGACTCGGTTGCAGGTAATCGAGAACGTTGATAACCTGGGCCTCCAAGCCCAAAAAACGACGTATAGCCGTCCGGACATAGGGTGGGTTCATATAGTACTCTCTGTCCCTAGGTCCTAATAAACCGCTTGCTATGTTAAGGTAGTACCTCCGGTCATAATACAGCGCGGGGCTGACCCCATCGAGACCAGGATCCGTTCCCATTGCATTTCCAGACATTATCGCTCTAATACCATTTTGCTGGGCCAACCTAAATGAGGTAGCACTTATGAGCATATTACAAGGCGTACAGAACTCACCGGCTTTCGATAGAAAGGCTCGCATCAGTTTGTGCAAAAAATGCTGTTGCGGCCTGTAGACCACCAAGTCAACATCTAACTGATCTACCAGGCGTTCGATATTACGAACGGCATCAACGTGCTGAAAGCCGTTATTAAAATTGAAAGCCAGCGGTCTCAGGTCAAATTCTTTGACTAGAACATAGAGGATGTAACTGCTTTCTTTGCCTCCGCTCAAAGGGACTAGGCAATCATACTTGCCCCTTCCATGCAAACATCTAATGATTTTCTCAAATCTTTCTCTTGTACGCTTACTATGCGAGCCTCGATTGGCGCCTCGGTCACTTTCAGCCCCTCTGCAGTACTTGCATTTGCCGTTTCCACCGAGATCTACTCCGGGCAGATCCGCAGGTAATATGCATAATGAACATCGTTCTGACATTCTTTATCTTCCTTATGTTTGATTTCGATATGTTCTTTATTGCTAATCCAATAGGGGCGATGAGGTTTTCATGTTACCTCGGTACCTTGCAGTTATATGCCAATCGCCTCTGAACCAGATCGGAAAACGCAGATATGCTTCTCAGAGCTTCCCTTTAAGAGCCTCGCTATTCATTAGCAGATTCTTCCAGCTCACAATGCTATAGAATCCGGCTTTCAAGTAAGCTTTTGCCGTCAGCAATGGTTGACTTTTCCCATTCTTACTAAATAATCCAACAACCAGCCAATAAGGAACTCTCAGCAGGAAAAAAAGAGATGTAAAAAGACGAGCAAACACAAATTCAGTTGCACTTCTATGTAACCTGATAAACGTCAACTTACTACCACACAGTTGCAACTTGAACTCGTCAACCATCTGATTTGTGGTCTGACCACCGTAGTGAATTATCTTGGGCTCCGGAGTAAACATTACTTTCCAGCCGTTCTTCTTAAAGCGATAACACCAATCTGGGTCGTCACCGTACACAAAGTACGTTTTGTCCATAAGGCCCACCTGATTTATTGCCTCGTTCCTCACCAAAGAAAAACAGCCGCAGACTGTTTCCACTTCCCTGACATCCTCGTAGTCCCACCAGGTCATGTGCTCTCTTCCAAAGAACCTATTCTTTGGGAATATTTTATAAAGGTACGTTGCAGATAAAAACAGGTTCAAAGCTGA
>CAYSPM010000028.1:13872-22230 GCA_964432925.1 uncultured Pirellulales bacterium | reverse complement strand
CCTGTTTCATCAGCCAACCAGCCATATTGTCACAAATGACCGTCACATCAATACCAGCCTGTTTTAACTCCCAGGCTGTTAATCTTGCACCCTGCAACAGCGGTCGGGTCTCGTCAGCATAAACTTTGAACCTTTTGCCTCTGTTGGAGGCCTCGAACATTATCGATAGCGCTGTTCCCTGTCCTGCGGTTGCCAAAGCACCGGCATTACAATGAGTAAGTACGCCGAAGCCATCTTTGATGAACTTCTCGCCATTTTCGCCAATCTTGCGACACATCTCGACATCTTCCCGATAGATTGCGTGGGCTTCGGCAAGGATATCCTCCCGAAATTTTCTCAAGTTCGCTGTTGAGTTTACGGCGATGTTCTGAGCCTTTCGCTGAATCCTATCCAATGCCCAGAACAAATTGACCGCAGTCGGACGAGCTGAGCCAAGATATTCGCATGACTGGTTTACAGCTATAAGTCCCTGCTCCAAACTGCTGTTATCTGCCAGTTCTTGTAGAGCAAGTATCGGCCCGTAGGCTGCCGCTACTCCGATAGCGGGCGCGCCGCGCACAGCGAGTGTCTTTATGGCCTGATAGAGCTGCTCAACAGAATGACAATGAAGCTTGGTGGATTGTCCAGGGAGCAAACGTTGGTCGATAAGCTCCAGAAATCCATTAATACCACCAATCCATTTAACTGCCTGGGGGATAGAGGACATTATTTTCCAAAGAAAAATCTCATCAAGTCTTTTACAGAATCTATCGGTCGACTCTGGCACCACCGCCTCGCATGACCTTCTCAACTTCACTTAGACTGGCCGTGGTTGTATCGCCGGGAGTGGTCATAGCCAGTGCACCATGAGCTGCGCCATAGTTCACAACATCCGCAGGGGACTTTCCTTCCATCAAACCGTATATAAGCCCGGATGCAAAGCTATCACCACCTCCGACGCGGTCATAGATTTCAAGATCGGGCCTTAACGCCGCTTCATAAAACTGTCCACCGGTATACATAATCGCGCCCCAGTCGTTCACTGAAGCTGTCTTAGCACTACGCAAAGTTGTGGCTACGACTTTCAAGTTCGCAAATTCCTTTACCACCTCAGCAATCATCTTCTTGAAGTTTGCCGGGTCGAGCTTTGAATAACCTTTATCCATTCCCTTGACCTCGAATCCGAGTGCCGCTGTGAAATCCTCTTCATTTCCCAGCATCACGTCAACATAAGGGGCGATGGCGTGATTTATCTGCTTTGCCTTTTCCTGTCCGCCGATATCCTGCCAGAGCGACTTGCGATAGTTCAGATCGTATGAGACTATAGTGCCGTACTTCTTTGCAGTTGTCACCGCTTCCAGAATGACATCCGGCGTCGTTTCGGAAAGGCCCGCGAATATACCTCCGGCATGAAACCAGCAGATACTGTCCTGACCAAAAATCTTTTCCCAGTCAATATCTCCTTTTTTCAATTGAGAGGCGGCGCTGTTTGCCCTATCCGAACAACCTACAGCAACTCGCAGGCCAAAGCCTCGCTCCGTGAAGTTCAAGCCAACCCTTACTTTCCTGCCAATCCCATCGTACGGAACCCATTTGACATACTCCATGTTGACACCACTCTGGTACATCAAATCATCGAGGAGTCTACCCACCGGGTTATCGGTGATTGCTGTTACTACCGCCGCCCTTTTTCCGAAACACCGCTTTAGACCTCTAACGACATTGTACTCGCCGCCGCCTTCCCAAACCCGAAAATGTCGGGTCGTATGAATCCTTTCTTCGCCCGGGTCTAAGCGAATCATTATTTCACCCAGTGATAGTATGTCATACTTGCATTGTGACGCGGGCTTCATATTTATTAGCGCCATAAAGAGCATCTTTCAGATATACGTTAGCCGCTGTAGATTTTTCCCTCTATATAATCCCGCCAGGCAGGCTCAAATGCTTTTCTTTCGGTCGGCAAAGGTCTTGGCTCAACATTTGTTGTTCGGAAAAGGTCTGACTTGCTGCTATCGTACTCGATACGCAGGATAGAGCTGCGCAGTTTTGTGTTCTCCGGCTTGAACCGTAACGGCTTTCCGGTAGCTTTATCAATAACATCCGGATGTATCTCAGTTCCGTCATCGGCGAGAACCAGATGCGAACCTCGTGAGCCGCTGTCCTGAGAAAATAATGTCACGATGGCCTTGAGGTAGCCGACACTTGCCAAAGATAAATGACGCGCCAGAACAGCATCAACCATATCTGCTTTGTCACCTAATTGGAAGCCATCAGATTCGATACTCCGATATAAACCAAGGGCATCAGCCAAGGCACTACGGGCATCGTCAAGTTGACGAATATGTCCAGCAGAGGTAGTCATACGTCTGCGGATATCCTTCATAACTTTTCCAGGCATAAGAGGACTCCGGGAGCTGACCATTTTTTCAAGTTTCTCGACACAGATTTTGAGCTGTTCCTCAATGAGCCTATCATCATAGTCGCAAGGATCGGGGCCATATACGTTGACTATATATTCGGCTGCTCGCAGACCGCCGGTCTGTCCCGCATTCAGGGCCGAGCCTCCCGGTCTTTTGACTCCGTGAGTACCTGCCATTTCGCCGATGATAAAGGTTCCGGGGATATTCGACTCCCACCACCGATTCACCGCAAAACCACCATTATTATGCTGAGCACAAACAGCAATCTCAAGAGGCTCAGTGTACAGATCGATGCCGTTTTCCTTATATATATCAATCGCCAAAGGATTCATGTGTTTTAGTCGTTCGATGGGTGTGGACTGCATTGCGCCAGTATTTGTCAGATAGGTTAGGGCCTCTTGCTCAAGGTCGTTAAGATCGAATTCCTTCATGGATAACCCGGGAACAGGATTCTGTCGAAAATCCATAAATACACGCCGGCCTTTTTGCGTTTCATTAAATACCAGTACGTCTATCAATGAAGACTGTAGGTTCTCAATCTTCTGGGGATCGAAAGGCCACTGATAACCTTTCAGAAAAATATTCGTAGCCATTTTGCTCATAGTGGGGAAAAACCTGGTCAGGAATTCCTGTTCATCACCGCCGTTCGCGTCCGTGCTAAATATCCAAGGCACGACCTGCATATAAGTACCCGAGACATTCCAGCGAAACTTGATGCTGGCAAGGCCAAACTGAGACTCAGTCAAATTCTCGGCTGCCAAGCCTGCCTCAAATGCCAGCCCATGTATACCTACCTGGCCCTTAGGATAAACAGTTGTTTCATAGAGTTCCCCGGGACCACCGGCAGCAAGCACCAAATTTCGGCACAAATATACATTCAAGGTAAAATCAGAGCCTTTGCTTTTGTTCTTGTCGAGTGTGACGACTCCTGTGAGCCTTTTGGAGCTGCCGGAACCAATCGAGAGCAATTGCACAACCTCCTGGTCATCAAATATATTAATGCCATACTTCTCAGCCTGGGCCTGGAGACACTCGCTCATGAATCTGCTGGTCTTGGGACCTGCTGAAGTAGCACGCTCGTAAGGGTCGTGGTCGGTCTTATAGCCGATGTAGCTACCCATAGGATCGTGGGGAAAAGGGACACCGAGCTGAACGAGATGATAAAACTCTCTCAGCGAGTTGATACCTTCAGCTAATGCTAAATCGCCATGGCAGCACCCTGCTGCAGTTAGACTCTTAGAAAACTCAACCGCGCTATCCGGCACATTTGGACTGGTGCCTATCTTATAGTAGGTCTGTTTATCCGAGCCGCTCATACGTGATGCGCCCAAGCCGATACCGCGTGTCACTACCGCTATCCTGCTGCCGGGATTCTTGACTTTCTTGTCACGCATGAATTCATAAAGATGCACGGCGCAGTTCATGCCCGCAGCACCAGCACCAACTATGACACTGTTGAAACGTTGGATGTTAATTGTGTGGCTGCCCACTTTCCTGGTTTCCACAATCGCGAAATACCTATCAATTGAGGTTGAACTTTCTTTTGGTAACCTGGCTTATCTGTTCGATGGTCGCTTTAGAAAAATCAAGGCCGGCATACTTAATCGATCGCTGCTGGTCTATTAGTTGCTTAATCTTTTTTAGTTCCTCGGCTAAAAGGTTATAGTCCTGCCCGTCGATTATTTTCTTCATTGTTTCCTTTTCAATCATACTGAATGAGCCGCCCAGTACCAGGACACCCACGCCGATATAGCCGGGAATATTGCCAGCGTTTGTACCGCCGGTAGGCACCAGGCTAATCATCTTATGAATAGCTGGGTCAATTGCCTTAATAAAGGCGGGCCCACCCAATTGCTTAGCTGGAAATATCTTGCAAAGATTCGCTCCCTTGGAAAACTGCCCGATTACTTCAGTTACCGTGCTGCACCCCGGTATCATTGCTATTTTACCAGCGAATTTTTTGAAGCTTTCCTCCCGGAAATTCGCCGCTGAAACAAGGAATTTCACGCCGGCATCAACTGCCTGAGAAAGTTCCGGCAATGGGTCCTGTTGATTAGCCTTGTTGTAAACACCAAGCATTTGCGGTGAGTCAATTAAACTTGCTGCACCTGCTACGAAATCCGGAAGTTCTTTGCATAAAGCCTCAAGTTTTTCTAAAGGCTTTTTTATACGACAGGTAACCTCCATATTGTTCACACCGGCTTTTATAAGTGCCTCGGCTGTTCGAACAACATCGAGTTTATCCTGATTAAAAACAAGAATAAGCCCATCTCTGAGAAGGGTAGTAATTGTACTTTTTATATCCATATATGATTACTCCCAGAAACTCAAAATCGAAAACTTCCACCCTTGTAAGACCGGTAACAGACGATGGGTAAATTGGTATCCATTTAACCACTCACCATTTAACCAATTACCATTTACAGTCTTCTTAAATGAAATCCACCATCAACATGTATTATGCTACCTGTAGAGAAATCGAGTTTGCCTTCGGCGATAGCACCAACTGCTCTTGCGACATCCTCAGGCTGGCCCCATCTTTTAATTGGTGTAAGCCCCTCAGTAATTAGCCTATCGTATTTTTTCTTAACGGCTCTGGTCATGTCGGTCTCTATGATTCCCGGGCTGACCTCAAAAACGCCGATATCGTATTCAGCCAATCTATCGGCATAAAGCTTTGTCATCATTGATATGCCGGCTTTACTGATACAGTACTCACCTCTTGAGGGTGAGCTGGTGTAGGAAGAAATGGAGCCGATATTTACAACGCGAAGGGCACGGTTGGAGTGTTGCTGTCTCTGTTGGATCATCCAGTTAGCTACCTGCTGGGTCAAAAAGTAAGGTCCTTTGAGATTCATGTTGAGCACCCTTTCGAAGCTTTCTTCGGTCGCTTCGAGGATATCCAGGCGCTGCAAGGGAGCAACGCCTGCATTATTTACGAGTATATCACAGCGCTCGAATTTACTTTTGGTCAAATCGATAATCTGTTGCCTTGTTTTGGCTTCTCCGATGTCACCTGGCACAAACCCGCAACGGGCGCCAAGGGCTTCAGCTTCTTTCTGCGTTTGTGGAGTGGTATTTTGAAAACGGTTAATAACAAGGTCATAACCTATCGATGCCACTTCGAGCGCAATAGCTCTTCCGATGCCACGACTTGCTCCTGTAACAATAGCTACTGGTCGCTCGTTCATCTGTTAGTCTCCTTTTTCACGCTTTTCGCTGAGAAATTGGTGTATCTGTTTCGCAGCCTTCATTCCATCTGCTACAGCCGAAACAACCGTTGAAGGTCCTCTGACAAGATCTCCGCCTGCAAAAACACCCAGCCTGCTTGTAGCTAAGCTACGAGTAGCCAATGTATCATCATTTGTCCTTATCAGGCCATTCTTCAACTCCACCCCTGGAAGCAACTGTTTAATTTGCGGTGGAGACTTCTGGCCTAAGGCCTCAACCACGATACCCATATCAAGGTCATAGGCGCTCGATTCTATCGGCTCTGGTCTGCGTCGGCCGGTATCATCCGGTTGACCCAGCCTGGTGGGGCAAAGTCTTATGCCTGTAAGTATTCCCTTATTTGATTTGTATCCGAGCGGCATAGTGAGAATCAAAAAGTGCACGCCATTTTCTATTGCCTGATTGCGCTCTTTGCTCCAGGCTGGCATTTCTTTGAAAGAGCGCCGATAAATAATGTAAACATCAGCAGCCCCAAGCGCTTTTGCCGCAACCGCAGCATCCATCGCGGTGTTACCACCACCTATGACAGCAACGCGCTTGCCGGTAAGCTCAAGGCCGGTCGATTCCTTGGCAGCCGAGAGAAAATCTATGGCATTGTGCAGGCCCTGTGGTTTGTCGCCTCGGCTGATGCTCATTACGCCGGGCAACCCCATACCGATAAAGGCGGCATCGAAGCCCTGTGCCATAATAGTATCCAAATTATATTCGGCAGTAAGTTCATGGCCAAGCTGGAGGTTCATTCGGCCTTTAGAAATATCAGCAAAAACAGCCGAAAGTTCGTTTCTCAATGAACTACATTGCCTGTCAGGCGGAATAACTGATTCTATCATCCCACCGAAGTTTTTGCTTTTATCAAAAATCGTTACAGTGTGTCCAGCCTCAAGCAACTTTGCCGCGCAGGCCAGTCCTGCTGGACCCGCGCCGATGATCGCGACGCGCTTGTCGGTTGCCTTGGTCGGTATATTCAACTTCGACCAGCCATTTTTATTCGCCTGCTCAGCTAAATATTTTTGTATATGAGCGATTGGTATAGGCCCATCGCCGATGAATTTCTGCAGGCAATTACCCTGGCACTGCTGCTCAACGGGACACAGCCAGGCACAAATCTCTGGAAAGATGTTCTTCTCTCTGAGCACTTCGTAAGCATCCCGATCGTCGCCATCAAGGAAAAGAGAAATAAACTCCGGTATATCAACGCACGCAGGGCAAGCTAACTGGCATGTCGGCTCCTGACACTGACGACAGGCAGACGCAAGCCGGACGAGATTGTCCCTATCGCTCATTCTGCCGTGCTCGAAGATCGGCCCATAGACTTCGTTATCTCTGACCACACAACCTGTCATTCCACCATCGCGCATTATCTGGGTACAGCCGCTGCAACCTACGCAGACTTTTTCCGGATACATCCTGCCGGCAGTTAGAATGTCCCTGGCAAAGTCAGGATACGCAAAGGCCATTCTACCCGCGCCGACCAATGTCACCAGGCCCTTTGCCTTGCTCGCCGCTGCCACATTGGCAAACAGTGTCCTCAGCCAACTGTAACCGGTACCAACCAGAGCAATATCTGGGAACTCTTTTTGAACCTCACCCGTCAGCTTAATTAACCTTGCTACACCAACGAGCGGGTGTTCAGGCTCATCATAGCCTCCGACGATTGGTTCATTGAAGGGCCTGCCTACATGCGGATTGAAATAGGGATTTGCAATTGTGATATTAATTAGTTTGACACCTCGCTGCTGTAAAAGCGTGATTAGCTTCTTGGGCTCTGTTAAATCGGGCTTGGTGTAATCATCTTTGTCAACCGCCCATCCGTAGGGATATGGTATTGCATCGTAGATGCCAAGCCGGGTAACTACCGGTTTGTCCTCGCCAAGCTCTTTATGAATCTTATCAATAACATCCAATAAAAATCGTGTCCGGTTTTCGAATGAGCCGCCATACTTTCCTCTCCTGTTATGGCTGGTGAGAAGCTCGTTTATCAAATATCCGTGACATGACTTCACATCCACCGCATCAAAGCCCACTTCAAAAGCAATTTTAGCCGCATCAACATACGCCTGCTGAAGCTCATCGAGGTACTCGTCAGCTACGATAGGCCAATCAGCCGGTATTCTGCTTTTAACTTTTGGATTTGGCGGCTGCTGCGGTACAAGTGCATCGCGGTAAGGATCGCGCTGCGGAATGATAGGTCGAGCTATACCTTCGGGTTTGCTGTATCTTCCCGAATGTGTCAATTGGGCTACGATAACGGGCTTGTGGTTAGATCCCATGTGCTGGGCTGCTCGCTGGCGGATTAGCTTGACCAGCGCTGCAAAGTCTTCCATGTTTTTGCTATTGATCCATAATTGTCTCGGGTTAGCTCTGCCTTCCGGCACAACGGCGATTGCCTCAGCCCAAAGCAGGCCGGCTCCCCCACCTGCAAACCTATCATATCGTCGAAAGGTTAATTTGCCGGGTCTTCCCTGTGAATCGCCATCACAGCCCTCCATAGGATGGACTGCAAGCGAATTTGGTATGAAAAGCGATCCCGCCTGAACAGGCTCAGCCAGATTTGAAACGTCACCATTAGCATCAATTGAAAGATTAAGCTCTCGGGCAATCTGCATTAAGTCATCGATGCTACCTAACCGGAACTGCCAACTTGGACGCATAGTGTCAGATTTTGCTGTTTGAATTTTTATTTTATCCTTTCTCAATCCTTTATTTGAAGCTTCTCTTTTAGATATTT
>CAYSPM010000028.1:0-13772 GCA_964432925.1 uncultured Pirellulales bacterium | reverse complement strand
CGCTGGGCCTCACCGCCTGAAAGCGTCGTTGAGGATTGACCAAGTTGCATATAACCTAAGCCTACATCGCTGAGCGTGCGGAGAACTCTAACAATCACCGGGAAGTTCGCAAAGAACCCAAGCGATTCCTCCATTCTCATGTCAAGTACATCAGCGATGTTCTTGCCCTTGTATGTAATCTGCAACGTTTCGGGGTTGAACCGCTTACCTTTGCAGCTTTGACAGGTGACGTAGACGTCCGGCAAGAAGTGCATCTCAATCTTTTTTGTTCCCTGTCCCTTGCAGTATTCGCAGCGTCCGCCTTTGACATTGAAGCTGAATCTGCCGGGCTTATAACCGCGAATCTTTGCCTCGCGGGTCATGCTGTATAATTTCCTTATCAAGTCGAACACGCCCGTATAAGTGGCGGGGTTACTCCGTGGAGTCTTGCCAATTGGCGACTGGTTGATCTCTATGACCTTATCAATCTGAGAGGTCCCAAGGACATTTTTGTGTTTGCCCGGCTTTTCGCGGGACTGATAGAGCCGGCGTTTCAAAGCCCTTAATAGAATTTGACTAACCAAGGTACTCTTGCCCGAGCCGGAAACTCCCGTCACACAAATGAACACACCAAGCGGAAACTTAACATCGATGATCTTGAGATTGTTCTGGCAAGCGCCTTTTAGCTCGACGCACCTTCTGAGGTTGTACTTTCTTCTTTTTACCGGTAAGGCGATGCTCTTTTTACCGCTTAGGTACTCGCCAGTCAGTGATTTTTCGCAACCGGTTATGTCACTAAGGCTTCCTTGCACGATAAGTTCTCCCCCTTGTGCGCCGGCAGCCGGGCCGATATCGATAATGTGGTCGGCACTTCTTATGATGTCTTCGTCGTGTTCGACGACGATAACGGTATTACCGAGTCGGCTTAGTCGCTGCAATATTCCTAAAAGTCGTTTGTTATCGCGTTTGTGCAGGCCTATAGTCGGCTCATCAAGAACATAACAGACGCCAACGAGACCGCTTCCAACCTGCGTAGCCAAACGTATACGCTGAGCTTCGCCGCCAGCGAGTGTGCTGCCCATACGATCAAGCGTAAGATAGCCCAATCCGACATCAACCATAAATTTGAGCCGAGCTTTAATTTCTTTTAATACCTGCGCAGCAATAAAGGTCTTTTCCTTGTCAAGTTGAAGCCTATTGAAGAACTGTTGTGCCTTTTCGATTGAGAGTTGCGTCAACTCGTGTATGTTTTTCCCGCCAATCGTTACAGCAGTTGCCTCAGGCCGCAACCGTGCGCCACCACAACTGCGACAAGGCTGTTCGGAAAGATAGCTATGCAATCTGGCTTTGACGTACTCACTTGTTGTGTTCTGCCAGCGACGTGAAAGATTCGGAATAATCCCTTCGAACCACAGGCCATGTTTCCGCTCGTCGGCGTCGTTTGTGCCATACATCAGAATTCTCTGATAATCTTTTGGTATCCTCTCAAAAGGTATAGATTTACTAATACCGGTGTTCCTACAGAATCTCTTGACAAGTCTGTTATAAAAAATATTCATTCGCTTGCCGCCCTTGCGCCAGGCATCAATGGCACCGTTCTCAAGCGAGATGCTTTTATCAGGCACAATCAGGTCGGGGTCAAACTCCAGTATTGTGCCAAGGCCGTCACAGCTTTTACAGGCACCGTATGGACTGTTAAAGCTAAATAGACGGGGTGATAACTCCTCAAGGCTGGCCTGTGGATGCTGTGGACATGCAAACTTCTCGCTGTAAATTATCTCTTCCCATCGACCTTTGCCACTGTCGCTTTCCAGGCCATTGGACTGCTGAACTAAAACCAACAGGATGCCATCTGCGAGTTTCAGTGCCGTCTCGACCGAATCGGCTAATCGTACGCGGATTCCATCTTTAATTATCAGCCTGTCGACGACCGCTGCTATGTCATGCTTTTTATTCTTATTCAGAGTAGGGACATTGCGAACATCGTAAATTGTTCCGTCGATGCGAACTCGTACAAATCCTTCACGTTGAATGCCGGCGAGGACGTCTTTATGCTCGCCCTTTTTACCACGAACAAGAGGGGCGCATATTTGGACTTTTGTTCCCTCTGGTTGAGCAAGTATAGAATCAACAATCTGGGTGGAGTGTTGGCTTGTAATCTCTTTACCACACACCCAGCAGTGGGGCTGACCTACACGGGCAAAGAGCAACCGGAAATAGTCATAGATTTCGGTTGTTGTAGCCACTGTTGAACGAGGATTGCTGCTGGCACGTCGTTGCTCAATGGCAATGGTTGGTGGCAAGCCGGTTATGTCAGCAACAGCAGGCTTCTGCATTTGTTCGAGGAACTGCCTGGCGTAGGCACTGAGCGACTCGACGTATTTTCGTCGTCCTTCAGCGTAAATAGTATCGAATGCAAGAGAGCTTTTACCCGAGCCACTTATGCCGGTAATCACAACGAGTTTATCACGCGGAATGCTCAGGTTGATATTCTTAAGGTTATGCTCCGCCGCACCGGTAATTTTGATTGCTTTGTCCATTAGCTGAGCCATATTACCTTCATGATTATAAAGACAACGTTATAATGAAAAGATCAGAATTACCCAAATCAATGATTGTACAAAAACATGGCAAATGCGCAAAAGTTATTTTGCCACGGCGATTCGTAGAATATTGTCAAAACGCTTCTTCGCGCATGTTAGCCCGATTGCAGCGAGCCCACATAGGCTGGTATATTATCGGAAGGCTAAATTCCGGCAGACTTATACTAATTTAATACTAAAATATATGAATTTAGTATTTGACCCAAGAGAAGAATAACCATATACTAAATTTTAATAAATTAGTAAGTAATTAGTATATCTCTAAGCCTTTGTTTTCAAAGAGGATAATTAAATGAAAGTCCCAAAATCACCTCCTGAGGTGGATGTAATCTGGGAGTCCATTAGGAATAACCCGGAACTCCTAAGTAAGGTATTTGCCGAGGACCTTGGTTCTTTGGAGAGAGGCAAGTACCTTCACTGGGACAAACTGCGCTATTACTCGCCCCCCAGGGAGCTTTCTCACGAAGAGTGGTGGTTTGCCTTGAAGATACATCGGCGCAACTTATTCAAGCAGGTGCCTCTGCTGGACAAAAAGGCAAAGCCATTCAAATATCTTGAGGTCGACCCAATCCCCGAAATGCTTCACAAGATCGATCAGGGCGCTGGAGGTTTCATCCGGATGCCAGAACAGATCACAAACCCGGAGACAAAAGATCAATACTACGTTAATTCACTTATCCGGGAGGCGATCACATCCAGTCAACTTGAAGGAGCGGCAACGACGCGCGAGATCGCCAAGGAAATGATCAAAAGCGGACGTCCGCCGCGCGATAAAAGCGAACAAATGATTCTTAACAACTTCAAAACCATGCAACGGATAGCCGAACTGAGGAAGGAGCCCCTTTCACGTGAACTTGTATTTGACATCCATCGAATAATCACCGAAAAGACGCTTAAGGATCGGTCGGCGGCTGGTCGGTTTCGCAAAGCTGACGAACGAATAGTCGTTGGTGACATGTACAATGAGATTTTTCACGACCCACCGCCTGCTCAGCAACTCCGAGATAGAATGGCTGCTATGTGCGATTTTGCTAATTCCAAAAGCCCTGAGGGCTTCGTACATCCTGTCATACGGTCGATTGTCTTACACTTTTGGCTCGCGTACGACCATCCTTTTGTTGACGGGAACGGCAGAGCAGCCCGAGCTCTATTCTATTGGTCGATGCTACGGCACGGTTTTTGGCTCTTTGAGTTTATCTCTATTTCACAAATTATTCTCAAAGCCCCTGCCAAATATAGCCGTGCGTTTCTTTATACAGAGACAGATGACAATGACTTGACTTACTTTATTCTTTACCACCTCGGAGTGATACAACAGGCAATCAAAAAACTTTACGAATACATTGAGCGAAAAGTACAAGGACTGCACACACTCGAACAGCAACTCCATGGATTGGTCGTACTCAACTATCGGCAACGCGCCCTTATCAGTCATGCTCTGCGCCACCCGCTTTATAAGTACACTTTCAAATCGCATCAAATCAGCCACAATGTAGTCTATCAGACGAGTCGACTTGACCTGTTGGACTTGGAAAATCGTGGTCTTCTCGCCAGTCAGAAAGTAGGAAGAACGTGGTATTTTACACCAATAAGTGACCTTGAGGAAAGGCTCAGACGATTAGCTTAGTGATATTCATGCAAATAGAGAAGCTACACGATTGGAATTTTTCTTACTCACAGGCCAGAGAGCTCCAAAAACAGCTTGCCAACAAAGTACAATTTACACCTATTAAAGAGATGCCAAAGCTAATAGCTGGCCTAGACTGTGCCTTGAGCAAGAGCAAACATGAGATATTTGCTGCTGTGGTTGTATTACAGGTGCCGGACCAGCAGGAGGGTCTATGGGGTCCATTAAAATTGCCGGAGTTTAATGTTATCGAAACAGCTTCGGCTTCGCAAAAACTCACTTTCCCATACATTCCTGGCCTGCTTTCGTTTCGTGAAGCTCCTGTCTGTCTCGCAGCGGTTGAGAAGCTGAAGAGCCAGCCCGACGCCTTTATTATTGATGGTCAAGGTATAGCCCATCCCCGACGATTCGGCTTGGCTGCGCATCTGGGCCTGTTTTTCGATAAACCAACCATCGGCTGTGCCAAAAGCAGATTGACCGGCACCTTCGAAGAGCCACCACCTGAACAAGGCAAATACAGGTTGCTCATGGACCGAACGATTGTTCGACGTGAGGCCGGGCCTCGATCCGCAAGTTCCGAGCAGGAAGTCATTGGCGCAGTAGTCCGGACCAAACGTAATGTAAAACCGGTTTTTATATCCGTGGGCAATAAGTGCCTGCTAAAAGATGCAATCAAGATAACGCTAACCTGCACAACGAAATATCGCCTTCCAGAACCAACCCGTCTTGCCCATCAGTTGGTCGGTAGAGTCAGCACCGAATAAGGTAAAAAACCCACTTTATAGCCGTGTAAAGGCCAATTTTCCCAATACAACATCACGTATTCTCCACTTTCTCAGAGTCGTAGGAGAATGTGGGAATATCAACAATTAGGACCATTTAGTCAGAAAAAACTTGACTAAATATTTCAAACGCGGTTTAATTTATACATAGGAGTGTGAATATTATCAGCTCTGATAATCTCGCCTAAGTTAATTTATCTGCACGGAGGAGATAGCGTGAAGGCGCTGTACGTTCGAAAATTAAGTTGCGCGCTAGTTGCCATTGTGCTCATAACAGTCGGGATTGCTGTGGATGCTAATGGCCGTACTATAGACGTTGCGATTCTCGTCCACACGGCGCCCGCCGATGGAGGCACAGTGACTCCAGACTCGGGAGTGCACCACTTTGCCCTGAATTCAGAGATTACTCTGGTTGCAACTCCGAGTCCCGGTTATCAATTTATTCAATGGTTGGGAGACGTTCGCGAGCCGGCGGCGAGCCGGACTGTTGCATATCTTAACAAACCAAAGATCATCATCGCACTGTTCCACCAAGCCGACTTTGAGTTGCCCGATAAAGATGCAGGCCAGGTAAGCAGTCGCACCACTGGTTCCGGCTTCGGCGGTGGCGGATCGTTTCGCTCAGCAGTAGATTTCGGACAACCAACGTTCAGCCTTGCGACAGGAACAAATTCAAGGCCTCAGGTCGTTAGCAGCACACCAACTATTATAATAGACTCCAGCACTTTGGACGAAGATGAATCACCAGAGCAAGAAGAACCTGAAGAGCCCCCTATACCGGAGCCGACAACAGCAGCGCTATTAGCACTCGGCATCCTATTTTCCCTGCATAAACTAAAACGAAACAACATGGTCAAAAGCACTACCTATTAAGCTGCATAAGAAAAAAAACACCCCTACTGGAATCTATAACCACAAGTATCTTCGGTAATGAATTCAGATTTGGCTCGTGGGTATTTTCTGCAGTTCAATGGCCGGACCATATAGATAGAACAATAAGAGGTTCCATCTGGTTTATACCTGAGAAAGGGACACTCGTTCGGCAGCTTACAACAAGCACCACATTGAATGCAGCGACCTTTTCGTCGCTTGGAGACCGGCAATACCGAGGTGACCGTTCTTCTTATTCTTGCAGACCAGGTATTTCTTCTATCGTTAACCAAGGCTCTAATATTCCGACAAACTACCGCTTTAAGCCAATTTTACCCACTCCGTAAACACCTCACATTTTTTGCACTTCTGAATGATAAACAGTCTTCAGAGCTTACCATTGTGCCTCAATATATGGACCAGCGTGGCCTTCGTGCTTAGATTTTGGGCGGGATTTTAAGATGGCTTCGGCGATGGCTATGTCATTTTTATATGTAATCTTGATATTCGATGAGTCCGTTTCCACGATTGTCACCTGCTTATCCAGAACCTCAACAAGCTGTGAATCGTCGCTGATTTTATTCTGGTCAAGATTCTTGAGATTGTCGTAAGCTTTTTTCAGCAGGCCGGTTTCAAAAACCTGTGGAGTTTGTGCTTCGTAGAGGTTGGATCTATCGATTGTCTTTATTATCTTGGCATCTTTTACCTCTTTTACGGTTGCTGTAATGGGACAGGCGGGTATTGCAGCTCCACTTTTGGTGGCAGCATCTATGACTTTTTCAATCAATTCCTCAGTTACGCAGCATCGACAGGCATCATGAACTGCTACGAGGCCAATATCATCTTTGACAAGCTCCAGAGCCTTGACGACAGTGTCGAAACGCTGATTGCCCCCAAAGAATACTTTAACGCCAAAGAATTTCAGGTTCGCTCCCCACTTTACCTCGACAATCTCTCTGTCATCTTCCGGGATACCCAGCAGAACTTGCTTGACATCCTGGCGATTGGCAAATAACTCTACGCTTCGCAGAAAAACAGCTCGGTTAGCTACATCAAGAAACTGCTTTTTTCTTTTCCCGCCGAACCTGCTGGCCGGCCCCGCAGCACAAATAATCGCAGCAACACTCTTAGACATAGCAAAACTCCATCAGGAAGCACTTGCACAAATATACAAGGTACATTGGCGTTTTATACATCCACTCATTTACACATAAATCCTAATGCTATTAAAACTCAATACCTCGCCTGGCAGGCACACCCTTATCGAATGGGTGCTTGATGTTCTTCATCTCGGTGACAAGGTCGGCCATTTCTATCAGTTCCTTGCTCGCGCCACGGCCGGTCAAAACGATCTCAACAGCAGGATCACGATTCTCGATAAGGCATTTCACGTCTTTGAAACTCGACAATCCTTTTGAAATACAATAGATAATCTCATCAAGTATAAGAACATCATAGAATTTTTTTTCTGCCGTTTCCGCAAGTCGCTTCAGAGCATCACTGATTGCAGCCCTTGCTTTGGCAATGGCCTGTTCGTCTTCGAATGATTTTGCCATATCCCAGAGCACATCAAGGGCTTCAACCCTTATCCTGACTGCTCCAAGTTGCAGTGCAAAACGCTCACCGATATCCAAAGACGGGGGCTTTAGGAATTGATAAATCAGTACCTTGTTTCCCTGCCCGGCTGCGCGAAGTGCCAAGCCAAAGGCAGCCGTTGTCTTGCCTTTACCACCACCTGTATAAATCTGAACGAGGCCTTTCTCCAGCATAAAAGCATACTAAGGTGTAAGCCTAAAAATGAAAAATCAAAAATGTAAAAAACACCTTGAAGAACGATATTGTACAAGTATAAGAACACACCACGGTAAGGCAATCCCAATAGTGCCTCACTTGCCAGTCGTAGGTATAAGCTCAATTTTCGGAGGCCTTTTGCTCGGGAAGTTGACCGGCGGGCTGTTCCTGGGTTTGGCCTGTAATTGATATATCTGTGCTATAGTCAGGATAAGACAGCGAAAAAATCTTCTTAAAGGCCAGCTTGGTTTTGTCCTGGAGCAAGTCCAGCACGTAGAACTCTTTGACGTTTTGCAGAGCGCTATCTCTGGCTTCATCATCAAGGGCGAGGACTTCCTCGGAACTGAAGTCTTCGATGATGTCTACCTTCCATGGGATGTTCTCGGCCTTTTCCAGAGGCAGCTTGTAGAACTTCCTATTGTAAATCTCACAGCTCAGTATTCTCGGGCTGGGCAGTGCAATCCGAATTACCTTCTGGACATCATCAATTGCGTAATCCAGCCGGTCCAGATCAAAGCCGACCTTGAGTTTCGCTGTGTATCTTAAGAGCCCCCTCTTCCAACGAACTGTAATTAGGCTGGTCTTTTTTTCTTTGATCTCAGCGACGCCTTCAGTGATGTATTCCAGGACGGCCAATTCGGCAATTGCCTGAATTGATCTAAGCAGAAAAGTAGTTGTTTTGGACTGTGTTTTTCGCGGTCTAGCGAGTTTCTTTCCAACGATAAATGCCAGTATGGCAACTCCCACAAGGCCGATCAAATAGAAGACCTCGTATAACATAGGTGCTACCCTTTCGCCTTTTGTTGTGGCCGACTACAGAAATCCCACCTTCTACCTTTGTAACCAGACCTGCACGCTGTCGAGACGGTTGCATCGCATTATACTCGACAATTAGCAGTTTCCCATAGACCTTCTGATATTTTTGGCTTACCAGGTACAGGCTTTACAGCCGATATTCTGTTAGGTGAACGTGACTGGCGTTATTGCAAAATGCCGACGCAGGCATTAGTATAGTGCAACAGAGTGATACCTTTGGAGAAAAGCATGGTCGATGAAAACATCAAGCAAAATAATCGTGAGGTCTCAGTAGTAGTGCCGATTCTGAACGAGCAGGACAACCTCGGCCCACTTCACGAGCAGATCACACAAACCCTGGCCGATAAATACGATTATGAAATAGTGTTCGTTGACGACGGCTGCACAGACAATAGTTTCGAGATACTGAGCCAGTTGCAAAAGAAGGATGCAAGAATCCGGATAATCCGCTTCCGTAGGAACTTTGGCCAAACAGCCGCACTTAGTGCCGGCTTCGAGCACGCGCGGGGCGAAATCATCGTTGCGATCGACGCTGATTTGCAGAACGACCCGGCAGATATACCTAAGATGCTCACTAAACTTAATGAGGGATTCGATGTTGTTAGTGGCTGGCGAAAAAATCGACACGACAAACTCATAACAAGGATTGTACCATCTAAAATCGCCAACTGGCTGATTGCCAGAATTACAGGTGTTAAACTGCATGACTTTGGTTGCACGCTCAAAGCATATCGTCGAGAGGTCTTAGCCGAGACGAAATTGTACGGTGAAATGCACCGCTTCATACCAGCGCTGGCAAGCTGGAGCGGTGCCAGGATCGTTGAGATCGAGGTAAACCACAGACACAGAACCTCGGGCGCGCCAAAATACGGTCTGGGACGGACACTCAAGGTAATACTAGACCTTATCACGGTCAAATTCTTAGGTTCGTTTTCAACTAAGCCGATCTACATCTTTGGCGGTTTAGGAGCAGCAAGTGCACTTGTGGCTGTGACATCGGGTCTTGTAGTACTCTATCAAAAGTTTATCTCTCCTTCGCATCTGTCTATGAACAGGAATCCACTATTAGTCCTGACTGCGCTGTTGATCACGGCTACAATTCAGTTCGTACTAATGGGATTGCTTGCGGAGCTTTTAGTGCGAACATACCATGAGTCACAGAACCGCCCTACGTATGTGATAAAGGAAATACTCGAATCGATTAAGGATCGTGGGGATAAGGGATGAGCAAGCCCAGCCGACAAAAGAAACCTCCACACAAAAAGGCAGCACCGCATGATACTCATATCACGACTCGACCTAAAAGCCGAAAGCAAATGCACATTTTTGCTCTTGTGGTGATAGTCATTCTGGCGGGCATTCCCTTTTCCCTTGGTAAATATTTTGAGTTCAACTCTCCCGGCCCATTCGATAGCGGCGCATACGTCTACTCTTCTGCGCATATACTATCTGGCGCAAAAATCGGCGTTGAAGAAAAGCCAAGTGCTCGGCTGGGAACACTACTGGTCAACATGTTGGGTGTTTGGCTATTTGGTTTCAATGAAACAGGGGCTAAGTTAATCCAGATGATCCTTCAAGCAGCGGCGTTAGTGCTCATGTTCGTGGCAATGCGAAGGCTCTTTGGTGCATTAGCTGCTGCCGTAGGGGTCATCGTTGCATCAGTGTATCTTTCTGCGCCGCTGATTGCTAAGTTCGGTAACGTCAAAGAACAGTATATGATCGCCTACATGGTGATAGGGATTAGCTGTTTCATTTTGTACCAATTCGACAGCAAATGGTGGCAGGCGATGTTGACTGGCGCTTTTTTGATTTGGGCGCCGCTTTTTAAACCAACAGGAGTTTCAGCTATCGGTGCAGTTGGCCTATTTGTCGTGCTACAACCGGTACTGAAGAATAAGACCTGGAAGCGAACAGGCTTTGACATCGCGCTTCTGCTGGCAGGGGCAATAGCGGCACTTGCACCACTTTATATATGGATACTGGCTTGGAACGTACAATTGAATCTTCCTTACACGTTCGTGTGGCAAACACTAACGAAGTCCGCCCCGGTAAAATTAGCTACGGACCAAGCAAAAACAGCCTCGGATTATATTAGTCGAAGCCGAAAAATGGTGCCTTTCTCTGATCAATGGCCCATCGTCCTGCGATACTACAGCAAACTTATATTGCCAATATCTTTGGCGGTCTGCGCCATAGTCGTAAGAATTGTGCGTGGTGCACTACGAAGGCGCAGGGGCAACAAGGTTACGCCAGTCTCATACGACCGGTTCGTACTGCTACTAGCGGTGTGGTGGGTGCTGGATATGGCTTTTGTATGGATAAGCCCCCGTTCGTATGAGCAGTATTACTTACCTATGAACGCCTCAGCCGCGATGCTCGCTGGATATCTGACGGCTCTTTATCACGACAGATTGGCTCAAGCTGCTGAGAAGACATTGTGGTTTGTTGTAGGGACGATCAGTATTTTACTGATGATAGTGCTATCATGGCATATATTCTTTGGCATAACAACGAGTCCATACAGTGGACGCAGCTACGGCCAGAGACAGAGAGGTTATGCCCAGAAGCTTAAGGAAACATCCAAACGCCGAAAGCAAAATGTAAAAGCACCATGGGAGATCGTGGGCAATTATATCCGTGAAAACTCCGAACCGACAGACAAGATTTACGTTTGGGGCTGGGTACCAGGAATATACGTTCAAGCGCAACGATTCAGCTCAGCTTCCCGGGCGTTTACTACGACTCGACAGGCACCGCAGGTATTAGCCCAGGACGTTATCACCCTGTTAGATGAGTTCAAGCAGGCGATGCCGAAATTCATTGTCGATACTCGCAAACGCCATATACCAACTGAAAGGCCGCCCTATGAACTTTGGCCAATTGCACCGCCCGGCTTCATGGGAGCAAAACAGCCAGGATTCTTACCACAAAACAACAAAACGGTGGTGGATGCTTTCGACAGAGTATGGAGTGAAATGCTAACAACACAATTCGATGAGCAAGAGGCTGAAAGATACAGCATTCTGGCACCTTTTAGAGAATTCGTGATGACGAACTACAATATCGTCCAGCCAAGACGCTTTGTGGCTGTGTCGGCCTGGCCGTTTCTTCGACACAGAATGTTTGGAGAGCACATTGTCTTCGAACGTAAGTAGATGCATAGTAACGCATCAACAAATTCAATGGATCAAGAACTAAAAAAGCAACAGGCCCTTTACGATGAGGCCTGGCGAGAAGGATTACAGAAAGGTAAAGAACAACGTGGAAACGTTCAGACGAATATCGAGTTCCTTACCCGTACAGACTTAATAAAACCGACAGATAAAATACTGGAAATCGGCTGTGGTATTGGCACTATCGTATTTGAACTGACAAAGCAGGGATATGATGTTACCGGTGTTGATATATCACGAGAAGCAGTTGCCTATGGTCGCAGGAAATACGGTGAGATTCATCTGGAGGTTCAACCTGCAGAAGCACTGCCGTATGAGAACAAATCGTTCGATCTAATTTTGAGCTTCGATCTATTTGAGCATATTGCCCGAATAGATAGACACTTGAGCGAGGTTCACCGTATTCTTCGACCAGGGGGTTATTACCTTTTCCAGACACCAAACAAATTCAGTAACGCAATCTTTGAGACTTTATCGAAGAAATCCCTGAGATGGCGTCGAGCACATCCGTCGCTGCATACACCCGGGCAATTGAGCAGACGCCTTGCCAGACATGGATTTCACACAAAATTTGTAAAAATGAATCCTATAAATGAATTCACTATCGAGAAATTACGAAAATTTGGGCCGATAGCTCACATTTTCAAACTCATAGACTTTTGCCGATTGCCGCTCTTTCTTCAAACAAATCTATATGTCATCGCTAAGAAGATAAGCATCTGAATAGCTAACCAGTGCCGTTTCTAAAAAATCAGATTAACATTTCGGCTCTGTTATTCCGAGCTGGACAAATGGCGGGGCGCACCTTTTGACATCGCCTTTGACCCTGGAACAGATTACAACGGCCTAATGTACGTGGCAACAAGATTTGGATATACACCGGAGGTGAGCGGACTTTTTTCCTTGGACAGCGAAGGTCAAGCAAACAGGTTCTCTCCTGGGTTAGCAGGCGCTTTAAGAGCTGAATTCGATCAGTACGGTATATTTGGAGGCCAGCTATTTGTAATCGGCTGGTCTGACCTCGAACAAGCAAGCTCGCTGTGGAAAGTCGAGCCTGACGGAACAGCAGTAAAATTCGCAGTAACAACAGCGTCACGCGGTCTCGCATTCGGTCCGGATGGAGCAATGTACGTGGCTGAGTATTCACCCGCTAACGAAACGATGACTGTCAGCCGCATCATTCCAGAGCCAGCGTCGTTTATTATTCTCCTACTAGGGTTGGGCACAGCAACGCTGTACAGAAAACGCTGACATTGTTATACTAAGCATCGTATGAAAATATTGATGCTTAATTACGAGTTCCCACCTATCGGTGGGGGAGCAGGGCATGCACACCTGTGTCTAATAAGAGAGTATGCCAACGTTACAACACTGAAGGTCGATGTTCTAACGTCGGGGCCAAAACCGGGCTTTTCCCAAGAAGAGTTCTCCGAGAACATCACAATCTATAAAGTGGGCCTGCACAAAAAAGACCTTCACTTCTGGCGGAAGACCGAGGTCATCGAGTGGCTGGTAAAAGCACATGGGTACTACCACAGGCTGTTGCTGGAAAACAACTACGATTTGGTTCACGCATTTTTTGGCTTCCCTTCAGGCTGGCTTTGCTACCGAACGGCAAACAGACTGCCCTACATAATCTCATTACGTGGCTCAGATGTACCGGGCAAACACGCCAGACTGAAATTGGACTACAAGCTGCTGGGACCAGTTTTCAAAGCCATTTGGACAAAGGCCATCTGTCTGGTTGCTTGTAGTGAAGGACTGAAAAACCGCGCATTGAGATTCCTGCCATCTGCAGCGATAAAAGTCATTCCAAACGGCGTTGAGCTCGACAGATTTCACCCTTCTAAAAATAGCGAGGGGCAGAACCTTGTATCTGCGGAAAAAGAAACCTTTAGACTGCTAACGGTAGGCAGACTATCTGTCACCAAGCGTGTGGAACTGCTAATAGCTGCCGTAAAGATACTACGCGACCAAGGATACGACATCCGCTTTACCCTCGTTGGTGGCGGGCCAGATGAGCAACAACTAAGGAAAAGCTCAATAGAAGCTGGATTCAGTGACATTATCGAGATTACCGGCAGAATTGAGGCTGAGAAAATGCCTCAAATGTATCGCCAGCACGATATTT